>JAZSQD010000018.1:0-16710 GCA_045537815.1 Acutalibacteraceae bacterium | reverse complement strand
AGACAACAATCTTCTTACCCTTACCGTTTTTGATTGCCTTTGCTGTTACGGTTGCACCGTCAACGTAGGGAGCACCAACCTTGATGCCGTCGTCGCTGCCAACTGCGATAACCTTGTCAAAGGTAACCTCGGAGTCTGCTTCTACGTCAAGCTTTTCGATGAAGAGAACGTCGCCTGCTTCAACCTTGTACTGCTTGCCGCCTGTTTCGATAATTGCGTACATAGTTTCTTTCCTTCCTTTATTATGGACTCGCTACCTTGGGGCGGATTTTTATCACTTTGGGCACACCGAAGTATGCCGCCCGTAATATGCGGTATGGATGAGTTTATCACAAGTGTAAAGGTTTGTCAATAGGTTTTTTAACTTTTTTATGAAAGAAAATATCAGCCCTCAATAACAGCAGACATAATACTTCTGTAGTCGGCAAGTCTTGCCTGAGACTGCTGCTTGGTTTTATCCTGAATTGAATAATAAACCTTGATTTTAGGCTCTGTACCCGAAGGTCTTACCGCCATCTATGAGCCGTCCTTCCAAAGATACTTAAGCACGTTTTCCTTGGGAAAATCCCCTATGCCGTCGATGTAGTCGATAATCTCGCTGATACCGTCGATAACAGATACGCCTTTATCTCTGAAATAAACCATAAGCTGCTGTATTTTCTCCGCTCCGTCCTTACCCCTGAGAGTAAAGGAATCAAGGTGGTCAAGATAATAGCCGTACTGAGCATAAATCTCGTTAAGGGCATCAACAAGCGTCATGCCTCTGTTTTTATACCATGCCGCCATCTGACATATAAGCATTGACGAAACAACCGCATCCTTATCTCTTGCGTGATTGCCTACAAGATAACCGTAGGATTCCTCATAGCCGATAACAAATTCCTTTTCGCCGCTTGCTTCATACTTATTCATCTTGTCGCCGATATATTTAAATCCGGTAAGGGTTTCTTCAACCTGAAGACCGAAGGCTCTGCCTATATTTGCACCGAGCTCAGATGTAACGATTGTCTTGATTATGGTTGACTTTTCGCTGAGAGAAGCCTTTTTCATTGTAAGCACAAAGTTTACAAGAAGGGCACCTGTCTGATTGCCGGTGAAAAGGACATAGCTGTCACCGTCCCTGACAGCTACACCCACTCTGTCACAGTCGGGGTCAGTGCCGAAAACAAGGTCAGCATTAATTTCCTTTGCCTTTTCTATGGCGATTGTGAGTGCATCCTTTTCCTCGGGGTTGGGACTTCTTACGGTGGAGAAGTTACCGTCGGGCAATTCCTGTTCCTTAACGATTGTAACATTCATTCCGTCAATCATACGTCTTACGGGAATATTACCTGTTCCGTGAAGGGGGGTATATACTATCTTAAGGTCACTCTTTTCTTCATAAAGTGACTGCTTCTTAAGCTCCTTGTAATATGGCTCAAGCACATCGTCACCCACATAGGTGATGCCCTTATCGTCCCGGGCAAAGGGAATGGACTTGAAATCGGTAATTTTATTGATAAAGTCTATTGCCGCCTTGGAGTCATCGGTGCAGAGCTGACAGCCTGTATGGTCATAAACCTTATAGCCGTTATATTCCTTGGGGTTATGTGAGGCGGTTATCATTACGCCCGCAGTGCAGCCGAGATATCTTGATGCAAAGGATAAAACGGGAACGGGAACGAGTGTTTCAAAAAGATAAACCTCAAAGCCGCAGGAAGCAAAAATACCTGCCGCAGTCTTGGCAAAGAAGGCAGAATTGTTTCTTGAGTCATAAGCAAGAACAACCTTGATTTTGCCTTCGTTTCTGCTTCTGAGATAGTTTGCCAGACCGTATGTAGCCTTACCTACGGTGTATTTGTTCATTCTGTTGGTGCCTGCACCCATAACACCTCGAAGTCCGCCTGTGCCGAATGCAAGCTCTTTATAAAATCTGTCTTCAATTTCTTTTTCGTCAGTAATTGCTTCGAGCTCTTTTTTTGTTTCTTCGTCAAAGCCGAGCCACTGATTATACTTTTCCTTGTAAGACATATTATCATCTCCTGTTGTTTAATTGCTTAATAAATCTTATTCGGTTGATTATAACATAATTATTATCAATATACAATAATTATGGATAAAAAATATCAGACTTCCCTTACAGAAAGTCTGATAAGATTATTTAATAAACAATTGAATTGACCTTTATGCTTCCGTCATCTTCCTGACTTACGGTAACAGTGCCTCTGACAGGAGATTCAAACAATTCCCCGGCCTCTTGTGACACAAAGGATATCTCAAAGGTATAGGTGTTTTCCCCTGCCGCTTCCGTTAATACCTCAGGCACCACAGAAAGCTTGTTTTCTGCAGCCATTTTATCATATATATACGGTTCACGGTTTTTCTTCATTGTTTCTATGCAGTTTTCCGTTACAAAAACGACAAAAGCATCATAATACCTGTCATATGCCTCCCCGTATTCTTCAAGGCTGTCTTTTTCGGCAAGGGAATTAAGCTCCTGCGCTCTCGAATTTTTGTTAAAAGAAAAATACTCGGTAAGAAACTCTTTTACAAGCTCTTCACCTGTGTCCGTTTCTTTCACCTGACAGCCCGTCAGCACAAGGCACAGCAGACACAGCACTATGCACAGACATGATTTGAAAGCTTTTGTTTTCATAGCGACTCCTTAATACGCGGTATTTTTATAAAACTGATATCCTGACAAATAATTATTCGATGTATAACCATAGTAATGGGCTCCGTCTATAATGCAACCGGTATCAGATATAGGGGCATCCGCATACCATATTGCATAATAACCCAACGGCTCCATGCCCCAATAAAACAAATCACCTTCTGTTACCATAACAAGATAACATCTTTTACATTGCCATGCTGACTGCAAAAAAAGATATGTTTCACCGTCTCTGAAAACACTACCCCATCCCTTTGAATGCATACTGTGGGATGAATAAGAACCGCAAACTGGTTCATAACATGGCAATATTTCGTTTGTTTCTTGACTGATTATAAGTTCATCAACACCCAAAGCTGATATATTTAATAGAAAAACAAATATTAATACTGCAATTATTAATGCTAATACTTTTTTCATAAACAATACTCCTTTTTTATTATGTTAATTGTACTATTCTTTACCTAACCCATCGGAATCACATCCAAATCATACGAAATCTAAAAAACTCTTACATGATCTTTCATATATATAATCTCAAAAACAACGGAAAGGTAACAAATATTCGAGCAAAAATATATCTGCTTAGCAATATAACTCGTCGAAAGGCGAATATAACTGAGGCACACCTGCTTACGGGGTGTGCCTCTTCGGGTGCTTCTGTTTAGTGTTCGTCGTAGTGAACTTCGCCGTCAGCGTGTGTGTGACTTGTTACGATTCCTGCGTCTGTTGCTGTTGTTGTGTCGGGTTTGTTTGTGTAGTTGATTACAGCAGCAACAATCATAAGAATAACAACCACAACAAGCACGGGAATGAAAATATGCTTCATCTTAAGTTCTTTTTTCATTTCAGTCAGCCTCCTTATTCAAATTATACCAATGCCTTGATGGCATCAACCTTATCTGTCTTTTCCCACTGAACATCGAGGTCTTCTCTGCCCACGTGACCGTAAGAAGCAAGCTGACGGTAAATGGGAGCACGAAGCTTGAGGGTATCAATAATTGCGGCAGGACGAAGGTCAAAGACCTTGTTTACGATTTCTGAAATCTTATCGTCTGAGATTTTACCGGTGCCGAAGGTGTCAACCATAACTGAAACAGGCTTTGCAACGCCGATAGCATAAGCAAGCTGAACCTCACACTTTGATGCAAGGCCTGCTGCAACGATGTTTTTTGCAACATATCTTGCAGCATAAGCGGCACTTCTGTCAACCTTCGTGGGATCCTTACCTGAGAATGCACCGCCGCCGTGACGTGAGTAACCGCCGTAGGTATCAACGATGATTTTTCTGCCTGTAAGACCGCTGTCGCCCTGAGGACCGCCTGTTACGAAACGGCCTGTGGGGTTAACATAGATTTTGGTGTCCTCTCTCATAAGCTCTGCAGGGATGATGGGCTTGATAACAAGCTCTGTGATATCCTTGCGGATCTGCTCAAGCGGGACGTCTGCACTGTGCTGTGAAGAAACAACAACTGCGGTAACTGCCTCGGGTCTGCCGTTTTCATCATATTCAACGGTTACCTGACTCTTACCGTCTGCACGGAGATATGGGAGTGTGCCGTCCTTACGCACCTTTGTGAGCTGCTTTGCAAGTTTGTGTGCAAGTGAAATGGGAAGCGGCATAAGCTCCTCGGTTTCATCACAGGCAAAGCCGAACATCATACCCTGGTCGCCTGCACCGTGAAGATTGTATGCATCCTCTTCTCCGCCCTTAAGCTCGAGAGATTTGTCAACGCCCATAGCGATGTCGGGTGACTGCTCGTCAAGAGCAACAAGAACTGCACAGGTGTTGCCGTCGAAGCCCTTTGAGCCGTCGTCGTAGCCGATTTCGTTGATAACTCTTCTTGCGATTTTTGCAACATCGGGCTTGTGTGTTGAGCTGATTTCGCCCATTACAAGCACCTGACCTGTTGTAACCGTTGTTTCACAGGCTACTCTCGCCTGAGGGTCGTGAGCATAAATATCGTCAAGAACTGCGTCGGAAATCTGGTCGCAGATTTTGTCGGGATGTCCTTCTGTTACGGACTCTGATGTGAAAAGATGTCTTGCCATTTTTATTACTCCTTTACTTTAGTATTGTTTATGTTGATAAAATTGTAAATGTGGGTGGTGGAGGGCCGAGGGATTAGGGATTAGCGCGTAGGATACGCCCCGTGTGGTGTGCCTTTCCGATACCCTCCTATGCCTTGCTTCGGCGCAATTCCGAATTCCGAACTCCGAATTCCGAATTAAAAAAGCGGTCATATTCTGACCGCCTGAAAACCTCATCTTCCGGTCATACCGCAGGATTTAGCACCTTACAAATGCAGGTTGCCGAGCTTCACAGGGCCTGTCCCCTCCGCTACTCTTAATAAGGAAAGTATTCAATTTACTGATGTATTATATCAGCACAGTCAGCATTTGTCAACTGTTATTTTTTACTAACTTTTAATATAGGTGAAAGCTTTTTATAGATAAGAAAGCATATCGCCGCATCTATAAGACCCTTAGCAAGATTAAAGGGAAAGTTGAATATCACAAGAGCCTCAAGCAAGCTATCACATGAGGGAAGAAGCGCCTTATACATACCGATAATTGCTTCCATAGGGATAAGCATTTTTGCATATATGGGGTAAACGAAGAAATAGTTTGTCACAACGCTTACGGCGGCCATGGAAAAGGCTCCTGCAAGTGTACCGATAAGGGCACCGCCTCTTGTCTTTTTGCGCTTATATATTGCTCCGGCAACAAACACAAACACGGCACCGAGAACAAAGTTTGAAAGCTCACCCACACCTGCCGTGCTACCCACAAAAAGATGCAGAAGGTTTTTGATAAGACAAACAGCAACACCCCACCAGGGACCTATTGAAAAGGCGGTTATAAGCGCGGGAAGCTCGGAAAAGTCAAATTTTATAAAGGACGGAATAATAAAAGAAAGAGGAAATTCCAGCATCATAAGTATAAAGCCTATGGCACCCATTATAGCCGTAACGCTCAGGTTGTGAATATTTCGCTTTTTCATAAAATCAGTTCTCCTTCAAAATAAAAAGCCTGCAGAAATAAAATCCGCAGGCAAAAATACAAATAAAAATGTATTTTCTCTTCTTTCGTCCGGACTGTAACCGTCGGCTTCGGAATTTAACCGAATCAACCTCGAAAGGCTCGTGGGCTCGAGAGGAAATAACCGCTCATACCACCGGTGAGGAATTGCGCCTCGCCCTGAAGATTTATTATATTATCATAATATCACTGAGGCACGGCTTTGTCAACAGGAAAATGAATCTCAGCCGTATATCAGCCGAAAAGCTGATTATTAAATCACACTCTTGACTCAATAACCGTAAGATTGCCTAAAATCTCAAACTCGCCGAAGCCTGCAGGAACAAAAAGGCTTTCGCCCTTGTAAAGTGTCACACAGCTGTCACCGTGCATAACAACGCCGTTGCCCTCAAGGCACACAAGAGAAACAAAGGAGCTCTCATCGGAAACAAGCGCCGCCTTTTCTTTAATTTCAAGCCTTTTCACAGTGAAAAGTCCGCATTTTGTAAGCAGGGTTTCGCAGTAACCGTCCTTCTGTCTTCTTTCAATAAGAGGCTCACCGTAGCACTCGCCTATTGCATTTGTGTTTGTAACGTCAACAGCCTTATCAATATGAAGCTCACGGGGCTTGCCGTTCTGCAGTCTGCCGTAATCATAAACACGGGAGGTGGTGTTGGAATTCTGCTGCACCTCAGCAAGAAGAATGCCCTTACAGATAGCGTGAAGAGTACCTGCCTCGATGAAATATATTTCACCCTTTCTTACCTTTACGCGGTTAACGTATTCCATAAGAGTATTATCCTCTATGCTCCTTCTGAATTCTTCCTTGGTGATATCCTCTTTAAAGCCGTAGATGATTTCAGCATCGTCATCGCAGTCAACGATATACCATGCCTCTGTTTTGCCGTATTCGCCCTCAACTCTCAGAGCATATTCGTCGTCGGGATGCACCTGAACGGAAAGGTTATCAAGAGCATCTATAAGCTTGATAAGGATAGGAAACTCCTCAAATTTTTCACAGTTCTTACCAAGGTAGCTCTTGCCCTCGTTCTTCAGCACATCGGAAAGAGTTCTGCCCTTAAATTCTGTGTTTTCGATTATATTTTCGCCCGCCTCGTGGCAGGAAAGCACCCATGCCTCTGCCTGTCTGTCGGTAAACGAAACCATATCAAATTCCTTTGAAAGTCTTGTTCCGCCCCAAATATAATCTTTAATTGCGGGGGTAAGCTTTAAAATTTTCATTTTAGTTTCTCCTTTACTTCTTATTACCCCTTGTGACGAATATAATAAAACAAACTGTTACAAGGGTGATTTTATGAATTACACTGATTTTATTGTTATAGCCGTTATAACGGTAATTGCACTTATAAGCCTCAGACTTTTTAAAAAGAGCGGTAAATTTTTCCGTGCTCTTTTTCTTTCTGCCGCCTCGGGAATCGGAGGTATTCTTGCGGTAAATCTGCTGAGTGCCCTGACAGGTGTCTGTGTTCCTCTGACACCCGTAACCGCATTTTTCTCTTGCTTTACAGGCTTATCGGGTGTCATAAGCCTTGTTTTGTGGCAGGTTATTTTCAGCTTGTGAGTGTTTTATAAATACCGTCCGCAATCGCCTTGCCGAAGGCCGCCTGATTTTCGGGCTGAGCGAGCATAGCACACTCGGCATCGTTTGTAAGGTAACCGACCTCAATAAGAGTGCTCGGGCAATCCTCAACTCTTGTTACGCTGAAGGGATAGAACTGCACCTTATCGGCAAGAGAGGAATAAAGCTCCTGTCTGCCTGCATACAGACGGTTTTTATGAACCGACAGCAGCTCATCATAGATGTTTTTAGCCAGGTTATAGGAATAAGGCTCATAATAATAGGTAGATGTGCCTATACTGTCGGGGCTGTATGAGCCGTTGCAGTGAATGCTTACATAAAGGTCAGGCTTTATGCTTCTGGTTATTTCCTTTCTCTGCTCAAGGGTAAGTGTATCCCTTTCCTTATCGTTGCCCGTTCTTGTCAGATAAACGGTAACGCCTCTGCTTTCAAGCTCCTGCTTGACTCTGAGAGCAAAATCAAGGTTAATCTGTCTTTCCTGAACGGCAGAGCCGAGACCGACCGCACCGGGCTCAGAGCCGCCGTGACCCGGGTCAAGAAGCACCACATAGCCTGTCTGTGAATCGGGCTTTCTGTTAACGGTGATAACCATATTGCCGTTTGCATCGTATTCAAGGGACGAGCCATAGTAACCGCCCTGATTTTTAAGGCCGAAGGTAAGTGTTACGGTTTTATCCTGAGCTGATGTGCTCCACACCGCTGAGGAAAGCACGTTGCTTCCACCCACATCAATGCTGCCGCTTACAGAAGCAGTGTGATAGAAGGTCATTCTGACACTCGATGCATTAAAGGAGGTAACGTTGTAGTTTTTCTTATATGAATAGTAGTAATTCTGACCGGGATAATCAATATTATACGGTACCTTCCATTTTGTTTTAAGGGTAATCTGCAGCTTGTTGAGTCCGCTTATGACAGAAACCACCTCAAGTGAATTGTCACCCATACCCGATGTGCTGACAAGGTCTACGTTTTCCCTTTTTATTTTTCTGCCCGAGGCAAGGTCATAATAATATTCCTCCTTGTCGTCCTCGGGGTTATAATAGGTGCTTTCCGAAACAACATAATCCATTGTTCCGCCGACAAGGGGCGAGCAGTCGGGAGAGTAATCGTCGTTGGCCGAAATAAGCTTTGCATCTGCATAGGGTGCTCTGACAACACACATCAGATTACCCGTATAGGTTATATTCTGATTAAGATAGCTATTATTCTGCTGAGAGGTAATCCCCTGTGTTACCGCATATTTGTCATCGGTGACAGTAGGGTTATAATTGCCTGCGTTAAGGGTGGTTGAGGGTCTTGCGGTCGTTTCGGGCACCACACTCGCAGGGTATACTCTTGCACCCTCATACTGCACCGTTTTTTCTCCGTAAGAGGCAATTACACTCATTGAGCCGACAGAGGATATTTCACTTTCTGTTGCGGGTGCGGTAACAGAAGCGGAAAAGGCCGTAAAGCCGGTCGCTCCTCTTTCGCATCTTGCCTGTATTTTCTGTGTGCCGAACTTGATGTAAACCTCTGCATTACAGTGGGCAATAACCGTCACATCAAAGCTTTCCGAGGGTAAGATATATATATCCTCTGAGGGGATTATGCTTCTTACAAGCTCCTCTTTGCATTCACTGAGCATCCGGAAGCTGATTGAGGAGCCGTTCTGTTTCACGGTAAAGGTATTTTCACCGGGCATAAGGTCAACCGTGGCGGTAATGTTGCCGTTGGCGGATGAACCGATATTCCTGCCGTCAAGAAAGAAGGGAAAAAGATATGAGCCGTAAAGCTCTGCCCCGACGGTGTAGCCCTCTGAGGTTATAATTTCACCCGAGCTGCCGCTGAGCCCGACCTCACGAAAGGCGAGCTCAGGCACAATGCCCAGGGTTATATAGGTTTTAACCGCACCGAAGCAGTTGTGAAAATTGGTTCTTGTCATTTTAAGAGAGTCAAAAACAACAGTTGAAACAGCTTTTGCTTCTCTTAACGCATACAGATTTTTAAGGGGAACATCAGCAGTAACGGAAGAACCGTCAACCGCGCTTAAACCCAGATTGCACCCGAAAGCAAAGTCGTTGCCCTCGCCTATGGCTTTGAGCATTTTTTCTGCGTCGCCTTCCTCAGAAGCAGTAAAGTGAATTTCGTCAATAAGCTCTCTGTCGAGCTTCTGAATATCGGGATAATCTGCGGCAAGGCAAAGAATAAGCCTCTTATCCTTCATAAGCTCGGCAACGCTTTGAGCCTTAAGGTTTATCTCTTCATAAGAAGCCTTCTCTGCACCCGTAAGCACAACGCCGTCAGCCTCTTTTATATATTCCCCTGCCCCTTCAATATCCTGAGAAAGCGAAAAGGCCGCATAAGCTTTTTTGCCGAGTGATTTTATTTTTGAAACGGCAAAGGCAAGTCTTTCTTCCGCTTCCTTTTCCGTTTCATAGGCCTCAGCCTGAAGCTCAATGTAAACCTCATCAAAAACCGACTGCTTAATTACCTCAAGGCTTCTTTCAAAATCCTCATCGTCAGGTGTAAAGCTGCCGTCGGTGCCGTCCTTAATCCATACCGCATTTTTCCTCGCAGGGGCCTTTTCTCTTGCGGTGTCAAGCAGATATTCATCCATAGCGGCTCTGTCGGGCTCGGTTACACCGCCATTTCCCCTGTCTTTCATTAGATAGATGCCGGAAACCGCCGCAACAACAACACAAAGCACAAGTGATATTATAATAATTATACGTCTGATTCTTTTCATTCGGAGTTCTCACTTATCAGTTGTTAGTTTTTACGGTGATATATTATAACACAGAAATCAGATTATCAAGCTCTTTTTTACAAAAACTTTCAGAAAAATTCACATAACTGCCGCTGTAAAGGGCAAAGCCGTGCAAATCATTATCCTTAATAAGCATCACCTGACGCTTTATGATATCCGAATTTTCCTGCCACTCATTTATACCCTCACCTGCATATTTATCCTCGTTGCCGCATTTATAAAGAGCAAGCCCGGGCACAAGCCTCACCTCAGAGCCCTTGCAAAGCTCTGTCCATTCCTCAAGGCTTTGGTCAAAGGGGTGCTTCTGATTGTTAAAGCCGAAATATATCTGAGGTAATATTATATCGCAATAGCCTTCCTCACTGCACCATTTTTCCACATCGGCAAAAAGACTGTCACGGGAATATTCAGGCTTTCCGTCGGGGCTGACGGAAAACACCCTGTCACTTCCGTATTCTTTGACGGCAGAATAAATTTCCCGCATAAGAATGGAGACATTTTCCCTTCTCCAATCACCGAGACTCATTTCACCGCCGTTTTTCACATACGCCTCATAATCGGCCGAATCCTGAGAAGCCATACCCTCGGGGTAAAAGTAATCGTCGGTGTGTATACCTGCAAGTTCGGGATATTTTTCCATAAGCTCCCTGACGCCGTCAATTATCAGCCTTCTCACGTTTTCCCTTGCGGGATTGAAATAAAACCTGTCACCTGAAAGCAAAACCTCTCCCGTGCCCTTTTCATACCATATTCTGCCCTGATTTTCCTCACTCAGAGCGGTAATGTCACTGCCGTGCGAAATACGGTAGGGATTTATCCAGCCGTGAAGCTTCAGCCCGTATTCCTTTGCTTTTTTCAGTGCCGCTTCCACATAGTCAAAGGGTAATTCATCGCCCTGATTTTTACAGACGGTATCGCTGGAAGGAAAAAGCTCAGATTCATAAAGGGCATCGCCGAAGGGACGAAGATGAAAAAATACATCGGTTATCCCCAAGGCAGAAAAATCCGTAAAGCGTTTATCGAGAAAGTCTTCAAAGCCTTGCCGGTCGGGGCTGTTTTCGCTTATTTCTATATATGAAAGCCATACACCTCTGAAAAGCAGCTTTCCCCCGTCGGTCATCGGCTGTGTTTTTTCCGTTGTGTGTTCAGTCTCTTCTTGTGTCACATCTGCTGAGCCGCAGGAACAGAAAAGAAGCATCATCGCAATTATAATCGCAGCAATTTTTTTAGTCATATTATCTCCTTTCATATTTCTCTTGACAATAAGGCAAAAACAATCTAAAATATTATGTAGTAAATTTACGGAGGCGGTTTTATGGCTATCAAAACAATCAATAAAATTTCAACAACCGACGAAGGCACTTCCTCTCCCGTAGACTGTCCCGTTTGCGGAAGAAATACTGCTATGAGGCTTTTCTCAACCGAGGACAAATCCCCCGTGGCAAAAATTTCTGCCGACGATAAAGACCTCGCCTTTGCCGTCTGCCCCTACTGCGCAACTGTTTTTTCTCTTAACAAAAACTATCTTAAGGAAAAGAACGCGGGCACCTTTGTCACAATCACCAAGGAAGACCTCACCGTTACAGTCAAAAGCAAGCAATGAAATATTTTTTCATCTATCTGCTTGTCATCAGCCTTATCACCGCTTTTATAACGGCAAAGGATAAGCTTTCGGCTAAAAAAGGAAGACGGCGTACCCCCGAGGCACTTCTTTTCTTTCTCGCCTTCTTTGGCGGAAGTGTTGCGGAATTTGTGACAATGAAGCTCATACGCCACAAAACACGGCACAAGAGGTTTATGCTGGGGCTTCCTCTAATTATGATTTTTCAGGTTGCTCTTTTCTTTCTCTTTTATCATAACATATAATTTTTTAAAAGGCAGAGAAATTCTCTGCCTTTATTTTTATACACAGGGTATCATAAGCATTTTCGCCTGAGTAACACAATCCCCCTCGATACCGTTTTCGCGGCAAAGGGCATCAACCGTTGTTCTGTATTTTTTTGCTATATCCCACACCTTTTCATCCTTATTGCAATAATAAAGAGTGAGGGCAGGCCGATTTACAGAAGCTTTCTCCTCCTGCTCCGTTATTTCATTAACAAGACTTATATACTCAACGGAATATATACGTATATAAGCATTAATGAGGGCGGTAATTTCTGCAGAACCCTGATTTATCCCGCTCCATCTGACCTCGGTAACATCACAGTCAAAATCACACGTAACCTCTTCACAGCTCTTCCTGAGCTCAATGTCACTTTCAAATTCAGCTTCCGTTTCTTTATATACGGGGCATCCCTTTTCATCAAAGCCGAGAATGCACATATTAAGCCGCAGATTCGCCTTCACTCTGTCACGTGAGGGGGTCAGCCTTACATTCTTTTCACTGACCCATATGTCACAGATTTCCCTGACGGGAGAAACCTGAAGAGAGGATGTGAGACTCAGCTCTTTTTTGCCGTCATAAGCACAGCAGAGAATCTCCTTTTGTGCATGACTGCATTTCTTGGGTGATGAAATACTGTAGCAGTCGGCAATATACTCATATTCTCTGACAGCAGTGCCGCAGACAAAGCAGCTTATTCTCGCCGCAACATCAAGCAGTCTGCCTGCACCTGAGGAATCGGAGCGTGGAGCAACCGTAAGCTGATTTACCTTGCATACCGCTCTGATGCTGCATTCCCGGGTAAGGCCTTCGATATCTGCAATCTGGCTGAGCGGCATTTTATGCACAAGCTTTAATGTCTTGTTTTCACTTTCAGAGGGGCAGTAAACAACCCTGACAACAAGCTCACCCTTTATCAGAAGCTTACCCTCGACCGCCTTCTGACTTTCTATATTGACATAGGCCTCCTGCCTTATTATTTTGCTTACCCCGGGCTTATCCTTATCAAGCACTACGGTTTCGCTCATATCAAAGGTCTTTTCCCCCTGACACACCAGGCTTTCTTCACTGCACTTTTTCGTCAGCACCTCAATATCGCTGCCTGCCGAGCAGAGAATTTCTTTGTTGGTTACACCTCTGACGGAGCATATAACGCTTATGCCCGAGCTTATATTAACCTTACGCGGATTCACGGCTCTGCAGTTGACATAATCAGCCGAAGCCGATGCAAGAACCACCGGATTTTCCTGTTGCTCTGCAAACTGACCGCCCAGCGAAAGCTCTACCGTTTTTTCATAGCAGTCAATTTTTTCCTTATCATCGGCATAGACGAGCCTTATAAGTGCTTCTCCCCTGACGGTAACTCTCTGCCCCGAAACGCTGACGGAATATATCCCCGGGCTTACGGTGCATCTGAGAATTCTCTTTATATCTCCGCAGTAATCGGGTAACACAAGCTCCTGCTCAAGATTCTTTTCACATTTGAGTCTCTCTTTTTCTTCACTACGGCATAAGATTTCCTTCTTCATTTCTGAATTCATCCCACACAGCTCCTTTTTATTGGCTTTTTTCTTTATTTATATTACTGCGGGGATTTGTTTATGCAAAAAGAGGCTGTAAAAAAAGAGATGTAAAAAAACCTGTTCTTACATCTGCTTTGTTATTATATTGCTTCTCTTATAAAATCAAGACTGAATCTGCCCTTATGACGGTAGGGATAAATTTTAAGACCGATTCCGCCGAGAATTGTTCCGATAACATTAAGAAAGATATCTCCCATTGTATCCATAAGCGGCCAACGGCCCATATCAATCGGGTCAAAAATTGTCTGAACCTTGGGTGAATTTTCCGCAAGAGCTCTTGCATATGACCAATGCTGAACATCATTGGGGCTTCCGCTGACCAAGCCTAAAATCTGATCACAGCTGAATTCAAAAATTTCCCAGAAGGTTGTGCACATAAGGCAGAAGCCCATAGATGCGATTACAGTCATTGTAAGGGAAGCGGTACGCTTTTCCATTTTAAAAAGTGCACAGGTGATTTCATAGCCGAAATATACACCGAGAATACCGCAGCCGAAATGCATGAAGGAATCCCAAAGACGGACTCTGTAATAGAAATCAAAAATGTAGCCCGCTACAACGGCAACGAATATGCCCACGGTTATAATTGTCTGCAGCACGGGAGTGATATATCTGAAAACATTCTTTTTCGGCATAGCCATACAGATTTCCCATATGAACATACACGCCATATTCATAAGAATTTCAAGAGTAACGGTCTCTTCGTTTGGGTCTGTATTAAACAGCGAATGTATCGCCATAAGAATCATTCCGAAGCGGAAGAACCACCACATTATATAGGTTTTCTTAGGGCAGTTATCCCTGAGTCTGCCTATGTAAGCTTTAAAAACTGCTTTCATTTCATTTCTCCGTTCATTTCACTTTAACTGCATCTTTTCTGTCAAATTCCATATCGTAACGGTATTTTCCTCTCAGGCGGTAAGGGAAGAGATTGATTATAAGCAATGCAACAAAAGCACTCGCCGTATTGAGAACGATATCCGCCATGGTATCCATAATTGCCCATCTGGTCGGGTCAATCGGGTCAAATACAGTTTTTTCTCTCAGGGTTCCCTCGGCAACCGCAAAGGACCAGTGCTGAGCATTACCCGGAACATCTGTCAAAGCCCCGGTGAGCTGATCAAGGAAAAACTCAAAAAGCTCAAGACTGTTCATTGCCATAAAGCCTATGCCGAATGCGACCCAGAACTGCATAGCCTTTGTGCAGCTGTATTTATCACGGATTGTAAGAGCGCAGGCTATTTCGTAGCCCGCAAAAACCGCAAAGCCGCCGAAAATGAACTGAAGCACCGCATCAAGCCAGGGTATTGTGTAGTATAAGTTGAGATATTCACCTAAAAAAGCGGCTGAAAAAAGCAGACCTGAAGAAAAAATCTGCAGTGAAGCGGGAAGAAGCCTCATAAAGCTCTTTTCGGGCATGGCCATGCAGATTTCCCACATAAACATAGCAATCAGGGTAAGTGCATACTGTATAATTGCGCTGATATCGGAAGAGCCGCTTATAACACTGCTTATAAGAGCATAGAGCACCGGCAGTCTGAAAAGCCACCAGAGCACCGCCACCGCAGGATGACAGGCCTTTTTCAGTCGTTGAATATAGTCTTTCATTTGAGAGTCTCCGTTCTTTTGAAAACTATATAATATATTATCACAGGCATCCTCATTTTTCAAGGAAAATCATCAAATTCGACATATAGATTTTTTATGGTGCAAAAAGCTGTTAATTTTCGCCATTTTATTGCATAAGAGCAAAATATGTGATAATATATTTTCTATCATTTTTACGGAGGTTCAGATTATGATTAAGCTTCTTGCAGTTGATATGGACGGCACCTGCCTTAATTCCGAAGGCAAAATGTCGGAGGAAACCTTTGCCGCTCTTAAGAAGGCTGCCAATTCGGGTATTATTGTTGTGCCCACAACGGGAAGAAACTTAAACTGTCTGCCCGAAAGAATAAAGAATGAAAATTTTTATCGCTATGCAATAACCACAAACGGTGCTCTCGCCCTTGACCTTGAAAATGACACAGAGCTTTTTTCTGCCTATATAAATAACAGTGTTGCTGCAGATATTCTGCGTGAAATCAGAAAGCAGCCCATTCTTACCTCAGTCAACATCAACCGTCGCTACTGCATCAAGGGTGTTATTCTTTATATCGGCGTAAAGCACGTTTTGGGCAAGGATGCACGTAACACCAGAGTCGTAGCCAGTGCAGTAAGAGCGGTAAAGGATAAAAATGCAAAAATCGAAGGCATTCATCTTTTTTATCTCAACGAAAAATACCGCGATTTGATCAGAAGCCTTGTTTCCCGATATGACGGCATATGTGCCACCTTTTCCCGTAAGTATGCAGAAATTTATTCTTCTTACGGAACAAAGGGAAACGCTCTTCTCGCTCTCGGCAAGCATCTCAACATATCCGCTGAAGAAATTGCCTGCATAGGTGACGAATCAAACGACATTTCCATGTTCAGAGCGGTCGGCAAAAGCTTTGCCATGGGTAACGCCATAGACGAGCTCAAGGAAATCGCAGACGTTATCCTGCCCTCAAACGACGATAACGGAGTCGCCTTCGCCATAAATAACTACATCCTCGGCGGAGGTGAAGCATGAGCAAATCTCTCAAGGCAACTCTTGCGGGACTTGCCGGATATTCAATATACGGTCTGAGCTTCCTCTTTTCAAAGGTTGCTCTTGATATCAGCACCCCCTCGGTGCTTCTTTCTGCGAGATTTACTCTTGCCTTTCTCGTTCTGAGTCTTTTCCTTATTCCCAAAAAGAACAGAATCACCTTCAAGGGTAAGCCCGTGGGTAAGCTTCTTATTATGGGCTTCATTCAGCCCGTAATCTACTTCATATGCGAATCCTACGGTATCGAAATGACAACCGCCTCATTTTCAGGCGTAATAATCGGACTTGTTCCCGTGGCGGGTGTTATTTTCGGTGTAATTTTTTTAAGAGAAAAGTGCGGAATTCTGCAGATTGTATGCACTCTTCTTTCCGTTCTCGGTGTTGCGCTGACAACCACGGGCGGTGCCGAAGGCTTTTCTCTTCCCGGGCTCATTCTGCTTCTGATTTCCGTCTTTTCCACTACGGCATTTTCCGTCCTCAGCCGTAATATTTCGGAAGAATTCACCCCCTTTGAGCGCACCTATGCGATGACGGCTCTCGGCAGCATCTGCTTTACGGTATTAGCTCTCATAGGCACCAAGGGAGAG
>JAZSQD010000007.1:0-14369 GCA_045537815.1 Acutalibacteraceae bacterium | reverse complement strand
CAGATTTTACGGTGATGACCGCTTCACCGGTCTTGAGTGCGGTGACAACGCCGCCCTCTACTGTGAGAATTTCTTCATCGGAGGAAGTCCATATTACATCTTTATTATATGCTTCTGAGGGAAGCACCTCTGCATTGAGGGTAAATACATCGTTAACGGAAACTGTCTTTTCGCTTTCGCTGATTTCGATGCCCTCGACCTGCTTACGCACTTCTACCGAGATATCCTTGGTTGCTCTGCCGTCGGCGGTGGCTACTGTGATAACTGCTTCGCCTGCGCCGATTGCGGTTACAACACCGTTTTCGTCAACGGTTGCGATGTTTTCGTCAGAGGACTTGAAGCTTACACTCTTGTCGTTGGGGTCTGAGGGAATAAGGGTAACCGCAATATTTCCGCTTTCTCCCACCCAAAGGAACTCTTTGTCGAAGGAAAGCTCAATACTGTCAACAACTCTGATAACCTCAACGTCAATCTGAGCTTTTACCTCGGGGTTGTCAACGGAGCTTACGGTAATATAGGTTTCACCCTTTGAAACTGCAGTAATTACACCGTCTTTAACTGTTGCGATGCTCTCGTCTGCGCTTTCAAATCTTACTGAGGTGTCATATGCATCAAGAGGAAGCACATTTGCGGCAACCTCTTCGCTTTCGCCCTCAACGAGAGAAACGGCATCCTTTGAAACCTCAATATCTTCAACGGCAAGAACAACGTTTACCTTACAGAAATCTATAAACTTTCCGTCAACCGCAGTTACGGTAACATAGGTTTCACCCTTGCTGCGTGCAATAAAGTGACCTTCGGAATCAACTGTACCTACAAATCCGTTTGAAACCTTCCAGATAACCTGCTGATTACTTGCATTTGAGGGGCTGATAACTGCGCTGAAATCGTATTCAGTGCCCTTATAAAGAGTGAGCTTGCTTTCTCTGATTTCTACATTGGTAACGGGCTCAATAACCGTAATGAGACATTCTGACTTTGCATCGCCCATCTCAGCCTTCACGGTAACGGTTGACTGACCGGGTGCGAGAGCTTCAAAATTACCCTCTGCATCAATGCTTACTATGCTTTCTTCACTGCTCTCAAAGGTAACATTCTTATTAAAGCTGTCTTCGGGAAGCACATTTACATCAAGCTTACCCGTCTCACCTCTTAAAACAGTGATTTCTTCGGGGATTTCAAGCTTTTCGGGAGCCTGAAGACAAGTGAGAACACAGCTGTCGGTAAATCCGCCGTCAACTGTTGTTACGGTGATTTTTGCGGTGCCTGCCTTACGGATGCTAATAATACCTGCTGAATTTACGGAAGCTACCTCGGGAGCTGAGGAAGACCAGGTAAGCATCTGATTTGTTGCATCATAGGGAGAAACCGTAGCCTTGACGGTAACCTCCTTGCCGACAAATACGGTATCCTCTTCTTTTTCAAGGCTTACGCCTGTAACGGGCTCAAGAACTGTAACGTGACAGATACCTGTCTTGCCGTTATCCTTTGAGGTTACGGTGACTGTAGCAGTACCGCCCATAAGACCGATAACAAGACCGTTCTGGTCAACAAAGACGGTTGAGGGGTCTGAGCTTGTTATTTCATAGCTCTTGTCTGAGGCATCTGCAGGAAGCACGTTAACCTTAAGAGTGCCCTGCTTGCCCTTTTCGATATCGAGCCTTGTTGTGTTAAAGCCGATTGATGTTACGTGCTGCTTTACGGTTACTGTGCAGGTTGCGGTGAAGCCGCCCTCTGAGGTAGTGGCGGTAATTACAGCTGTGCCTGCCTTGACACCCGTAACAACACCTGAAGATGAAACCTTGGCAACGGATGCATTTGAAGAGCTCCACTTGACGCCCTGATTATATGCGCCCTCGGGAAGAACTGTTGCCTTAACGGTTGAGGTTTCACCTGTATATACGGTAAGAGTATCCTTATTGAGACAGATACCCTCAACAGACTGACGGACGGTTATCTTACAGGTTGCCTTAAGTCCGTTTTCTGCTGTAGCGGTAACGGTTGCCACACCTGCCGATTTACCTGTTACAAGACCGTTGCTGCTGACTGTGAGCACTGTCGGGTCATTGACGGACCATGTGACAGTTTTAACGGTTGCATCATCGGGAAGAACTGTAGCCTTGAGCTGATAAAGGTCGTCAACATATATTGTTTTGCTTGTTACGTTAAGCTTGATTGATTCAACGGGCTTTCTTACATCAAGCTTACAGGTAGCCTTGTGGGCTCCGTCGGTTGTCTTTACGGTAATTGTAACACTGCCGGGAGAAACGGGAGTAACCTTACCGCTTGAAGAAACGGTAGCGATATTCTTATTGCTTGAGGACCATGTCACTGCCTTGTTTGTTGCATCGGTGGGGAATACGGTAGCCTTGAGAGTAAGAGTCTTACCGAGATAAAGCACCTTGCTGGAATAGTTAAGAGAAACACCGGTTACCTTTTTGAGAACTGTTACCGTACAGGTCTTTTTGAAGGAGCCGTCAACGGTTTACAGGTAATGGTTGCAGTACCCTGAGCTTTACCTGTTACAACACCGCTTGAAGAAACCGTAGCAACGGTCTTGTCGCTTGAGGACCATGTCACTGAAGGATCACTTGCATTTGAGGGAAGCACGGTAGCCTTGAGTGTAGCCTTTTCGTCAACCTCAAGATTAAGGGTTGAAGCTGAAAGCTTGACACCTGTTACGGGCTGTATAACGAGAACCGAGCAGGTTGCGGTAAAGCCGCCGTCGGTGCTCTTTGCGGTGATCGTTGCATAGCCGGGAGCCTTGGCGGTAACCACGCCGTTTGAGCTGACATCGGCAACGTCGTAGTTGCTTGAGGTCCATTTTGCGGTCTTTGTGCCGGCATCCTCGGGAGTGAAAATAGGAGTAATTGTAGTGGTATTGCCCACATTCATTGTTACCGAAGCCTTGTTGAGTGTCATTCCCGTTACGGGGCGGACAACGGTTACGGTACAGGCGGCGGTAATTTCACTGTTGTTATTTGAAACCGCGGTGACTGTTACCTTACCCGGCTTGATACCGCGAACAACACCGTCAGCATCTACGGTTGCAACAGCCTTGTTGCTCGAAACCCATAAAACCTTGGAGTCAGTTGCATTTGCAGGCACTACTGTTGCGGTAATAGCCTTGACTCCGCCTTCCTTAACTGTCATTTTTGTGGGGGAAAGTGTAAGTCCGGTTACAGGCTGAGTTACAGTGATTCGGCAGGTTGTCTTAACCGCACCGTCACCTGAGGTGCATGTAAGCGTAGCAGTGCCG
Organism: Acutalibacteraceae bacterium; assembly: GCA_045537815.1. GTDB lineage: Bacteria > Bacillota > Clostridia > Oscillospirales > Acutalibacteraceae > UBA6857. The sequence goes on along the minus strand of JAZSQD010000007.1, from coordinate 11,110 downwards.
GGGCCGACACCCTTGATAAGACCCTTTGAGCTTACAGTGAAAACATTTTTATTGCCCGAGGACCATTTAACAGTTGTATCGGATACTGTCGCAGGTGTAAGTGATGCGCTGAACTGCTTGGTAGCACCTACATCGAGGGTGACACTTGCATAGTTGAGAGTTACACCCGTAGCGAGCTGAACAACCTCAACGGTACACTCAGCCTGGAATGCGCCGTCGGCGGTTGTGGCATAAATAACTGCAGTGCCTTTCGTTCTGCCCGTAAGCTGACCTGCCTCATTGACGGTAACAACATTGTTGTTGCTTGACTGCCATATGATTGATTTATTGGTTGCATCTGCGGGTGAAACGGTGGCTGAAAGAAGTCTTGTTTCACCTCTGGGGAGCTTTATGCTTTCCGCACCGATGGTAATACCGGTAACGGGGATATAAACATTGATGTCACAGGTTGCGGTGTAAAGACCGTCAACAGTGGTAGCAGTGATTGTACAGTTACCTGCACCGACTGCCTTGACAACACCGTTTGTTGATACGGTTGCAACATCCTCGTCGGTGCTGTCCCACATAATTTCCTTGTTCGTTGCGTTGGTGGGAAGAACGTTTGCTACAAGAGTCTTTGACTTGCCCTTTGCAAGGCTGATGCTTGCCGCATTGAGTCTGACACCTGTTACGGGCTGAGTTACGGTAACCTTACACTGTCTTGAAAAATTTCCGTCGTCGGTGGTTGCGGTAACAATAGCGGTACCTGCTGCCTTACCTCTGACAAGACCTGTCTGTGAAACGGAAAGAACCGTGCTGTTGTCTGTTCGCCAGGTTATTCCCTTGTCGCTTGCATTTGAAGGATATACAGTTGCAAGAAAGGTATAGTATTCGCCCACATCAAGAGAGAGCGTTGATTTATCGAGAGTGAGACCCGTTACGGGAATTTTTGAATATACGGTAACATCGCAGGTTGCAATGAAGCTGCCGTCCTCAGTCTTGGCTGTAACAACTGCCTTACCTTCGCCGACTGCGGTTATTTCACCCGACTGTGTCACTCTTACAACAAGGTCGTTGCTTGTTGCGTAGGTAACATTCTGATTGGTTGCGGTTGAAGGAATAACCGATGCCTTATTGGTAATAACCTGACCGAGATAAAGATTTTCGGAAACGGAAGCGAAGGAAACGCCTGTTGCACTTTCAAGAACGGTTATTGTGCATTTAGCGGTCTTTCCGCCGTCCTTGGTCTTACATGTGATTGTACATGTGCCGCCGGCAACACCTGTGACAACACCGTTTTCGTCAACTGTTGCTACAGAGTTATCGGAGGAAGTCCAGGTTACATCCTTAATTGTCGCATCAGCGGGAGTGATTGTGGGGATAAGAGTAACGGACTTATCCTTCCAGATTTTTGAGGTGGTATAGTTAAGGGAAACGCCCGTAGTTTTGATAAGCACGGAAACAACGCAGGTTGCAACTATACCGCCGTCATCTGAGACACAGGTAATTGTTGTCTTACCCTCGCTCTTACCTGTTACCACACCGCTTTGATTAACTGTAGCAACGGAAGGCTCGGAGGACGACCATGTGACCTTCTTGTTTGTTGCATATTCGGGAACAAATTCAGCTGATACGGTCACGGTTTCTCCTACATAGACATTCTTGGTTTTGGGAAGAATGAGATCTTCAAGAGGCTGAACTACCGTGATGATACAGTTGTCGTATTTTTCGGTGCCGTCAATTGCCATAGCCTTTATTACAACTACACCGGGATATTTTGCGGTAACGAGGCCGTTTTTGTCAACGGTTGCGATTTTACTGTCGCTTGAGCTCCACTGAACATCCTTATATGAGGAGCCGTCAATTGCCACAACGGTTGCAGAAAGCTGATAGCGGTCAGGAACCTTGAGAGTAAGATCATTCTTATTGAGAGTAACAAGAGATGCCATTTCAGAAACGCGGACAGAGCCTGTTACTCTGATGTTAGTACCGTCCTGAGTTGTTGCGGTAATATAGCAGGTGCCGAGAGACTGAGGATAAAGAACACCGTTGTAGTCAACCTTACATACGGTTGTGTCGCTTGATGTCCAGGTAAGAACCTGATTACCCGCATTTGAGGGAGCAATAACGGTCTTGAATCTCTCACCCGCAGTGTTGAGAGTGAGCACCTTGGTTTCTTCGGTGAATGAAAGAGATGAAATAAGAGGCTTTACAACAACGGTAAAGGTTTTACTGATATTTGTGCCGTCGGTGGTAGCAAAGGTGACATCAACCTGACCTGCCTTGAGAGCCTTGAGCTCGGCAGTGGCAATGCCTGTAGCATTTGTACCCTTATCGGTTATCTTAAGCACACTGTCGTCAGTGCAGGCCCATGCAAGCTTTTTGTTGCTTGCGTTTGAAGGAAGAACAACAACATTGAAGTCTCTTGTTTCGTTGACTGTGAGATTTATTGTGGAAGAGGTAGTGATTTCAGCAGAAGAGAGAGAATTTACGGGAATCGTTTCGTTGACCTTGACCGTACAGACTGCGGTGTAAATTTCTCCGCCGCTTGTGGCAGTTACGGTTACGGTGGTTTCGCCCTTTTTGACGCCTGTTACGTTACCGCTTGCGTCAACGGTTGCAACCGAGGTGTTGTTGCTCTTGTAGGTATAGCTTACCTTATCTGTGGGCAGGGCAGACTCATCCTTACCGTAAACGATAACACCGATAGCTTCCTTGTCACCCTCAAAAACCTCAAGAGTAGTCTTTTCAAGTCTGAGACCGCCGAGGGGGTTGAGGATACTTACTGTGCAGATAGCCTTGTGGCCGTTTGATGAAGCACTGATATTTACAGGCTCTGCGACATACTTTTTCACGGTTACCTCACCGTTATCGGTTACGGAAACCGCAGCCTCGTTATCTGATTCCCATACAACCGGGTCTGCAGCCTCGGCAGGGGTAAGAATAGCCCTGAGGGTAAACTTGTTACCCACGGCAGCAGTATATGTTGTTTCATTGAGAACAATATCAAGGGTGTGATACTTAAGCTCTGCAACCGCATTCCTGAGGTTATTGGCACAGGTGTCTATGTAAGACTGCGAGAAACCGTCAGGGTTTTGCATAACCTGAACGGCGATGCTGAAATAAGCACCCAGAGCCGTGGTATCAATAAACTTGTACCACTCATCCTCATCGGGCACCGACGCTATCGCCTGCTCCAGGCTTTCAATGTTGACCGCCCTTGCCTCAATGCCGAAGTAGTCGGCCACCGGCATAGCGGGCACACTGCCCGCCGCAAGCAGAACACACATGAGTAACGCTAAAATTCTCTTCTTCATTTTCATTACCTCGTTTCTTAGATTTTAACAAATTTTGCATATGATGTATTATATATACTAAATATTCGTATAAAAACGCCCATTTTGGTTGTATCATTATAATTCAAATAAACTGCCGTGTCAACCGATGTTACAGAATGTGTTGAAAAAGTTTACAATTTATGATAAAATTAATTAAATTCATTAATGAGCTATTAACAGATTTTCAAGAAAGGTTGAATATATTGTGAAAAAATTTATCTCCTGGAATGTCAACGGAATAAGAGCCTGCGTAACAAAAGGCTTTCTTGACGCCTTCGCAGAGCTTGATGCGGATATATTCTGCCTGCAGGAAACAAAGCTTCAGGCAGGTCAGATTGATATGCCTCTTGAAGGCTATTATCAGTATTGGAATTACGCTGAAAAGAAGGGATATTCGGGCACTGCAATCTTTACAAAAGAAGAACCCACCGCCGTGAAATACGGTATGGGCATAGAGGAGCACGACACTGAAGGAAGGCTTATAACACTTGAGTTTTCAGACTTTTTCTTTGTCACCTGCTACACCCCCAACGCTCAGGACGGGCTCAAGCGAATCGACTACCGTATGAGTTGGGAGGACGCCTTCAGGGAGTATCTTCTTTCACTCGATAAGGCAAAGCCTGTGATAGTCTGCGGCGACCTGAATGTCGCCCACAATGAGATAGACCTTAAGAACCCGAAAAGCAACCGCGGCAACGCAGGATTTTCCGATGAAGAAAGAGGAAAATTTTCACAATTACTTGGTTCAGGCTTTACCGATTCCTTCCGCTATTTATACCCTGACCTTGAGGGCGCTTACTCCTGGTGGAGCTACCGTTTTCAGGCAAGAATGAAGAACGCGGGCTGGCGTATTGACTACTTTTTAGTCTCGGAAAGAATAAAAGAACAGATAAAGGAAGCGAGAATCCACAGTGAGATTTTCGGCTCTGATCACTGCCCCGTGGAGCTTATCTTGGATATATAAGGCACAAACAATAAAGCTGTTGCAAATTTACCGCAACAGCTTTACTTTTATTATAATATCTATCACGCATATCCCCACGTGAGCAGTTCCCAATTTCCGTTATCCGTACGGGCAAGATACCAGGTCCATTCATAGATACTGTTGGCATTCCAGCCTCCTCCGCCGGTCACAGGACTTCTCATAACCGAAGAAAAAGCAAGGCTCTCAGTGTAATCCGCAGCTTCATTAAGATTTCGGCAATAATCAAGACAGTCCGTATCGTAAACCTTGAGTGAATACAGTACTGCTCTGTCAGTAAAAATCTCACCCTCAAAGGTATTCACCTTGTCTATGACCACCTTTGCCGCAAGGTCTATATCACTTTTGCTGTAAACGGTGCAGTTGTTATAGTCTATTTCCACATCGAAAAGCCTTACATAAAGCTGTTGAGGTATACCCACAGCACAAAGAACTGCTACCGCCAAAATCAAAACTACCGTAATAACCGCTATTTTCTTTTTCATATCCTCACCTCTTATTTCAATAATATCATGTCCTAAGGTGAAAATAAACAGTCATCGCCGCATCTTAAGAAAATCGTAAGAAAAAAGCAATCCCACAGAGAGCGAATTCCTTGTGGGATTGTTGATTTCAAATAAAGCACTGAACACTGTGGAATTATTTATTCGGCTCTGTATGTCGAACTAAGCATTCCTTCATCGTCGAAGCTGAGCTCAACTGCAAATGTTTCTGCAGTACCGTCAACAAAATTTATCGTTACTTCTATTTCATCGCTTACCGAAGATAACGGAGCTTCGGGGTCTGCTTGCAGTGTATTTATCATAGCTTCAGATAAGAACCAATCTATACGCATTCCATTGTCTTTACCGTAGATTTCTTTATATTCTTCACCTGTAACCGTAATAGATGTGCCCTGCTTTACAGTTTTGATATAATCTGAAGGAAGAGCGACGCCGATGAGACTTCTGTCAGAAACAGTAAGCCTGCCGTTTTCAGTGCAGGATAATATTATATTTTCAACATTGTCAGCTTCTTCAACCTTGAACTTGAGGTAATCGGCAGTACCGAAATATATTGTAACATCTTCATTTATACCCGTCAGCTGCCAACCTTTATCTATACCGTAAAGTTCTGCAAGCCTTTCCTTGAGCTTAAGCATCACGGCATCTCTCTGCACATCAGACATACCCGCAGTATCCTCCGCTACAAGAATACCGCCCAAAGGCATTTTAAAGCCTGCCTCTTTGTTGATTACCGTCTCCGTCTCATCTGCGGCACTTGCAACCATAACAAAGAAATTTCTGTTTATGCTTTTTTCACTTTTTTGAGTCACTACATCAGCACCGTTGTGCGCATCGGGTACTGTTTCGATATCTGTATTTCCGAAAGCAAATGCGGCTATAAAGACAATCGCCAACACACAGGAAATTGCAGTCAACTTATAAAATCTTTTTTTCATAACAGTCTTCTCCCTTTTTATAATTTTTACCTGTTCTAAAATATCTTGTGTCATTTCTTTATCGGTTTTCATAAATGAAACCCTCCTTTTCGAGTTCTGATTTCAGTGATTTTTTTGCCCTATGTAAAAGCACCGATGTGTTTTTCTTTGACTTTTTCAATATTTCAGAGATTTCTTCAATGCCGAAATCTTCAAAATAAAAAAGTGTCAATACATTTTTATATTCAGGGCTGATACTGTTCAGAGCATCGTGTACAGCTCTTTTTTCTTCGTCTTTAATATACAATTGCAAAAATTGTTCTTCTTCGATTTCTAAACCGAGTATTTCATCAATGGGAATTTCCCTGCCTTTAGGATTTTTGCGAATCCAATCAATAGCAGTATTTCTTCCGATCGTGTAGAGCCATGTTTTAAAAGAAGCTGTACCTTTATTTTTGGGCTTTTTAAGTAAAAGCTTGACGAAAGTTTCCTCTGTAAGATCTTCCGCAACCGAAAAATTGTTTACTATCGTATTGATGTAATTCTGTAAGCCTAATCTGTATTGAGAAACTATCTCTTCGAGAGCACTTTCATCACCTTCAAGAAAACGGTGGTAGCTACCGGCACCATTATCCATAGGTTCCTCCTTTCCGAAGGCTCTGTCTGTGCCTTCACCTTTTACACGAAAAATACAGAAGAATATTACACCTTAAATTTTAAAAATGTATAAAATACCGTTGAAAGCTTCTACACGACACGAGCAACGCCATCCAACCCTAATCCCTATTCCCTAATCCCTAACACCTAATCCCTATTCCCTCAAAAAAATCTTTACATTTTCTGCATTATATAGTATAATAAATTGATTATGCCATAAAGAATGTATAACAGGAGGCGAAGCAAATGTTTATAGATAAAGCCACAATCAAAATCAAAGCAGGTGACGGCGGTAACGGTGCGGTTGCTTTTCACCGTGAAAAATACGTCGCTTCGGGCGGCCCCGACGGCGGTGACGGCGGCAAGGGCGGAGATATAGTTTTTGTTGTTGACGACAACCTTTCCACCCTTGCGGATTTCAAATATAAGAGAAAGTATAAGGCGCAAAACGGCGCTGACGGCCAGGGTGGCAGAAGAAACGGCAGAAAAGCCGATGACCTTATCATCAAGGTACCCAGAGGTACGGTTATCCGCGAAAAGGAAAGCGGTACGCTTATGGCCGATATGTCTACCAACGAAAGCTTCATCGCCGCAAAGGGCGGCAGAGGCGGTTGGGGAAACAGTCACTTTGCCACCCCCACAAGACAGACCCCCCGTTTTGCAAAGGGCGGTACACCCGGTGAGGAATGGGAGGTTGTGCTCGAATTAAAGCTTCTTGCAGACGTAGGTCTTTTAGGCTTCCCCAATGTAGGTAAATCAAGCTTTATTTCAGTCGTCAGTCAGGCGAAGCCCATTATTGCCGACTACCATTTCACCACAATTACCCCTGTTCTCGGTGTGGTATCCCTCGGTGAAGGCTCTTCCTTCGTTATTGCGGATATTCCCGGACTTATCGAGGGTGCAAGCGAGGGCGTAGGTCTCGGTCATGCATTTTTACGCCATGTTGACCGCTGCCGTATGCTTGTTCACATCGTCGATGTTGCAGGCAGTGAGGGCAGAGACCCTATCGAAGACTTTGAAAAAATCAACCTTGAGCTTGAACGCTTCAACCCTGAGCTTGCAGACAGACCTCAGATTGTTGTTGCAAACAAAATAGACCTTGCCGAACCCGAGCAGCTCCTTCGCTTCAGAAAATACATTGAAGGCAAGGGTTACGAATATTTCGAGATGTGTGCACCCATCCTTGAGGGCACAAAAGAGGTTATCAACGCGGTTGCCGCAAAGCTTCAGACTCTCCCCCCCGTAAGACAGTATGAGAGAGAGGAAATCCCCCTTGATACACTGCTTCAGAAGCAGAATACAGGCTTCACCGTCACCGTTGAGGACGACGTATATATCGTTGAAGCAGAATGGCTTATCAAAATTCTCTGCCGCACAGACCTTGACGACTATGAATCCCTGCAGTATTTCCAGAGAGTGCTTATCTCAAGCGGTATTATCGATGCACTCAGGGAAAAGGGTATTCAGGAAGGCGACATCGTTTCTATTTATGACTTCGAGTTTGAGTTTATGAACTGATTTCCGAAATACGCCCCTTAAATTTCCGCAGGGAATTCCCCTGACTACTGACTACCGGCTACTGACTACTAATCAGCAAAACCTGAATGAAAGAAGAAAGCTATGAGACTATTTGACAAAAACTGTGACGTTAATAATTTAAGCCCTCTCACCTTAGCTTTTGTGGGCGACACCGTCTTTGACCTTTTTGTCAGAGAAAAGCTGGTGTGTGAGGCAAACAGACCCGTCAACCGTCTTCACAAGGCGGCAACGGAATATGTGAAGGCTTCGGCTCAGGCTGAGGCAGTCAGAAAAATCACCGACAAGCTCACGGAAAAGGAGCTTTCGGTATTAAAAAGAGGAAGAAACGCCCATACTAACCATAAGGCAAAAAACGCCTCCGAGGGTGACTATCACTATGCGACAGCACTTGAGGCTCTGTTCGGTTATCTTTATCTGAGCGGAGAAACAGAACGTCTCAGAGAGCTTTTTGACCTTATAACTGACGGGGATTAACAATCCCGCAAGGGTGTGTTTTATTGAATATCAGAAGAGCTTTATGGGATACCGCCGTTTGTGTGGCAGGACTTTGCTTTTTCAGCATCAGCATCAATATGTTTGCCGTGCCTAACGATATTGTTCAGGGCGGATTTACCGGAATGAGCACCATGCTCAATCATCTTTTCCCCGACCTTCCCGTGGGCAGAATGATTTTTCTTCTAAACATTCCCCTTTTCATCCTTGCAAAGCTTTTTCTTGAAAAGGGCTTTCTTACAAGAACTCTTATCCTTACCGCAGGTCTTTCACTGTTTATAGATATAGGCTCTGCTTTTCTGCCCGCCTACACGGGCGACCGTATGCTCTGCAGCATCTTTTGCGGAATCTTTTCAGGCCTCGGTCTTGCACTTGTTTTTTATACAGGCGCCACCACAGGAGGCACCGACATCATCGCCCGCCTTCTTAAAAGGAAGCGTCCCACTCTTTCAATGGGAACCCTCATGCTTATTCTCGACGGTGTGATTATAAGTCTTTCTGCCGTTGTTTACGGTGAGGTTGAAGCGGTTATGTATTCGCTTATTACCGTGTTTTTCACCTCAAGGGTAATCGACTTTGTGCTTTACGGAAGTGAGCACGGCAAGATTATCGTTATCGTATCAGACAAAGCCCGGGAGCTCGCCGATATTATTATGACCGAATATTCAAGAGGCGTGACTATCATAAAGGCTACAGGCGGATATACACAAAAAGAAAAAAACATCCTTTGGTGCGCAGTGCGTGCATCTCAGGTAAGAAATATAAACAGGTCGGTCAGAGACACCGACCCCTCTGCCTTTACGGTTATCTGCGATGCAGGTCAGATTATCGGTGAGGGCTTCGGAAACTGACAGGAGGTATTTTTATGAATGCAAACACATCAAGCGACGGCTTCTGGCTCATAAGAACCGTTGACAAAAAAATAAACGTCAAGGGTGCGCCTTATCTTGATATGACCCTTTGCGACAAATCGGGTGAAATCAACGCAAAGCTCTGGGATTACAGCGAGCTTCTTCACGGCACCTTTGAGCCGGGTGAGCTTGTCAAAATCCGAGGCAGCATCTCTGCCTATAACGGACAGAATCAGCTTAAGGTTGACCGTATAAGAAAGGTCGTTGCCTCTGACGGAGTTGATATTTCCGATTTTGTTCCTACCGCAGAGTATCCGGGTGAAATGATGCTCGGAAGCATAATGAATATCATAAACGGTGTTGCCGACACCGAGCTCAAGCAGCTTACATATGCCCTTGTCAAGGATAGGGAAAAGGAAATCCTTCATTGGCCTGCAGCCTTCAAGCTTCACCACGCAATGCGCGGCGGACTTTTATATCACACCCTTTCCATTATTAAGATGGCTGAAGGAATCTGCAAGCTTTACCCCGCCGTTGACAGAGACCTTCTGATGTGCGGCATCATTGTTCACGACCTTTGCAAAATAGATGAGTTTGACCTCAGCCCCGCAGGCCTTGTCTCAGGCTACAGTGTTCAGGGCGAGCTTCTGGGTCATCTTGTGATGGGTGCAATGAAAATAAGCGAAAGGGCAGCTTCTCTCGGCATCAGCCAAAAGACCGCAATGCTCCTCGAGCATATGGTTATAGCTCATCACGGTGAGCCCGAATTCGGTGCGGCGGTAAGGCCCATGTTCCTGGAGGCTGAAATTCTCAGTCAGCTCGACAAGCTTGATGCTACCGTCTTTGAAATTACTTCTGCGGTTTCAGAGGTCGGCGAGGGTGAATTCACAGCCCGTCAGTGGGCTCTTGACAACAGAAAACTCTATAACCACGCAAGAAAGCCTGTTATTGTCAAGGCAGAATTGGACAAATAATCCCCTTATTTTGGTTAGCAAAATCAAAAATAAGCTTAAAGAAAGCGGAAAATTAAGTAAAAAGGTAGAAAATATCAAAATACTGTTGCTTTTTTTCTGAAAAAATGTGATAATATAAACTAAGTTATTATGTCAAGGAGTGCATGTTGATGAGAGTTATTACCGGCTCGGCAAGAGGCAGACGTCTCATAACCCTCGAGGGTGACGATGTCAGACCTACCACCGATATAGTTAAAGAGGCTCTTTTCAGCATCATCCAGTTCGAAATCGAAGGCAGAAAGGTGCTTGACCTTTTCGGCGGATGCGGTCAGCTTGCCGTCGAGGCTCTTTCAAGAGGAGCCCACAGCGCCACAATCGTTGACCTTTCCAAAAAGTCCGTTGAGGTTATCAAAAAAAACATCATCACTACGGGCTTTACCGATAAGGCATATATAGTCAACAGTGATGCGGCAGCTTTTCTTTCTAGAACGAGAGAAAAGTTTGATATCGCCCTTCTCGACCCTCCCTATTCCAAGGGACTTATCGAAAAGGCTCTTGCTCTGCTTCCCGATGTTATGAACGAAAGCGGTGTTATCATCTGTGAAGCACCCTATACCGACACTCTTCCCGAAAAAGCGGGCAGCTTCATTCTTAAAAAGAAGTACAGATACGGTAAAACAGGGCTTTTCCTTTACAGATGCAACACGGAAGGAGAGGATTGATATGAGCGAAAGAATTGCCATTTATCCCGGCTCCTTTGACCAAGTCGGAGGCCAAGCGGTCTTAGGAAGACAAAGGGCTATGACAACTCCTTGGCTCACAGAACGACATGGCTACGATCCGACTTGTAAAACAGGGCTTTTCCTTTACAGATGCAACACGGAAGGAGAGGATTGATA
>JAZSQD010000030.1:0-2618 GCA_045537815.1 Acutalibacteraceae bacterium | reverse complement strand
CGCTCGTATCTATGGTTATTATGTCTGATGCCAAGTATGCTCACGATAATCTCACCCGTACCGCCTGCCCCGTTTGCGGCAAATATATGCTCGAGGTCAACGGTAAAAAGGGCAAAATGCTCATCTGTCAGGACAGAGAATGCGGCTACCGCAAGGGACTCACTCAGGTTACAAACGCCCGCTGCCCCGACTGCCACAAAAAGATGGAGCTTCGTGGTGAGGGAGAAAAGAAGATGTTTGTCTGTGTATGCGGCTACCGTGAAAAGCTCACTGAGTTCCAGAAGAGAAAGGAGCAGGCAGGAGCAGGCAAGGCTGACGTGCTCAGCTATATGAGAAAGCAGGAAAATCAGCAGAAGAAGGAAGAGAAGAATAATCCCTTTGCGGATTTGCTTAAAGGATTTTGAGTAATTCGGAATGCGGATAGGACCCCTCAGTCACCCTGTCGGGCGACAGCTCCCCTTTCAGGGCGAGCCTCTGCGATGTGGCACCTTCGGTGCTATTGTAACGCAATTGCGGGGAAGGTTGGATATAGAGGATAGCTTCTGCCCGCAGAATATATGAAAAGAGCCTCGGCTGACGAGTTAATCGGAGCCGGGGCTGATTTTATTTTTTGTCTGAAGGAACAAAGACGTCGTCGGTGTTCTAGCGTTGTAAAAATCCATCTTTGACTATCAACAGTGCTGTTTTGCCGTCCGCAACAGCAAAAGTATGAATAAAAACAGATTTTCCTGATCTGTTTGCAAGCTTACGCAAATCCTTTTTTGCCGAATCATAATCAAATTCGTCAAAAATAAGAAGAGTCCATTTTTTATCGTGGGCTTTGAAGCCGTTATATGCCTCATCAAAAAAGTTGCTGTCTTTATGAGATGAAAGAAAAGCATCAGGCTTCATGTAAAGGGATTCAGGGCATTCGGGATACTTATCTTCAAAATCCGGAGTAGCTTCCTGAAAACAATCTCCAAAAGCAAAATACAATCCCGCCCCCACAGTCGTATCTTTTTTCGGTATCATGTTTGATGCGGTACCATCACAGTTATACCACTTGCCGTCTATCTTCACACAATTCCAAGTATGGTCAACGCTTGTCTTTTCAACCTGTTCAAAACCGGCAAGTACAAATAGCAGTGCCATAGAGTTTGTAAAGCCGTCACAATGAGTTTTTTTATTTATAAACGCATCATAGAGAAACGGTGCAAGATCTCCTGCATAATAACCATACTTATTATCATAAGACAAATATTCAATATTTTCAGCTATGTATCGATATATTACTTCCGCTAACTCTCTCTGCGAAAGAGAAGTATCAAAGGTCGCAAATATTTTTTCAGCTTCTTTTAATGCTTCTAATTTTTTATTCATAACAATTTCGGTAAAGTTTGAAATATATAATACAGTTCCTTCAAGAGGAATACGAACATCCTGCTCTGCGATACGTTTATAATAATATCCTGTACTGTTCTCCCATGAAGAATAGATAATATTTTGTTCCAAAAGAGGTGAATCAAAAGAAAGAAAACGAACTATATCATAACCGTTTTCAGAATTGATTTTAGTCCGATTATCCATATAGATAAACTTGTAGTTGTTAGCCATGGCATATTCCATAGCACGGTATGCTACCTTTTCATATTCCTCAAGAGAGTCGTACATTACAGAGCAACGATATTTCTCATACGGGTTTTCCCATTCTTCAAGCTCCTCGATTGTAAGACACTTATGTATGTTGGTAAGTTCAGTAGAAAAGCCTATTTTAACAATAGCCTGTTCCTGCTCTACCATAGCCTGAACGGATTGTGTGGTTTCTTTTGATTCGTCTTTTTTTGGGGAATTATTGAACCAAAAAAGCAGAAGAGCACATATCGATAAAAAAACGAAAAAAGCGGCCATTTTTTTCATAATATCACCAACCTTAAATAACACAGAGGAGGCAAATAACGCAGAGTACAACTGTCTCCGGTTTCTTTCAATTTCAATATATCACAACATAAAAAGTATGTCAATAAAATTCCTTGCAGAGTTGTTTCCCTGCTCACAAGTGATACGGAGAGTACGGATAATATAATAAAAGAGTCAGAAAAAAATATAAATAAAAACATTTATAGAAAACTGCGTACAAGGGTGGAGGGACTAGGGATGTCATACAGGTGAACGAGAGGCTGATATTTTCAGTAATTTGAACTCCGCCTGCGACTGCAGTTTCCGCAGCGGGTGAAGCTTCAATTTCTACAATTTTATCAATATTTATAGTAAAGATGGTTTCCGTAGATGTCGACGCCTACGGCGACCTATGAACATAAACCATTTTTCACCTTTATATTTAACCTCGCCTGCCTTGAAAGGCATCGTCACCGAAGCATTTAACCTAGCCGTCCTTGAAAGGGAAGGGGGACCGCTTGCGGTGGAAGGGTCCAACCACCTCAACCGCCAAATACACCTTGCCCGTAAGGTTGTCACGGACGTCCAATTGACGCCCTTACCGTGTTAAATTAAATATATTTATCGGTCGGGTTTGCGGACACGGCGAGCCGTGTCCCTACCGTATCGGTATTGATTTAAGGGAATAAATCGGCTTACACCGTTAAACGCCCGACGGGCGTTCCCCTGACTACTGGCTACTG
>JAZSQD010000169.1:0-34310 GCA_045537815.1 Acutalibacteraceae bacterium | reverse complement strand
GGAAATCGTTCGTGTTCACGCCTCCTCAGGTACAACGGGCAACCCCACGGTTGTTGCCTACACAAGAGAGGACCTCGCCAACTGGTCGGAGCAGGTGGCAAGACTTATCTACGCCGCAGGTGCAACCGACGAAAGCATCGTACAGATATGCTTCGGCTACGGTATGTTTACAGGAGCTCTCGGTCTTCACTACGGTCTTGAAAGAATAGGTGCTACCGTTGTTCCCACCTCCTCGGGCAACACCGAAAAGCAGCTTAAATTTATGCGCGACTTCGGTACCGACACCATAGTTGCGACCCCCTCCTACTGTCTCTACCTTGCAGAAAGTGCAAAGGAAAGAGGAATCGAATTTCCCATGGACAGCTACAAGCTTAAGCTCGGACTTTTAGGCAGTGAGGGCTGTACTCCCGAAATGAGAAAGCAAATTGAAGAAAGCTGGGGTAACGGCTTCTTCTGTACAGATAACTACGGTATGAGCGAGCTTAACGGCCCCGGTATGAGCGGTGAGTGTATCTACCGTGACGGTCTTCACATCAACGAGGACCACTTCCTCTGTGAGATCATCGACTCAAAGACGGGAGAGGTGCTTCCCAAGGGCTCAACAGGTGAGCTTGTTGTCACAAACCTCACCAAGAGAGGTCTTCCCATCCTCAGATACAGAACAAAGGACATCACCAACCTTAACTATGACACCTGCAAATGCGGAAGAACAACTGCAAGAATGAATAAAATCATAGGCAGAAGCGACGATATGCTTAAAATCCGCGGTGTTAACGTCTTCCCATCACAGATTGAGTCTGCACTTATCGGAATTACCTCAATCAGCCCCCACTATCAGCTTGTTGTCCGCCGTGAGGGCTTCGCAGACACCCTTGAGGTACGTGTTGAGCTTATCGATGCTTCACTTCTTGAGATTTACGGTGAGCTCGAAAAGCTGAGAAAGACCATTCACGACAGAATCAAAAACATTCTCGGCATCGAAATCAAGGTAAACCTTGTTGAACCCAAGACAATCGAGAGATTTACCGGTAAGGCACAGAGAGTTTTAGACCTCAGAAACAAATAAGGCGGGCTGTTGAGTAGTCAGTAGTCAGTAGTCAGGGTAACTGTGAATTAAAAGAAACCGAAATATATATTCAGCGGGTGCAATATGCCCGTTTCAACGAATGCCCGGCGCAATTCTGCACTTTGCACTTTGCATTCTGCATTTAAAATAAAGGAGATATTAAAATGAACAAAGCTCTTATGCTCGGTAACGAAGCAGTTGCAAGAGGTCTCTGGGAAGCAGGAGTAAATGTAGTTTCCTCCTACCCCGGAACACCCAGCACGGAAATTACCGAATTTCTTTCAAAATATGACGATATATATTCAGAATGGGCACCCAACGAAAAGGTAGCCTTCGAGGTTGCCTTCGGTGCGGCAACAGGCGGTGCAAGAAGCTTCTGCGCTATGAAGCACGTCGGTCTCAACGTTGCCGCTGACCCCCTTTACACCGCTTCATACATCGGTGTAAACGGCGGTATGGTCTGTGCTGTTGCAGATGACCCGGGAATGCACTCATCACAGAATGAGCAGGATTCCCGCCATCATGCTATCGCTTCAAAGACACCTATGCTTGAGCCCGCAGACTCGGCAGAGTGCAGTGCCTTTGCAAAGCTCGCTTATGAGCTTTCCGAGCGCTTCAACACACCGATGCTTCTTCGTCTTTCAACAAGAGTATCCCACGCACGCTCAATCGTTGAATTAAACGACAGAAATGAGGTCGGCGTTAAGGAATATAAAAAGGACGTTATGAAAAATGTTATGATGCCCGCTATGGCAAGAGGCGCTCACGTAAGAGTTGAAGAGAGACTTCGCGCCATGACAGAATTTGCCGACACAGAGGCAGTGGAAATGGGTATCAACTCAGTAGAATACAACGATAAGGAAATCGGCATCATCGCCGCAGGTACCTCTTATACCTACGCACGTGAGGCTATGGGCGAAAAGGCAAGCTACCTCAAGCTCGGCATGGTAAATCCCCTTCCGGTCAAGCTTATAAAGGAATTTGCCGCCAATGTGGAAAAGCTCTACGTTATCGAGGAGCTTGACGGCATTATTGAAACACATTGCATCAAGCTCGGTGTCAAGGTAACAGGCAAGGATTTATTCTCACTTTTAGGTGAATTTTCTCAGGCTACCGTACAGAATGCACTTACCGAGGAAAAGGCGGAGTTCGACTCCTTCGACGAAGAAATACCGCCCCGTCCTCCCGTCCTTTGTGCAGGCTGTCCCCACAGAGGTCTTTACTACGCTCTTAAGGGTATGGGACTTTATGTCAGCGGCGACATCGGCTGCTACACCCTCGGTGCTCAGGCTCCCCTTTCAATGATGGATGCCTGCGTTTGTATGGGGGCATCCGTCAGCGGTCTTCACGGCTTCAACGTAGCAAGAGGTAAGGAGCAGGCTAAAAAGAGCATCGCAGTCATCGGCGACTCAACCTTTATCTATTCGGGTATTACGGGTCTTATCGACATCGCATATAACAAGGGCATTTCAACCGTAATTGTTCTTGATAACTCAATCACAGGTATGACAGGTCATCAGAACAACCCTGCAAACGGTCTTACAATCAAGGGTGACCCCACTGTTGCAGTTAACCTTGAGGCTCTCGCAAAAGCAGTAGGCATCAACAATGTTGTTGTGGTTGATCCCTTTGACATTGAAGGAACTAAGGCAGCAGTCAAGGCAGAGCTCGAAAAGGAAGAGCCTTCACTTATTATTTCACGCCGTCCCTGCGCACTTCTTAAAACAGTCAAGCACGAGAAGCCCGTTACCGTAAAGGAAGATAAGTGCATTGGCTGTAAAGCCTGCCTCAACGTAGGCTGTCCCGCACTTTCCTTCACAAAGAGAGAGAACGGCAAGGCTCTTGCAACAATAGACGTAACCCAATGTGTCGGCTGCGGAGTATGTGCTTCAGCCTGCCGCTTCGGTGCAATCGAGAAAGGAGAATAATACTATGAGCGTTAAAAATATTCTTATTGTCGGCGTCGGCGGTCAGGGTACTCTCCTTGCATCAAAGCTTATGGGTAAATGCTTTATGGAAGAGGGCTATGACGTAAAGGTCAGCGAGGTTCACGGTATGAGTCAGCGAGGCGGAAGCGTTGTTACCTATGTGCGCTACGGTGAAAAGGTTTACTCCCCCGTTATCGAAAAGGGCGAGGCAGATATCATTATCTCCTTTGAGCAGCTTGAAAGCGCAAGATGGCTTCCCTACCTCAAAAAGGGCGGCGTACTTATTTCAAGCACTCAGAGAATCGACCCCATGCCCGTTATTATGGGTAAGGCAGAGTATCCTGAGGATATTCTCTCTAAAATCAGAGAAAAGGGCGTTGAGCTTGTAGAGGTTGATGCTCTCGACCTTGCTCTTCAGGCAGGCACCGCAAAATGTGCAAACATTGTGCTTTTAGGTGCCGCAGTACGCTTTTTGGGTATTGACAAGGAGATGTGGGTTGATATAATTAAATCAACAGTACCTCCCAAGACTGTCGACGTTAACCTTAAGGCCTTCGAGCTTGGCTATATTAAGTAGTCAGTAGCCGGTAGTCAGTAGTCAGGAAAAATCGCAAAGCGATTTTAAGGTTAATATAATTTATCTCCAAGTTTTTTAGCTTGGCTGTATTAAGTAGTCAGGGTAACTGTAAATTATAAAGAAACCGAAATATATATTCGGCGGGTACAATTACCCCGTTTAAACAAATTCTGAGCGCAATTCTGCATTTTGCATTCTGCACTCTGCATTTTCAGAAAGGATTGATAACAATGGGAATCTTTAATCCCGAAATCGAATGTGCTTCAAGAGATTATCTTCACGCACTTCAATCAGCAAGACTTATAAAAATGGTGAAAAACGCATATCAAAACGTACCCTTTTACAAGCAGAAATTTGATGAAATCGGCCTGAAGCCGGAGGATATCCACTCAATCGACGACATCACAAAGCTTCCCTTCACCGTCAAAACAGACCTTCGTGACAACTATCCCTTCGGCCTTTTTGCTGTACCCAAGGATAAGCTTGTCCGTATTCACGCTTCCTCGGGAACAACAGGTAAGCCCACAGTTGTAGGCTACACTCAGCACGATATCGAGGTATGGTCTGAGGGTGCCGCAAGAGCTATCTGTGCCGCCGGCGGAACAAAGGACGATACAGTTCACGTTTCCTACGGCTACGGTCTTTTCACGGGCGGTCTCGGTCTTCACTACGGTGCCGAAAAGCTCGGTGCAACAGCTCTTCCCGCTTCATCGGGTAACACCAACCGTCAGATTCAGATGCTTCAGGACTTCGAGTCGGACATCCTTTGCTGCACTCCCTCCTACGCGATGTTCATCGGTGAAACTGTACGCGATATGGGTATCGATCCCAAAAACCTAAAGGTACGTGCAGGCATCTTCGGCGCAGAGCCCTGGACAGAGGAAATGAGAAAGGAAATAGAAAGATTACTCGCCATCAAGGCATACGATATCTACGGCCTTTCGGAAATCGCAGGTCCCGGCGTTTCATATGAGTGTGAATGTCAGAGCGGTATGCACATCTGCGAGGACTTCTTCTATCCCGAAATTATCGACCCCGACACCCTTGAGCCGGTACCTGACGGTCAATACGGTGAGCTTGTTTTCACCTGCATCGGCAAGGAGGCTCTTCCTCTCGTAAGATACCGCACAAGAGACATCTGTGCTCTCACAAGAGAAAAGTGTGCCTGCGGCAGAACAACCGTAAGAATGGCAAAGCCCAAGGGAAGAAGCGATGATATGCTTATCATCCGCGGTGTTAACGTATTCCCCTCACAGGTTGAGCACGTGCTTCTCAGTCTCAATATGGCTCCCAACTATCTCATCATCGTTGACCGTAAGAACAATCTTGATACTATGGAGGTTCAGGTTGAGATGACACCCGATATGTTCTCAGATACTGTCAAGGGTATGGAGGCTGAAGAGAAGAGAATTGAAGCCGCACTTCAGTCAACTCTTAACATCCACGCTAAGGTAAGCCTTATGGCTCCCGGTACCCTTCCCCGTTCTGAGGGCAAGGCAAAGAGAGTTATAGATAACAGAAAACTCGTTTAAGCGTCGAAAGGAGAAAACACTATGAATATCAAACAGCTTTCCATCTTTGTTGAAAACAAGCAGGGCAGACTTGCCGACATTACCGAAATTCTCTCAAAGGCAAACGCAAATATCCGCGCTCTTTCAATTGCAGACACAACAGACTTCGGTATACTCCGCCTCATCGTTGATACTCCCGAATCCGCCGCTCTTGCTCTTAAGGAGGCAGGAATCACCGTTTCAATCACAAACGTTATCGCCGTAGGCATTGACGACGTACCCGGTGCTTTTGCACGTCCTATGAGAATCCTTGCCGATTCAGGCATCGATGTTGAATATATGTATGCCTTCATCACAAGAAAGAGCGAAAAGGCTTACGTTATTCTTCGCGTTGCAGATAACGATGCCGCCACAAAGGTTCTTATGGATAACGGTGTTGAGCTTCTCGACGAAGAAAGCTTCCACGATTTAATGTAATATCATAACGGGAAGTCGGAACGCTCCGACCTCCCGTTTGTTTTTTTGGGGAGAAATAATATGAAAAACATCATAATTGATAAAAAGAAGGCTTTTCCCCGCACTTTCAAGGGTTGGGGCACAAGCCTTTGCTGGTGGGCAAACCGTATAGGCTACAGTGAAAAAATGGTAAGTGATTCTGCGAGTCTGTTTTTCAGCACCGACGGTCTCGGGCTCAACATTATGCGCTACAATATCGGCGGCGGCGATGACCCCCCCCACAACCACATCACCCGCACCGACTCGGATATGCCCGGCTGGCTGAAAAAGGACCAAAACGGCGAGCTTTACTATGACCACAACGCTGACGAATATCAGCTTAACATTCTTAAGGCAGCCTATGAGGCGGCAGGAGAGGATGCATACGTTGAGGCGTTTTCAAATTCTCCGCCCTATTTTATGACTGTAAGCGGCTGCAGCTCGGGAAGTAAAAACGCAATAAGCAACAATCTGAAGAAGAGCTGCGTGACGGATTTCGCAGAATATCTTGCCTATGTATGCAGATATATAAACAATGAGTTAGGCATCAAGATCAGCTCTCTTGCGGCGATGAACGAGCCTTTTACAAATTATTGGAAAGCCTATTCCCCCAAGCAGGAGGGATGTCACGTCTCTCCGGGTAAAATGCAGAGCCTTGTTATCTGCGAAGCGGCAAGGGCTATGAAAAATTCAGGCCTTGAAAGTGTTGATATAACAGCAAGCGATGAGACCAACACCACCTTGCAGAATATTGCCTGTAAGCGTCTTTCAAAAGAGGCTTGGGATTGTATTGACCGTATCAGCACCCACACCTATTCAAAAGCTACACCCAAGGTGGCAAAAACCGCCGCCCAAATGGGTAAACCCATCTGGATGACGGAAACCGACTGGTCAGGCATCGAGGGTGACGATGCAGGCGAAATGGGTGCAGCCTTGTGGCTTGGTATGAAAATAGTCGAAGATTTAAACACCCTTGAGGCGGATGCTTGGGTAATCTGGCAGATTGTAGCCGGTTATATTTCAAAAAATGAATACAAAGGCAAAAAGGATATGCCCTGCCTTCCCGACCTTAACGAAGGTTATTGGGGTGTTGCCTTTGCAGACACAGACAAAGAAGAAATCATCCTCACTCAGAAATACTATGCCTTCGGTCAGTTTTCACGCTTTATAAGGCCCGGAATGTCTCTGATTAAGGTTGACAGAGAGACTCTGGCGTGTTATGATGAAGAAAATGAAAAGCTGTATGCTGTCTGCCTTAACCGCAGTAAGCAGGAAGCCGTCTGCACCCTTTCTCTTAAGGGCTTCACCTGTGAAAACGGCAGTATCAGTGCCGTCAGAACCTGCGGAAGCGGTAAAAACAAGGAATGCTGGGCTGTGATTGATGCTCCGTCCCTTGAAAACGGCTCTGTTTCCTTTACTCTCAGGGGCAACAGTATAACAACCTTCATTATAAGTAACGTCAAAGGAGAATGACTATGAAAAGCTTCATCAGAAAAAACCGACCTCTCATTGCATACATCATAATTTCAATTATTGTTGCAGTTGCCGGCATTGTCACCGCACCCGGAAACGAGCTTCTCTATATGCTTCTCGGACAGTATATCATTTTCCCCGTTGCAGGCTTTATCTGCTCAATTTCATCAGCTAAGAAGGGTACCGTGCTCGGTTTCCTTTCACCATTTATCTTTACGGCTGTTGCAGTTCTTCTTCCTTTCCTGATTTTCGGTGCAACAGATATTGTTTTCCTTATCTTCGGAGGCGTTCCCTGCGCCCTCGGTCTCGTTTTCGGCTTTATCGGATACCTGATTTCACGAAGCAGAAGAGCTTCCGTCGACGAGAAAAAAGAAAAGAAGGAAATCAAAGAAGAAAAGCTTAAAGACATAGAAGAAGCCCGCGCAGAAAACGAGGATTTTTCTGTCGGAGCAGACGATATCAACTCCTCAGAGGCAAACGCACCCGAAGAGGAAGAAGCGGAAGAGGCTGAAGAAGCTCTCGCTGAAGCATAAGAATAACTCTATAAGGAGTGAGTTTGCTTTGCAGACCACTCCTTTATTTATTGACAAAATTCCATATTTGGATTATAATCTTTTTTATGAGCTTCTGTTTGAGAACTCACAATAAAGTTAAAAATATATTATAACGGAGGTTATACTATGAATATCGGACTTATCATCGCAGGCGGTACCGGTCAGAGAATGAAAATGAATGTGCCCAAGCAGTTTATCAAGGTTTTGGGCAAGCCTATCATCATTTATACCCTTGAAGCCTTTGAAAGAAACAAGAACATCGACGAGGTTGTTGTTGTATGTCTTCAGGGTTGGGAAGAAAAATTACAGAAATGGGCTGACCAGTACGGCATCAAAAAGCTCACTCATATCGTACCCGGCGGCAAGACAGGCATGGAATCACTTCGCAACGGCATGATCGCTCTTCGCGACAACTATCCCGAGGATTCCATCGCAGTTATCCACGACGCGGTACGTCCCCTTATTTCCGATGCTATCATCGACACTAATATTGAAGGCGTTAAGGAATTCGGCACAGCTATCACCTGTGTTCCCACTACCGAGGCTCTTCTTTACAGTGAGGATATGATTGAAAGCAAGAAGATTGTTGACAGAAACCTCATCGCAAGAACTCAGACACCTCAGTCACTTTATGTTTCAAAGTTTGCCTGGGCACACGAGGAAGCAATCAAAAGAGGCATTGAGGATACAGTTGCAACCTGCACACTGCTTGTTGAGCTCGGCGAACAGGTTCACATCGTATGGGGCGAGGAAACCAACTTCAAGGTTACAACAGCTGAACACATCGCTCTTCTTGAAGCCTACATCAAGGCGGGCGCTCTTTAATCGGTGAAGTCTATGGTTACAAGCATCGTTAAAAACGAAACCTCCCGTATTGCCGACGCACCGTTAAATTGGGATAAGCTCAGAAACAAAACTCTTCTTATCACAGGTGCAACGGGCTTTATCGGCTCATATATCATCCGTGCTCTTCTCGAAAAAAATGAGAAGGACGGTCTCGGTGTAAAGCTTCTCGCTCTTGTCAGAAACAGAGAAAGAGCTGAGGCTATGTACGGTGAAAACGAAAGCCTCGACTATATAGTTCAGGATGTATGTCAGCCTCTTCCCACGGAAAAAAAAGCCGACTTTATCATTCACTGTGCTTCAAATGCCGCCCCCAAGGAATACTCTATGTACCCCGTGGAAACCATGAAGACCAACTTTTTCGGCACAATCAATCTGCTTGACTATGCAAAGGCAGTCAACGCCTCAAGCTTCCTTTATGTTTCCACCATTGAAATTTACGGCACAACAAGAGGAATCGACACTATCCCCGAGGACACCTACGGTACCATTGATGCCATGAAGGTGCGCTCCTGCTATCCTCTGAGCAAAAAGAGCTGTGAAACTCTCTGCGTGAGCTATTCCGACGAATACGGCATACCCGTTAAAATCGGCAGACTCAGCTACATTTTCGGTCCCGGAATGCGCGAGGGAGACTCAAAAATCGTTGCTGTTTTCCCAAAATGTATTGCCAACGGCGAAAACATCGTTATGAAAAGCAAGGGCGAGCAGCTTCGCTCCTACACCTATGTTACAGACGCCATAACCGCTCTTTTCACAATTCTTCTCGACGGTGAAAACGGTGAGGCTTACAACATAGCTTCAACAAAGTGCATTACCACTATTGCAGGTATTGCTCATACTCTCGTTGACTCCTACCCGGAAAAGGGACTTAAGGTTATTTTCGACCTTCCTACGGAGGCAGAAGCAAAGGGCTTCTCTCTTATTGAAAACGCCGTGCTCGACTCATCAAAGCTCGAAGCACTCGGTTGGGAAAGTCAGACCGACCTCAAGACAGGTCTTATGAGAGTTGTTGAGGAACAGACTGAACTGAAAGGATAAAATCCTATGCTTGAAGAACTTAAAAGAAAGGTTCTCGAGGCAAATCTCGAGCTTCCCAAATATAATCTCGTTACCTTTACCTGGGGTAACGTCAGCGGTATCGACCGTGAAAAGGGTCTTATCGTTATCAAGCCCAGCGGTGTTGAGTACGACGTAATGACCGCCGAGGATATGGTAGTTGTTGACCTTGAGGGTAACGTTGTTGAAGGCAGACTCAATCCTTCATCGGATACGCCCACTCACATCGAGCTTTATAAGGCTTTCCCGAATATCGGCGGTGTTATACACACCCACTCAACATGGGCAACCTCATGGGCTCAGGCAGGCAGAGCAATTCCCGCCTACGGCACAACTCACGCCGACTATTTTTACGGTGAAATTCCCTGCACAAGACAGCTCACCCTCGAAGAGGTTGAAAGAGCCTACGAAAAAGAAACAGGCACCGTTATCATCGAGGCCTTTAAGGATAAGGACCCGATGGCAGTACCCGGTGTTATCGTTTACAAGCACGGCCCCTTTGCATGGGGTAAAAATCCCCACGAGGCGGTACACAATGCCGTTGTAATGGAAACTGTGGCAAATATGGCATACCACGCTGAAATGATAAATCCCGACCACAGTCCTATTGAGCAGTACCTTCTCGATAAGCATTATATGAGAAAGCACGGCCCGAATGCTTATTACGGACAGAAAAAAGACACCTAACGGTGTCTTTTTTAGTAGTCAGTAGCCAGTAGTCACGCGCGAATAAGAATACTTAAAAATATAACTCTCTTGCCGCACAAACTGTATGCAAATATATATAAAAAAGCCAACACAGAGAAACTCCGTGTTGGCCTTTACTTTTATATCAAAGAATATCTGATGCCCGAAGGGCATTTCCTGACTACTGGCTACTGACTACTGACTACTTTATCCGGCATTTATCTGCAAAGCACAATCATAAGGTTAAATCCGCGCAAACGCCGTAATGGTCTGAAAGGTACATTCTGTCAATCTTTTCGTCGATGATTTTATAACGGTTTACCGTTACACCATCGGAAACGAATACAAAGTCAATGGGTTTGGTTTTAAAGAATTCCTTGCCGTAATTGTGAAAGGTTTTGCCCTCATCAGACTCTGCTGCAAGGTGCTTGCTGTCGCTAAGGCAGGTTACCATTTCACAGTATGCCTCATCATCTTCATAGGTGTTGAAGTCGCCCGTGCAGACAACAGGATATCCCTGAGCCTTAAGCTCTTCAATCTTAACCTTAAGAATCTTTACCTGCTCAACACGTACCTGCTCTAA
This sequence comes from Acutalibacteraceae bacterium, assembly GCA_045537815.1. Taxonomy (GTDB): domain Bacteria; phylum Bacillota; class Clostridia; order Oscillospirales; family Acutalibacteraceae; genus UBA6857. Next base: position 23,534 of record JAZSQD010000169.1, on the reverse strand, counting down.
AATATGATCGAGATGAGTGTTGATGTGAGTATAAATTTTGCCGCTTGCCTTTTCCTTCAGTGTCGCCCAGGTTGCAACCCTCGTACAGCCTGACAGCGGAAGCTTACTGCCGAAAATCTCGGGAGTTTCACTAAGCCACATTGTGCCGCTGTCAATAAGCTCAAACTTTTCTTTGAGATAATACACCGCCGAAGCCTCGCTGTCCTCGGCGTCGTCTCTCATCTGAGCTACACAGCCGTATTCGTCACCGAGCTCCTTTTCAAAAATGTCGAGCCACTGCTGAGTAGCCTCCTGAACGCCGAAGGAATCGGGCTTATACTGCCTGAGTGCAGCAACAATAAGCTGAGAGCGACCCTTGACTGAGCCGTAAAGATCATCCTTACATCTGACGTTAAAGGAAATAATACGAAGCTCCTCATCACCTTTTTCGGGTACATTTTCAATATCCGTGCTTGCGGGAGTATAAAGACCGAGGGTCATAAAAAGCGAAAGAAAAAGTGCTATTAACTGTTTGATAATCATATTGTTCTCCTCCTTGATTTTATGTGAAAATTTTACTGCAAAAAAATTCTTTTGTCAAGAACAGAAAAGAGCAGACAACCTTCATAAAAAAGATTGTCTGCCGTATTTTTATGCTTTCTTAACACTTCCGAGGAAATCCTCAATCATAGCAACAATCTCTTCATTGAGATGAGCAAGACCGATAACCTGTCTTAAAGTAAAGGGCTTAACAACTGCCATAAGAGGACTCTTAAGGAGAGCACCTGCAGCACCCTTTACCATGCTGAGAATATCCTCGCTCTTGAGGAGGTCACCGATGGTATCATCAAGGCTGTAATATTCGTCATTGCTTGTGCTGTCCTTTTCAACAAACCAGTTACGCACCATTGAAGCGGCACCGTCAGGCTTCTGATACTCTCTCGGATATTCTGCAACACCCTCGAATACATAGCTTTCCTTGATATCGCCTGCAGTTACGATTACCTTGTTTTCGCCTTCCTTGATTTCCATTCCGCCAAAGACAAAGATACCCTCCGCGGTAACGGTTTTCTGCTTGCCGTTGACCTTGATTGTAACCTTATCACAGTTTGAATACACCTTAAAGGTCTTTTCACCGACTGTACGAAGATTGTATCTGTCGCCTACAAGATGAACGAACTTATCATCTGACCAGAATGCCTTATAAAGATAGTAGGAATCCTTCTTTGTCTTTCTGTCGAAGGTAACAAGACCCTTGTTGTTTCTGCCCTTTACGCCACCTTCATTTCTGAGAGCCGAGCCGAAATCAAACATATTCCATACATATGAGCCCCATATCCACTTGTTTGCATTGATTGTCTTGATATAATGCTCGTGGTACATAGCCTGATAGCCCTCTGAATAGTCGCCCTGAACAGGATCGTCACTGAAGTAGCCGAGTACGCCCTCAGCACCGTATTCGGAAAGACCCATACCGAGGTCGGGATTTGCCTCTCTGAACTTCACGAGCCACTCATCAAGACCTGAGCAGGTCTTCATATACCAACCGAAATAGTGGTTATAGGCGAGAATATCGGTAATTCTGTTAAGCTGTGACTTAGGTGAGCACATTGTGAACTGTGCCTGAGTTGTTGCTCTTGAGGGGTCAAGGAACTTTGCGTAATTGTTAAGCTCTCTGATACCCTCGATAAGGGTATCGTTTTCGCTTGTGATGGTGATTTCATTCTGTACACCCCAACAGAAGATACAGGGATGATGCATATTCTGCTTGATAAGCTCCTCGAGCTGATTCATTGCATTTTCCTGAGCCTTCTTGTTATAGCGGGAAATAACGGGAATCTCCGCCCAGATAAGCATACCGTACTCGTCGCAAAGGTTATAGAAATCCTCGCTCTGCTGATAGTGGGCAAGTCTTATGGAGTTTGCACCCATATCTGCGATAAGCTCGATATCCTCCTTATGCTCTTCTATTGTAAGAGCGTTACCGATTGTCTCTCTGTCCTGATGACGGGAAACACCCTTGAGCTTTATGTATTCACCGTTGAGGAAGCAGCCCTCGTTTGCATCAAACTTAATATCTCTGAAGCCGAAGCGTACATTGACCTCATCGATAACCTTACCGTTCTGAAGAAGAGCAGCTCTGAGAGTGTAAAGATAGGGGTTCTTCACACCGTTCCAGAGAATGGGGTCATTTACATGAAGCTTTTCTCTGTCGCCCGCTGTGGCTACAACCTTACCCTCAGCATCGAGCACCTCATACTTGACCTTAGTGCCGCTTACATATCCGTTGACGATAGCCCTTACTGCAACGTCACCGTTTGTCTTTGCGGTTACATAAACGCCCTTGCTACCTGCATCTGTGAGTGAGAAGTGGGTTTCGGGAACGTCATAAATAAGATTTACGTCTCTGTAAAGTCCGCCGTAGAAGGTAAAATCGGCAAAGCCGGGATAAATCTTGCTGTTTGCACTGTTATCAACAGTAACCTCAAGAAAGTTTTTCGGTGAAGTGAGAAGATCTGTGATATCAAAGCGGAAGGTTGAATAACCGCCCTCATGTCTGCCTGCCTTCTTGCCGTTGACAAGCACGGAGCAGACTGCATTTGCACCCTTGAACTCAACAAAAACCTTACCTTCATAACGGGGAAGGATTTTTGTGTATGTACATGCACCTCTGTAATAATCACCATCGCCCTCGCCCTGACCGTCAAGACCGTTCCAGGTATGGGGAAGGTTTACTGTTTCTTTTGCTCCCTCTTTGCAAAAAATCCATTCCTGATTAAGGGATAAAACTTTTCTCATTGTTGGTTCCTCCTGTGTTTTCTGTTTTTTCTTCAAAGAAAATTATATCATAAGCCGTATCATTTTACAACTTAAAATCTGAAGTTATTCAAAATCAAATTCGTCCTCGTTTTTTATACGGAAAATTTCAAAAACCTCATCGAGAATATCCTCATCGGCCTCTCTCCGGTAAGCTTCTTTTGAGTCCTTCATAATTATGCGGAAAATATCAACGTAGCCCTCACCGTCACAAGGGTCAATAATCACATACTCATTACCTTCAAAATTAATTATATCAAGAAATTCTCCGGCACAGAAGGCACCGTCGGTATCGGTGAATCGCACCGTAAAATCAAGCTCATCGTCATTGAGCTGTTTGAGAAGCTCACTCATTTCACACCTCTCCTTTCGCCGCATTCATATCAAAGCGGTATATCTCTTTGTTTTCTATATCAATATTCTGCACATAAATAGGCGGTATGCCTGCATTTGCGCTTATTGTTATAACAAGAGCCTTAGCCAGAGGGAAAAGCTCCTTATAGGTGTCAACATGGATAAACTCCTTTTCAACATCTGTGTTTACGTTGAAAGCGCCGTTGACAACCACTCTGACAGATATAGTATCGGGCTTTTCCTCGTCTCTCATCTCAACAGTGAGAGTAGCCTCACAGGTTCGGTTCTTTGTAAATCTCACATTGTGGGAAATTTTGGTTTTAAGCTTCAGCTCCACTCTGCCGTTCACCTTGTTGTTAAAGGCTATTTCGCTGACCTTATATGCCTTCATTGTAACATTAGTCATTCTTCTTCACTCCTTTTGTGTCTGTGATAATCAGTGGTATGGCAAAAAACTCCCTGAGGTAATTCTTTAAAAGCAGATTTTTCGGTGAGGGCGCCGCAAGGGTACTGCAGCTCACCCTGCACCTTTTTGCAATCATCGACGCTCTCATAAGATGAAATTCGCTTGAAAGAAAAGCCATAGTCTTGCCGTCGGTGTCAACAATTCTTTTGGCGTTGATAAAATTCTGCGCCGTTGTTTTTGATTTATCCTCAGGAATAATTCTCTCAGGCTCAATGCCTCTTTTTATAAGCTCCTCCTTTATAACCTGTGCCTCGCTTACGAATTGGTCCTTATGTACTATACCGCCGCAGGCAACAGCAAGCGTACCCCTGTTTTCATTAAGATATTCAGCCGCTTTTTCTATTCTCAGCATAAGAGTTTCTTCCGCCTTGGTGCCTCTTACACGGCAGCCGAGAATAAGCAGTATGTCGGGCGGTGCTTTTGTGTTGCCCCTGCTTGCCTTCATTTCGCAAATCGCAAAAACCGCAACAAGAGCTATTACACATATAACAGGAATCAGAAGCATAAATTTCTCCTTATTTTCATTTTTATTCTATATATCGGTAAGTATAACATAAAATATATTAAAGAAAAAGTCCTTTTTTATAAACAGGACACTAATTTTTTATTGAAGGAGATTTTTTATGTGCGGTATTATCGGATACACAGGAAAAGAAAGAGCTGTACCCTATCTGATAGAGGGGCTTCGTACTCTTGAATACAGAGGTTACGATTCGGCAGGTCTTGCACTGACCGCTCCCGACAGAATTGACACGGTAAAGGCGGAAGGAAGGCTTAATATCCTCGAAAGCGTTCTCGCCTCCGAGAAGCAAAGAGAATCAAGGTCGGGTATTGGGCACACACGCTGGGCAACTCACGGAACACCCTCAATCAGAAACTGCCACCCTCATCTGAGCCGTAACGGTAAATTTGCCGTAGTTCACAACGGTATAATCGAAAACTATACTCAGCTAAAATCAGAGCTCACAAAAGAAGGCTTCCCCTTCCTCAGCGACACCGACACAGAGGTTATTCCTCAGCTTTTTGAAAAATATTATGACGGAGACCTCCTGAAAACCGCACTTCTTGTCAGAAGAAGACTTATCGGTGCTTATGCCGTATGTGTTATGTGCACTGATTTCCCCGATGAAATTCTATGTATGCGCTTCGGCAGTCCCCTCGTAACAGGTCAGGGTGAAAAGGGAGCTTTTGTTGCCTCCGACATTCTGGCTCTGAGCGGTTTTGTTCAATACATCTACAAGCCCTCACCCGACGATATTGTTATTCTCAGAGACGGCGGCGTACACTTTTATTCCGATAAGCTTGAGCCTTTTTATCCCTCTATGACGAGACTCAGTCTTAAATCCTCATCCACGGCAAAAACGGGCTACAGCCACTATATGCTCAAAGAAATCAACGAGCAGCCCTCAGCCGTAGCGGACACAATTTTCCCCTTCATAAAAAACAATGACATCAGCTTTCCTGATTTCGATATAAGCCGCTGCAGTTTTGAAAATATCCGCCTCATCGGTTGCGGTTCCGCTTATAACGCCGCACTGAGCGGCAAATACTTTTTTGAAGAAAACTGCCCCTGCCCCGTCACAGCAGATATAGCAAGCGAATTCCGATATCGCGATATAAAGCTTTCAGAAAAGGATCTGTGCATTTTTATAAGCCAGAGCGGAGAAACCGCCGACACCCTCAGTGCACTGAAAAAAGCGAAGAAAAACGGATGCACAACTCTGGGCATAGTCAATGTTAAGGGCAGCTCGGTCGCCGACCTGAGTGACTATGTTATTTACACTGCGGCAGGCCCTGAAATTGCCGTTGCAACAACAAAAGCATACTCGTGTCAGCTTGCCCTTTTGTGTCTTTTATCGGTATATATAGGAAGCTACAAGGAAAAAATCAGCAAAAAGCAGAAGCAGGAGTATATCAATGTCCTTCTCGGGCTTCCTCCGCTTATAAAACGCACCGTAAGCATCACCACGGAAAAGATGCGTAAGCTGTCGGAATATTTCACCGAAAAGGAACACGCCTTTTTTATAGGCAGAGGCCACGACTATCCCATCGCCGCAGAAGCGGCTCTCAAGCTCAAGGAAATAAGCTACATTCATGCAGAGGCATACCCTGCCGGCGAGCTCAAGCACGGCACGATTTCACTTATAGAGCCGGGCACAACACTTTTATGCCTTATGGCAGATAACCGTCTGTTTTCAAAAACCTTAAACAATGTCAGAGAGGCTCAGAGCAGGGGTGCCGCCGTAATAGCCGTAGCCACCGAGGATAAGAAAGAGATTTTAAAGGACACTGACAAACAGATATTCATTCCCCACTGTCACAGTCTCATTGCACCCTGCCTTGAAATAATCCCCCTGCAGCTACTGTCTTATTTCACCGCCATAAACAGAAACTGCGATGTAGACAAGCCCCGCAACCTTGCAAAATCCGTCACCGTGGAATAATCTTTTCCAAAATAATTTTTCCCTGTAAAAAAAGTGTGAATTCGGTTGAAATTTGATAGCTCATATTGTATAATTTTAAATGAATAATTATTGCTCAAATACTATATGAGGTGATGGATATGTCAGTTAATTTTAATCTTGAAGAAAAGGGCTACAATGTAGAGGAAGTTGACAAATACATCGATATGCTCCAGCAGGAATATGAAAACGCAGTTGCCTGGGGCGAGGAAATGGAAGCAAAATTTGAAAAGCTCAGAAGCGATTATGAAAATCAGGGTGTCTGCTTTACAATCACAGACGACAACCAGAACGAAGTAATCAAAGAGGTTTTTGACAAGCTTACTCTCACTATCGAAAAGGTAAAAAGCGATGCTCAGACAAGAGCCAACGACATCATCGAGCAGGCAAAGGACGAGGCAACCGCCATTCTCCGCCGCGCCAAAGAAAATTCCGTTGACATCAGAACCGAAAACATCACCATTATGAATAACCTCAGAAGCATTGGTGAAATGATTGATGTCATTCTCGAAAAGGGAATTCAATAATAAATGCCCGCTAAGATAAAGGAAGTGATCTGATTGGCGATATACAGACCTAAAAGCCTGAACGAAATAAACAACACTTACGACAAAACTATAACGAGCCGCAATGTAATCAAGGTCAATGAAACTGCAATCACGGCAGTCAGCGAGCAGGCGTTACCCGTAACAGAAGCTGCTGCTGAGGACGAAATTCTCTCAGCTCCCGTTTCAACCGTCGGCGACCTTACTGAGGATATACAGAAGTTTATCCGCGAGTTTTCCAACCCTGAGAAAGCAGAAGAAAGACCCATACCCAGAACAACACAGATAAAGCCCGCAGCAGTTAAGCCTCAGGCTCCACGTGTTCCGGAAAAGGAAGCCGAGCCTGCAGTTAAAGCAGAAAAAAGACCCGAACCGCCTGCAGAAAAGCCCGAGTTTGTTATAACGGCAGAAAAATCAGAGCTGTTTGAGGAATATATGAAAATAATGTCTGACGAGGACGATGACAGCTACTTTTCAAAATCCAGGCAGAAGAAAAAGAAAAAATCAAAGAAATACGAAGAACTCACCCAAGAGGAAGAACAGAATTCTGCACTCTCCCCTGCACCTGACTCAGAGCTTCCCTCCGACGACGATTCTTACCAAAGCTTCACCGCTCCCGAATATATATCAGACCTTGTCGAGCCTGAAAGACCCGTTCAGACTGATTTCATTCCGGACGAGGAGGATGACGAGCCCGAGGAAGCTCCCATCAAGGAAAAGAAAGGCAGAGTTGCTCTTCAGCTTGTGCTTATCATAAGCTTGCTCCTCACTCTCGTTGCCGCATTGGGTACTACACTTCTCAATGTTGTCTTTAAGATAAATACAGGTGAGACCTTCTCTGATAAATACTATATCTACACCGTCAGCAAAGACGATGCGGTGCTCAATCTGACAAAGGGCGATCTTGTTGTTGCCACAGAGGAAGCCGCCGCCGCAAACGATATCGTTGCTTATTACAACAGTGATCTCAAGTGCTTTGACTTTGCAGTGAAGCGCGATGAGGTTGGTGAAGATGTCACTCTTGCCGAAAATGAAGCAAGTAACGGCCGGATAAACATTTTCAACGCAAACATCCGCGGTAAGCTCACAAAGATTTACCCCTCCATAGGCAATATTGTGGGCATACTGTCAGCAAACTTTGCACTTGTTCTTGCAGTGCTTATGGCTGTTGCCCTCGTTCTGATTCTTGTTCTTGCTTTCGCCTTCGGCAGAGGCAAAAAGAAGGATGACGATGAGCTTACCTTCTATGAGGACGAAGCCTACGAATCAGATTTCTGATTGAACACATCACAAAAAACTTAAAAGGGGTTGTAAAAAAATACAGCCTCTTTTAAGTAGTCAGTAGCCAGTAGTCAGGAATTTTCCTTATAAAATCTGCTTAATTGACAGCTTTATCTCTTTCGGGAGATAGATAAAAAATTCAAATTTAATGAAACATAACAGTAAAAAACCGTTGTAAAGCTTTATCTCATGCTTTTACAACGGTTTTGATAATTATTTTTTTGTTTTTAAGCTTTTGCAGGACTTTTGTTTTTTTACAGCCCCCTTTTTATATTTCAATACAACAAATTCATAAAAAATTCCCCTATCACTGATAAAAAAGAAAAATTTTTAGTTTTCGACAATTTTCTGATTGAACAATGCAACAAATTGTGTTAATATGTCACTGTGATAATAATACACATATCAAGGAGGATTTTTTTATGACCAAACGCACTCGCATTATGCTTGCGCAAGAGGGAAGCGATTTTGCCAACCACTGCGCTTCCTTTTTGTCATCCTACGGCTTCGATGTTAAAACCGTTGCCAAGGACGGCTCAAAAATAATAGAATCAATCAGAGAGCTCAACCCCGACGTTGTTCTTATGGATGCTTTTATGCCGAGAATAGACGCTCTCGGCGTACTGAATCAGCTCAGAGAAACCGAGCTTGAAAAAAGGCCGATTATAGCTCTTATGTCAGCCGTTGACAATCCACGCTTTGAACAGGTGCTTCTCTCTGCAGGTGCAGATTATTATTTTCTTAAGCCTTTTGAGCTCAACGTACTTGCCCAGAGACTTTCAGAGCTTGCAGGATGGCAGAACACAAGTGAAAAAGAACTGACAAAATCTCAACAATCAAACGATTTAGAGGTCACAATTTCAGATGTTATGCGAGAAATTGGTGTTCCTGCTCACATTAAGGGCTATCAATACCTCCGTCAGTCGATTATACTTACCGTCAATGACCCGGAGCTTATGCATGCAGTTACAAAGCTGCTCTACCCAACCGTGGCAAAAACAAACCACACCACCCCCTCAAGAGTCGAAAGAGCTATCCGACACGCTATTGAGGTCGCGTGGGACAGAGGTGACGTTGATGTACTATCCTCCTATTTCGGATACACAATACAGAATTCCAGAGGCAAGCCCACAAACTCCGAATTTATCGCCATGATAAGCGACAAGCTCAGACTCGAAATGAAGGCGGGCTGAGTCAGAGTAGTCAGTAGACAGTAGATAGGGAATTGCTTCGCAATTCTGATACAAAAAAAGAACGGTTGAAAAAATTCGACCGTTCTTTTTTATCTGTATATTATTCCCAGTCATAATCGCCAAGAGGATAAATCGCACCCTTCATGCTGACCCTGCCGTAAAAGCATATAAGCCTTACCTTGTGCTCCTCATTGTTATATGCAAAGACAGGCGTGTAATTACTCGGTGCATGCTCATACTTTTCTCTGTAGCATACGACTGTCCATTTACCGCGCCAGTCGCCGCTTTCCTCCCACGGCTCACATCCACCGTCTGAAGTGCGGAAGTTTTTGTAGTCTTCAACCGTTTCGGAATAGCTCTTTTCATCAAGCGTCAGTTCAACAAAAACTCTTGTTTCTGGAGGCTCATGATGCACACCGTACTCCTTGTAATAATAATCATATCTGATATCATCGGTATCAGGGAGACTCTCCGGCAAAAATTCTGAAACTGTTTCCCGTGCGCCATCTGCATCAAACACCATATAATTCTCTACATTCTCCGTATGTGATATTACATGGCTTTCAGGATGTCCTAAATTAAGGAGAGCCAACATACCCGAACAAAACACAAAAAAAGCAGAAACGCACACAATTACCGCAGAAACCACAGCTTTCAGCGCTATCCTTTTATTGCTTACCGCTTTATTTTTTCTGTTGATTATGATAACCGCAACAGGCAAAGCCAACGTTATAATCAGCCAGGCTACATAAATAAGATCGTCTGCATTATATTTTGGATAAAGATATCGCCTCACAGCATTTATTTCAACCAGAACAAGAGCTGTAACACTTATCAGCGAAACAATGAGCTCCATAACCGAAACTGACAGGAATATTTTTCTGATAATTCTCTGCACCGCAGAAATCTCACGGTCCTCAGAAGGCAACTCCTTTTCTTCCATAACAGGCTTATCGAGACTTTTGCTTATCATTTCAATATCGAGACTGTCTTCAATCGTAAGCAAGGGTGCAAGGCATAAAACTACTTCTCTGTCCGATTCAATTCTTCTGTTGGTTTTATCTATAAATCCTTCCAGTATTTCCTTGCATTTTTCCGGCTGTTCCTGCATTTGTCTGATTTGTAAAATCGTAAAGCCCGCCTTGCGCAAAACAGATATTCGTCTGAGAGCTTCTACATCATCCTGAGAAAAATCTATGTTCCTTCTTCCCGAATAAGACTCGTTAACCCCGGGTGAAATCAGACCGTTTTCAATATAAAGTCTTACCGCTCTTTCTGTAAGATTTGTCTTTTCGGTTACCTCTTTGATTTTCATAAGCCTTCCTCCTTAGTGAGTTTTAATGTATTTACAGATTAATATTACATTGTTACCCAAGGTAAGTGTCAATAGTTTTATCAAAAAAATATAAAAAGAACGGTTGAAATTCAATCAACCGTTCTGATTTTTTATTTGCTCGCCGCAAGGCATTCTTTTCTTGAAAGAAAAGAATCAAAAGAACTTTTCTTATTATATTACATAAATATTCCTGCGCCGCCGTTTATTGCCATAAATAAGGGAGCAAAAACAAGAGCAACAACCGTCATAAGCTTGATGAGGATGTTGATTGAAGGACCTGATGTATCCTTGAAGGGGTCACCTACGGTGTCACCGACAACGGATGCCTTGTGGGGAGCTCCGCCCTTACCGCCGTGAACACCTGTTTCAATAAACTTCTTTGCATTATCCCATGCGCCGCCTGAGTTGGACATAAAGATTGCAAGAAGCACACCTGTTACAAGTGAACCTGCGAGAAGCCCGCCAAGCGCGGCAGTGCCGAGAATAACACCTACAAGAATCGGCGATGCAACTGCGAGCACACCGGGAATAACCATCTGCTTGAGAGCGGCAGTGGTTGAGATGCTTACACATCTTGCATAGTCAGGCTTTGCCTTTCCTTCAAGTATGCCGGGGATTTCTTTAAACTGACGGCGCACTTCTTCAATCATTTCATAAGCCGCCTTGGAAACGGATTCCATAGTCATCGCAGAGAAAACAAAGGGAAGCATACCGCCGATAAGAAGACCGATAACAACCTGATAGTTAAGAAGATTGATTCCGCTTGCTTCGAGTTTGACCGCCTGAGCATAGGAGAAAAAGAGTGCAAGAGCCGTCAGCGCAGCCGAGCCGATTGCAAAGCCCTTACCGATAGCGGCAGTTGTATTACCTACTGAGTCGAGCTTGTCGGTAATTTCACGAACAGACTTGTCGAGACCTGACATTTCTGCGATGCCGCCTGCGTTATCTGCAATGGGGCCGTAAGCGTCAACGGCAACGGTAATACCCGTTGTTGAAAGCATACCTACAGCTGCAAGAGCAACACCGTAAATACCTGCACCGTTACCACCGTTTCTGCATACGTAATAAGAAACAAAAATACCGATACCTATGAGAATAATAGGCATAGCAGTTGATTTAAGACCTACTGCAAGACCTGAGATAATATTTGTTGCCGAGCCTGTTTCACTCTGTTCTGCGATTTTTTTCACCGATTTGTATGCGTCCGATGTATAGAATTCTGTAATGATACCGATTATCGTACCAACTATGATACCTACCAGAATCGCAACACCGTAACTGAATGTGCCGAGCATCGCCTTGCTCAAACCAATGCCTGCAACGAGCACAACAGCCGAAGCAACATATGTTGCCGACTTGAGTGATTTGTGAGGGTCTCCCTTACCGCCGCGCACAAAGAAGGTTGCAAACATAGAAGCAAGCACACCGATTGCAGCAATTATAAGGGGATAAAATGCGCCCATCTTACTGTTACCCACGGGAGCAAAGGCAGCAACGCCGAGTGTTATAGCCGAAATAACGGCACCTGCATAGCTTTCAAAAAGGTCGGCACCCATACCTGCAACGTCACCTACGTTGTCACCTACATTATCGGCAATAACTGCAGGGTTTCTCGGGTCATCTTCGGGAATGCCGGCTTCTACCTTACCCACAAGGTCAGCACCTACGTCAGCCGCCTTGGTATATATACCTCCGCCTACACGGGCAAAAAGCGCGATTGCCGATGCGCCGAGGCTGAAGCCGAAAAGCACGTCAGCGTTTTCCGTTACGGCATAGATACCCGATATACCGAGCACACCGAGACCTACGACGCACATACCCATAACCGCACCGCCCGAAAAAGCAACGGAAAGAGCCTTTCTCATACCGCCCTTCTGAGCGGCGTTGGTTGTTCTGACATTTGCACTTGTTGCAACGTCCATACCGAAATAGCCCGCCGCAATGGAAAACAGTGCACCGATAAGAAAACAAACTGCCGTTGTCCAGTTGAGAGCAAAGCCTATGGCAAGAATGAGAGCAAGAATAAAGAACACCAGAATTTTATATTCAGCAAAGAGGAAAGCCTTGGCACCTGAATGTATGGCAGAGGATATTTCCTTCATTTTTTCGTTGCCCGCATCCTGCTTTTTGATTTTAATTGCAAGGGCAAAAGCAAAAAGCAAACCGAGCACACCCACAACGGGTATAATATAAGGTATGTAATTCATTATAGCTTCCATAAAAACAACTCCTTTTGTCAAATGAATTATTCCTTAGAATATCATACTTTAGTATAACGATAATAATAACCTACTTAAACAAAAATGTCAACTCGACTTAATAATTTTTGTGCAATATAACGGATTTCTTCTCTAAATTTTCACTATGGATTTTTATCATAAAAGAGTATTACCGCTAATATTATTAATATCGGCGTTTGGAGTTATAAATCTGTGCATTTTTTGGTGCTTTCTTCTACCTTTGACAGTATATGCGAGCCTGTGCACCTTATATTTATACAGACTAAACAAAAATAAATGCACAAAATTAGTCAATAATCCGTTGTTTTTTTGGTTATTTTATGGTAATATATTTAGTGTTAACGTCAAATGAAGTATCTTTGTTTGAATGTAGCAAATTTCGGGCTCTGTAATAATGGGGTCCAAGGAGGTAATATAATTGAAATCCTACACAGTAAACAACATCAGAAATATCGCCATCGCAGGTCATACAGGTAAGGGTAAAACTGCTCTTTCCGAGGCTATGCTCTATGTTGCAGGTGTAACAGACAGACTCGGTAAGGTTGCAGACGGAAATACAATTATGGACTATGATGCAGAAGAAAAGAAGCGCCAGTGCTCAATTTCAACTGCAATGGCCTCTCTTGAATGGAGAGATACAAAAATCAACGTGCTTGATGCTCCCGGTAAGTTTGACTTCGCCGGCGGTATGGCAGAAGCTATGCGTGCCGCTGACTGTGCAGTTATCGTTACATCAGCAGGCTCAGGTATCGACGTAGGTCTTGAAAAGGCTATCAAGGCAGCAGACCAGAGAGGTATCGCTAAATTCTTTGCAATCACCAAGGTTGACTCAGACAACCGTGATTTCTATAAAACATTCGAAGCTCTCAGAGCAGAGCTCGGCAACAAGCTTTGCCCTGTTGTTGTTCCCTATATGAACGGCCCCGTTTGCGAGGCTTTCGTAAACCTTTGCTCAAACAAGGCTTTCAAATATCCCAACGGCCGTCCTCAGGAAATCGACCTTGTTTCCGACGACAATATTCTCAACATGAGAGCCGTTCTTGAAGAAGCAGTTGCAACAGTTGACGAAGAGCTTATGGAAAAGTTCTTTGAAGGCGAGCCTCTCACCAAGGAAGAAATCATCGCAGGTCTCACAAAGGGCGTTGAAACCGGTGAAATTTGGCCCGTATACGCTTGTTCGGCAACAAAGGTTGACGGTTGCGATATGCTCCTTGACGCTATCGTTTATTCCGCTCCCTCACCCGATAAGGCAAACGCTGAAATCGCAACAAACGGCGACGGCGAAGAAATCGAAGTTGCCTGCAAAACCGACGGTCCTCTCGCCGCGCTTTGCTACAAAACAATCGCTGACCCCTTCGTAGGTAAGATGAGCTTTGTTAAGGTAATTTCAGGTAAGATTACATCTGATACACCCTGCTACAACGCAAGAACAGGCAAGAGCCAGAGAATGGGCAAGCTTGTAGCCGTTAAGGGTATCAAGCAGGAAGACATCAGTGAAATTGCAACCGGTGATATCGGCGTTATCACTAAGCTTGACGACCTTGCAACAGGCGACACAATCTGCAGTGCAAAGGATATCATCAACCTTGCTCCCGTTGACTTCCCCGCTCCCTCGCTTTCAATGGCTGCCATTGTTAAGAAAAAGGGTGAAGAGGATAAGGTTGCTTCAGGTCTTCGTAAGATTTCAAGTGAAGACCCCACCGTTATTTTCGCAACAAATCACGAAACAGGCGAAATGGTTATCTCAGGTCTCGGCGAGCAGCATCTTGAGGTTGTTGTTTCAAAGCTTAAGACAAAGTACGGCGTTGAAATCGACCTTAAGGTTCCCAAGGTAGCATACAGAGAAACAATCCGTAAGTCATGTCAGGTACAGGGCCGCCATAAGAAGCAGTCAGGCGGTTCAGGTCAGTTTGGTGATGTTTTCATCCGCTTCGAGCCCCATACAGAAGATCATCTTATCTTTGAAACAGAGGTTGTCGGCGGCCCGGTTCCCAAAAACTTCTTCCCCGCAGTTGAAAAAGGTCTTCAGGAAGCTATCCTCAAGGGTCCCCTTGCAGGTTACCCCGTTGTTGGTCTTAAGGCAGTTCTTTATGACGGTTCTTACCACCCCGTTGACTCAAACGAAATGGCATTCAAGACCGCTGCTAAGATTGCTTATAAGAACGGTATGGCTCAGGCTAACCCCGTAATTCTTGAACCTATCGGTGAGCTTAAGGTTTATATGCCCGACGCAAACCTCGGCGATATTATGGGAGATATCACAAAGCGCCGTGGCCGTGTTCTCGGTATGGGTGCAGCTGACGAGCCTAAGATGCAGGAGCTTGTTGCTGAAGTTCCTATGGCTGAAATGGGCGACTTCTCCGTAACACTTCGTTCAGTGACTGCAGGCAGAGGCTACTTCACACTCACCTTTGCACGTTATGAGGATGCTCCTATGAACGTTGCTCAGAAGGTTATCGAAGAAGCTAAGAAGGACATGGAAGAATAATCCCAATACACAAAGTAATCCCCCACTTCTCTGTGGGGGATGTTTTTTTATATATAAAAAACCTGCTACTTTCAAGTAGCAGGTTTATCTTTTGTTTGATGTTATGCAGCAACTACATCTGCCTTCTTTTTACCTTTGATAATAAACTGGAATGCAATCGCAACCGCAATAAGACCAAAGCCTATTACGTCAGTTGTGAGACCCGGATAGATAAGAAGAAGTCCGCCTGACGCACTGAGAATACGCTCGTACCAATACATCCTTCTCTTGAAGAAGCCCTCGAGAGCAGCTGCAACACCTGCCATACCTACAAGTGATGTTACACAGATAAGAGCAACCTCTCCGAAGTTTGTATCAATAAGAAGCATTGAGGGGCTCAGAGCAAAAATGTAAGGAACAATGAACGCTCCGATTGCGAGCTTTGTTGATGTGAATGCCGTTTTCATCGGGTTTGCCTGAGCAATAGCCGCACCCGCATATGCCGCAAGAGCAACGGGAGGTGTAAGGTCAGCAACGATACCGAAATAGAAAACGAAGAAATGTGCTGCGATAGGTTCAACACCGAGCTTTATGAGAATCGGTGCACAGGTAGCCGCCATAATACAGTAGTTCGCCGTAGTGGGAACACCCATACCGAGAACAATACAGCAAAGCATAGTAAGGAAAAGAGCAATTATAATCTTGTCACCGGCAAGAGCAACGATTCCGTTAAAGATCATATATGCAAGACCGGTAGAGCTGATAAGACCGGAAATGATACCTGCAACACCGCAGGCCACCGCCACCGTAATCATACTCTGACCGCCTGCTGCAAGAGCCTCAAAGAGACGCTTGGGTGTGATTCTTGTCTTCTTATCAAACATACTTACTGCAATAGCCACAACGATGGCAATAGCCGCAGCATATGCAATGGAGTTTTTACTTGTACCGACAAGATAAACAAGAAGAATAAGAGGAAGAAGGAGATATGTCTTCTTTAGAAGAGGCAACAGACGGGGAAGCTCAGCTTTTGTGAGACCCTTGAGACCTTCCTTCTTAGCCTCGAGATGAACTGTGATGAACACACCCGCAAAATAGAGAACTGCAGGAAGAATAGCTCTTACTACTATGTTGGAATATTCGACACCTAAGGTTTCTGCCATAAGGAATGCCGCCGCACCCATGATGGGAGGCATAATCTGACCGCCTGTAGATGCTGATGCTTCAGCCGCAGCCGCAAATTCAGGCTTATAGCCTGTCTTTTTCATAAGAGGAATGGTAACTGCACCTGAACCGACGGTATTAGCAACTGATGAGCCTGATACCATACCCTCAAGAGCAGAAGCAACAACCGCAACCTTTGCAGGACCACCTGAGAAACGGCCTACAAGTGCATTGGCAATATTGATAAAGAAATCTGCTATGCCTGTTCTTTCAAGGAATGCGCCGAAGATAATAAAGATAACTATATATTTTGAACAAACATCAACAGGTGTGTTGAGAACACCGCCTCTTGAATAGAAAAGTTTTCTGACAAACTCAGTAATTCTTGCCACCATATCAGGGTTCGTTGAGCCCCAAAAAATAGCGTAGACAACAAGAACACCCGCAACGATAAGAATAGGTATACCTACACTTCTGCGGCAAAGCTCTGCGAGACAGAGAATACCTATAATACCTATTACAACCTCAAATTCCGTTATACTAAAACGCGCAACGATTGCTTTTGCATTTATTGTATAATATAAGAACGCTCCTGTACCGGCAATCGTAATTATAATATCGTACCAAGGCATATGATTAACCTTCTGAACACCTTTTTTCGCAGGGAAAACAAGGAAGCCGATAAATACTATGAAGGTCATAAAGGATGTGAGACGAAGCTCATCAAGCCATGTTGCAAACAAAGTCACATATATACAAAAGACGGAAAAAGCAGCAAGTATAGCACTCACTATTATTTTCGGCACGCCTTCCCACACACGGGTATTGGACTCTCTGTCGAATTTTTTCATTACTTCGTCAAGACCCATAGGCTCCTGAGACTCTATTGCCTTTTCTGTTTCTTTTTTGCTAAACAGCGCCATAAAAACCTCCTTCTACATTTTAAATGCATAAAATTGGCTGCAGTAAACGTCACTGCAGCCGACTTATACAAGCTTTAAACTTATTTTGTTTCTACAGTGATGCCCTTTTCAGCAAAGTACTTAGCTGCACCTGCGTGGAAGGGAGCGGTCATACCGCCTGTTGCATTTTCAAGTGAAAGCTCTGTGCCCTTAGCGTGTGCTTCTGTGATTTCTGCAACATTATCAAAGATAGCCTTTGTAAGATTGTAAACATCTTCTTCTGCAGCTGATGCGCTTACAATAAGAGTAGCCTTAACAGTTACTGTTGTAACATCTGCTTCCTGCTTGTCATAAGTACCTGCAGGAATTACGTACTCTGTGTAATAAGGAGATGCATTCATAAGGTTCTTAGCTATATCGCCGTCGATGGGAACAAGGTAAGCATCCTTAGTCTTGCAAAGCTGAACAACTGCGGGTGTGGGAGCGCCTGCAACGATGAACGCTGCATCGATCTTACCGTCGCTGAGAGCGTCTGCTGATGCACCGAAATCCTGATACTGAGGCTGGATGTCAGCTTCTGTAAGGCCTGCTGCTGCAAGAACGTCCATAGCGTTGAAGTAAACACCTGAACCGGGAGCGCCGATTGAAACCTTCTTACCCTTAAGGTCTGCTACTGACTTGATTTCGGGGTCAACTGTGATAAGCTGAACTGATTCTGCATAGAGACCGCCGATTACGCGGAAGTCCTGAATCTGGCCTTCAGTTTCAAATGAACGTGAGCCTGCCCAAGCGTAAGCCATAACGTCCGACTGAACTGTTGCAAGCTGATAGTTACCTGCCTTAATGCCAAGGATGTTTGCCTTGGAACCGTCTGTTGAAACAACGTTTACGGTGATACCGGTCTTATTTTTGAGAATGCCGCCGAGAATGCCGCCGTAAGCATAATATGTACCCTGCTCACCGCCGGTACCCATTGTCATTACTGATGCCTTTGCATCTGTGTTTGTTTTTGCATCTGTGTTTGTCTTATCGCCGCCGCATGCTGCAAGTGTGAAGAGCATGAGAGCTGCAAGAACAACTGCGAGAATTTTTTTCATTTTGAATTCCTCCGTTAAAATATATTTACTCTGCAATTATATAATATTTATTACATATTTGTCAAGTAAAAATGATAAATATGTGCATTATTTAAGATTTGGTAAGGTTAAAATGCATATTTATTCTTAGCATAAGTGAATACTGTATATTTTTGCAAACAAAAACAGCACCCTTATTACTGAGTGCTGTTTTATGTTGTTTTATGATTGTACTATCAATTAAACAAGTTCAATAATGCACATCTCTGCAGCATCACCGCGACGGGGACCTGTTTTGATAATACGGCAGTAGCCGCCGTTAACTTCCTTATACTTGGGGCTGATTTCGTCAAAAAGCTTCTTAACAACATCCTTCTTTGTGATGTATGCATAAGCCTGACGCTTGTTGTGAAGGGAGTCTTCCTTACCGAGAGTAATCATTTTCTCAGTCATTGAACGAACTTCCTTAGCCCTTGTAACGGTGGTTTCAATGCTGCCATTCTCTAAGAGATAAGTAACCATACCTCTGAGCATTGCATTTCTGTGGTCACTTGTTCTGCCGAGTTTTCTGGTACCTGCCATTTGAAATCACTCCTTTACCGTTAGATAATTATTCGTCTTCGCTGCGAAGATCAAGACCGAATGAATGAAGCTTATTGATAACTTCGTCAAGTGACTTCTTGCCGAGGTTACGGACCTTCATCATATCTTCTTCAGTCCTGTTTGTTAAGTCTTCTACTGTGTTGATACCGGCACGCTTCAGACAGTTGAATGAGCGTACTGATAAGTCAAGTTCCTCAATAGTCATCTCCATAATCTTGCCTTTGGTATCTACATCTCTGTCAACCATAATCTCTGTGTCATATGCCTCACCTGAGAGGTCACTGAACAGAGCGAGATGTTCGTTGAGAAACTTGGCACCGAGTGAAACAGCATCTGTTGCTGAAATTGTTCCGTTTGTCCAAACTTCAAGAGTAAGCTTGTCAAAGCCGATGTCCTGGCCAACACGTATGTCCTCAATTGTGTAATTTGCCTTAAGAATCGGTGTGTAAATTGAGTCGATAGCAATTACACCGATAACAGGCTGCATGAGCTTTTTGTTCTGCTCAGCTGATACATATCCACGACCCTTATTGACTGTAAGCTCCATATTGATGCTTGCATCCTTGTCGAGTGTGCAGATGTGATAATCTGAGTTGATGATTTCTACTTCTGAGTCACACTTGATGTCGCCGGCTACTACTTCGCCTTCGCCGCTTGCATCAATGTATACAGTTTTAGGTCCGTCACCGTGAATTTTGAGAATGACGTTCTTAAGATTAAGAATAATTTCTGTAACATCCTCTTTAACGCCGGGGATTGTTGAAAATTCATGAAGTACGCCATCAATTTTCACGCTGGTAATTGCATAGCCGGGAAGTGACGAGAGAAGAATTCTTCTCAGGCTGTTGCCTAATGTCACGCCGTAGCCACGCTCTAACGGTTCAACGATAATCTTTCCGTAGGTACCGTCAGCTGCTAATTCTGCAGTTTCGATTCTGGGCTTTTCAATGCCTATCATGCAAAACCCTCCTTACTTATTTGTGGATGTGTTTTACGTAAAAAGTCTATTACTTAGAATAGAGCTCAACGATAAGATGCTCTTCAACGGGAGTATCTATCTCTTCGCGGGTGGGGATGTGAGTAACTGTACCCTTGAGGGCATTCTTTTCTCTTTCCATCCATGCGGGAGTGAGAACTACAGGTGCGTCGGGACCTGCAAGACGCTCAAAAAGAACTGATGAGCGGCTCTTTTCAGCTACTTCGATAACATCGCCGACTTTTACAAGGTATGAAGGGATGTTAACCTTCTTACCGTTAACTGTAAAATGAGAATGAGTTACAAGCTGACGAGCCTGACGGCGTGTAGCTGCAAAACCGAGGCGGAATACTACGTTATCAAGACGGCGTTCTACAAGAATTAAAAGGTTATCACCGGTCTTACCGGGAGCCCTAACAGCCTTTTCGTAATAGTTACGGAACTGCTTTTCAAGAATACCGTAGATGAACTTAACCTTCTGCTTTTCGTTAAGCTGTAAGCCGTATTCGCTCTTTTTCTTCTTCATTTTACCGCCGGGATTGCGGTTTGTCTGCTTCTTGGAATAACCCATAACAGCAGGAGAAAGGTCTAAAGCCTTACAACGCTTTGCAACAGGTTCTCTATTCTTTGCCATGTCGCTTTACCTCCTATTGTAATTATACACGTCTTCTCTTGGGGGGACGGCAGCCATTGTGAGGAATCGGTGTAACGTCTTTAATCATTGTTACATCAAGACCTGCTGTCTGTAAAGCTCTGATAGCAGCTTCACGACCCTGACCGGGTCCCTTAACATATACTTCAACGGTCTTCATTCCGTGTTCAATTGCAGCCTTGGCAGCTGTTTCAGCAGCGGTCTGAGCAGCAAAGGGAGTGGATTTTCTTGAGCCTCTGAAGCCCATTTCACCGGCACTTGCCCATGACACGGCGTTACCCTGTAAATCAGTGATGGTAACGATTGTGTTGTTGAAGGTGGATTGGATATGGGCCGCACCGCGCTCAATATTCTTGCGCTCACGGCGACGGCGTACTGTGGTAGCTTTCTTTGCAACCTTTGCCATAAAAGTATCCTCCTTGAATTATTTCTTCTTGTTAGCGATTGTCTTCTTGGGACCTTTACGGGTACGAGCGTTTGTCTTTGAACGCTGACCTCTTACGGGGAGTCCCTTTCTGTGGCGTACGCCACGATAGCAGCCGATTTCAATAAGTCTCTTGATATCGAATGCTGTTTCTCTTCTGAGGTCACCTTCAACCTTAATGTTACGGTCGATGTATTCACGAAGCTTTGAAACGTCGTCCTCAGTTAAATCCTTAACTCTTGTATCCGGATTGATACCTGTTGCAGCGATGATGTCGCTTGCAGTTTTACGACCAATACCAAAGATGTAAGTAAGAGCAATTTCAATTCTCTTATCTCTGGGAAGGTCAACACCTGATATACGAGCCATGTTCAGTTGTACCTCCTAATTAGTTTACGTCAATTAGCCTTGACGCTGCTTGTGTTTGGGGTTTTCGCAGATAACCATGATCTTACCGTGACGCTTGATTACCTTGCATTTTTCACATATTTTCTTTACAGAAGGTCTGACTTTCATAGGATTGCCTCCTTTAAATTCAAACTGTTGTTTTTATTATTTTGCTCTCCATGTAATGCGGCCGCGGGTTAAGTCGTATGGAGACATCTCGACTGTAACCTTATCTCCGGGAAGAATACGAATATAATTCGTTCTGAGCTTGCCTGAGATGTGGGCTAAAATTTTGTGACCGTTTTCGAGTTCTACGCGGAAGGTTGCGTTGGGAAGAGCCTCAGCAACGATTCCTTCGATTTCAATCATATCCTGTTTTGACATAACCTTTACCCTCCTGGGTTCGCTGATTTGTTAAGCGTTTTTCTAATCTTACGATTTGTTGCTATTGAGTCCTCACTTAAGAGGATTCCGGTTTCTTTAAGGTGCTTCGGATTTTTGGCTTTGGGCTTTTCGAGCCTTCGCTGCTTACCGTCACATACAAGAACCCTGTTTTTATCAAAGCCTGCTATAACGAGCAACTCACCTTTATCGTGACCTGCTGTTGAAATAACAATCTGTCCTCTTTCCATGGGAGCCTCACACCTTAGTGAGTATCACGGGACCGTCTTTAGTGACAGCCACCGTATGCTCAAAATGGGCTGACAGCTTACCGTCAGTCGTTTTGACTGTCCAGCCGTCGGGAAGAACCTTGATTCTTGCAGTGCCTTGGTTAATCATCGGCTCAATAGCGAGTGTCATGCCCGCTAACAGGCGTACGCCTCGGCCGGCTGTACCGTAATTCGGTACACTTGGATCTTCATGTAATTCCTTGCCGATACCGTGACCGGTATACTCTCTGACAACACCGTAGCCCCGCTGCTCACAGTAGCTTTGGACTGCGTAGGCGATATCACCGATTCTGCCGCCGGGAACCGCAAACCTGATTGCCTCATAAAGGCTCTCTCTTGTGGTATCCATCAGCCGCTTTGCCTCGTCACTAATGTCACCGCAGGCAAAAGTAGCGGCATTGTCACCGTTGTATCCGCCTTTCTTTGCGCCAAGGTCGATGGAGACTATGTCCCCTGCCTTGAGGATACGTGTTTTAGAGGGAATTCCGTGAATGACCTCATCATTTATGGAAATGCACGCAGTAGCCGGAAATCCGTAAAGACCGAGAAAGTTGGGTTCAGCACCCTGACTTTTAATATATTCGTAAGCAACCTTGTCGATTTCCCATGTTGAGATACCGGGTCTGACTGCCTCTCCGGCCACCTTGAGTGCTCCTGCCGAAATTCTGCACGCCTCTTTCATGAGGGCGAGTTCACGGCTGGTTTTGAGCACTATCATGCTTATTCCTCCAATGCTTTGAGAACAAGAGCAGAAGTATCAGCAACTTCCTCCTGTCCCTCAACTATGAAAAGCTTATTTTTCTTTCCATAGAATTCCTTAAGCGGCTCGGTCTGACTGTGATAAACCTCAAGTCTTTCCTTAACCGTGTCGGGATGGTCGTCAGCTCTGATGATAAGCTCTGCGCCGCAAGCGTTGCAGATGCCTTCCTTTTCAGGCTTCTTATAGAGAAGGTGGTATGAGTTACCGCAAGCGGGACATACTCTTCTTCCGCTCATTCTCTCAACGATTTTTTCATCGGGTACTTCGATATCGATAACCTTGTCGATTTCGATGCCCATTTCGTCAAGAGCTTCAGCCTGAGGGATTGTTCTGGGGAAGCCGTCGAGAATGAAGCCGTTTTTGCAATCGTCTTCAGCGAGGCGTTCCTTAATGATACCGATGACAACCTCATCGGGAACGAGCTGACCGTTATTTATATATTCCTTGGCTTTGAGGCCCATTTCTGTTTCAGCCTTGAGAGCTGCACGGATAATGTTGCCTGTTGAGATAGTCGGCACTGAAAGGTGGTTGCAGATAACCTCTGCCTGAGTACCCTTACCTGCACCGGGTGCACCTAAAAGTATTAACTTCATGGTTTACATCTCCTTTTAAGTCGGAGGCCAAGGCGGTCTTAGGAAGACAAAGGGCTATGACAACTCCTTGGCTCACAGAACGACATGGCTACGATCCGACTTGGTTGCAGATAACCTCTGCCTGAGTACCCTTACCTGCACCGGGTGCACCTAAAAGTATTAACTTCATGGTTTACATCTCCTTTT
>JAZSQD010000046.1:0-3950 GCA_045537815.1 Acutalibacteraceae bacterium | reverse complement strand
AGGGCTTCACTATTTTTTGAAAAGGAGGATAAAACTTTATGACAGTAATTAAAAGAGACGGCACAATTGTGGATTTTGACCGCAGTAAAATCGTTATTGCTCTCGAGAAGGCAAACGATGCCGTAGAGGAAAACGAAAGAATCACTTCTTCTCAGATTGAAGAAATTGCCGACTTCATAACCGAGAAAAAGAAACAGAGAATCCTCGTGGAAGACATTCAGGATATGGTTGAATGCAAGCTTATGGAGCTTCAGAAGTATGCTCTTGCAAAAACATATATCATTTACCGTTACAACAGAGCCCTTGTAAGAAAGGCAAACACAACAGACGATTCAATTCTCAGCCTTATCAAAAACTCAAACAAGGACGTAATGGAAGAAAACTCAAACAAAGATGCAGTAATGGCAGCAACTCAGCGTGACCTTATTGCAGGTGAGGTGAGTAAAGACCTTACAAGAAGAATCCTTCTTCCCGAACATATTTCAAAGGCACACGATGAGGGTGCAATCCATTTTCACGATGCAGACTACTTCCTTCAGCCTATTTTTAACTGCTGCCTTATAAACATAGGCGATATGCTCGACAACGGAACCGTTATGAACGGCAAACTTATTGAAAGCCCCAAGAGCTTCCACGTTGCCTGTAACATCACCACTCAGATTATCGCTTCCGTTGCCTGCAGTCAGTACGGCGGTCAGTCGGTTGACATCAGCCACTTAGGTAAATACTTAAGAAAAAGCAAGGAAAAGTTTGTCAATCACCTTACAGAGGTTTTCGGTGAGGAATTCAGCAAGCAAGCAATAGAAAGAATCGCCTCAGACCGTCTTAACGATGAGCTTAAGGCAGGCGTTCAGACTATTCAGTATCAGATAAACACCCTTATGACCACCAACGGACAGTCCCCCTTCGTTACAATCTTTTTAAACCTCAGAAAAGACGACGAATATATCGAAGAGAACGCCATGATTATTTATGAAATTCTCCGTCAGAGATATGAGGGCATCAAAAACGAAAAGGGTGTTTACGTTACTCCTGCCTTCCCCAAGCTTGTTTATGTTCTTGACGAGCATAACTGCCTCAAAGGCGGAAAATATGACTATATCACAAAGTTTGCAGTCAAATGCTCGGCAAAAAGACTTTATCCCGACTATATTTCCGCCAAAAAAATGCGTGAAAACTATGAAGGCAACGTCTTTTCACCTATGGGCTGCCGCTCCTTCCTTTCTCCCTGGAAGGACGAAAACGGTCAGTACAAGTTTGAAGGTCGCTTCAATCAGGGCGTTGTTTCCCTTAACCTGCCTCAGATAGGTATTCTCGCAAAGGGCGACGAGGAAAAATTCTGGGCACTTCTCGAGGACAGACTCTCACTTTGCTTCGAGGCTCTTATGTGCCGCCATCACGCTCTTCACAATGTTATTTCCGATACAAGCCCCGTCCACTGGCAGTACGGCGCAATCGCAAGACTCAAAAAGGGCGAAACAATAGAAAAATATCTTCACGACGGCTACAGCACAATTTCTCTCGGTTACATCGGTCTTTATGAGCTCACCAAGCTTATGAAGGGAGTAAGCCACACCGAGCCCGAGGGAACAGACTTTGCTCTGAGGGTTATGAAGAGCCTTCGTGAGCATTGCGAAAAGTGGAAGAAGGAAACAGGTCTCGGCTTCGGTCTTTACGGTACACCTGCCGAATCCCTCTGCTACCGCTTTGCAAGAGTTGACAAGGCACGCTTCGGCACCATTGAGGATGTGACCGACAAGGGCTATTACACCAACTCATATCACGTTGACGTGCGTGAGAATATAGATGCCTTCACAAAGTTCACCTTCGAAAGTCAGTTCCAGACAATCTCATCAGGCGGTGCGATTTCTTACGTTGAAATTCCCAATATGCGCCACAACCTTGAGGCTCTTGAGGAGCTTGTAAAGTTTATCTATGACAACATTCAGTACGCTGAATTCAACACCAAGAGTGACTACTGTCACGAATGCGGCTTTGACGGTGAAATCAAAATCAACGACGATATTCAGTGGGAATGCCCCAACTGCGGCAACACCGACCAGAGAAAGATGAACGTTACAAGACGCACCTGCGGATACTTAGGCGAGAATTTCTGGAATGTGGGCAAGACAAAGGAAATTAAGGCGAGGGTTTTACACTTATAATCAGGCTCTGCGTTTGAGTAGTCAGTAGTCAGGGTAACGCCCTTCGGGCGTTTGAAGATTTACTAAAGAGGTAGAAAAATGAATTACGCAACAATTAAGCCCTTTGATGTGGCTAACGGGCCCGGGGTGAGAGTTTCGCTTTTTGTCAGCGGATGCACACATCACTGCAAGGGCTGCTTTAACGAAGAGACATGGGACTTTAATTACGGTGATAAATTCACCGAAAAAGAGGTTGACACAATAATCGAAGCCCTCAGACCCGACTATATAAAAGGCTTTTCCCTTTTAGGCGGTGAACCCTTCGAGCCTGTCAATCAGAAGGAGCTGGCTCCCCTTCTGGAAAAAATAAAAAAAGAGTACCCGAAAAAGAGCGTATGGTGCTACACGGGCTACACCCTTGAACAGGACCTTCTTTCGGGAAGGCTCTGCGACTTCACAGTTACAAAAAGGATGCTTGACTGCATTGATATTCTTGTGGACGGCAGGTTCATCGAAGAAAAGAAAAATCTTCAGCTTCGCTTCAGCTCGGAAAATCAGAGGATAATCGACCTTAAAAGAACACTCAGGGAAAACAGAACAATACTTTGGGAGGTAGAAAACAATGACATATGATGTAAAAATAAAAAAGCTCAGAGAAAACGCAATCATCCCCACCTACGGCAGTGCTTTTGCGGCAGGGGCTGACCTTTATGCCGCCATTGAAGAGCCTTATGAGATTGCTCCCGGTGAAACTAAGCTTATCCCCACAGGGCTTGCCTTTGAAATTCCCGAGGGCTATGCAGGCTTTGTATACGCCCGAAGCGGACTCGCAACAAAAAGAGGTCTTGCCCCCGCAAATAAGGTAGGTGTTATCGACTCAGACTATCGCGGTGAGGTTATGACCGCACTCCACAATCACGGTAATCAGACTCAGACCGTAGAGCCGGGCGAAAGAATCGCTCAGATGGTAATTGCCCCTTACATCACCGCAAGCTTCATTCTTTCAGATGAGCTTGATGACACTGTCAGAGGTGAAGGCGGCTTTGGCTCAACAGGACGGAAGTAAGGGACTAGGGATTAGGGATTAGGGACTAGTAGTAATCAGTAAGGTCCGAGGAAAAGTAGTCAGTAGTCAGTAGCCAGTAGTCAGGGAACGCCCGATGGGCGTTTTATGGCGTAAGACGAGTCAGGTACTTCAATCAAAACCGATACGGTAGGGACACGGCTCGCCGTGTCCGCAAACCTGACCGATAAATATATTTAATTTAACACGGTAAGGGCGTCCATTGGACGTCCGTGACAACTTGACGGGTAGGTGTGTTTGGCGGTCGGGTGGTTGGACCCTTCCACCGCAAGCGGTCCCCCTTCCCTTTCAAGGAAGGCAACAAAATTTAAGAAAAATCCAGAAGCTCACAAGGCATTCTCTTACTGAAAGCTCACATTGAGCGGCTACGCGGTGCGGAATATACGGGTTGGTGAATCAAGACGTTTAGGGTGGAGATGTATTTGAGGAAAGGGTACAACAGAGCGGTTTCCTTTATCGGACACATAAGTAATGCACCGCATAAAGCTCCCGATTGGCGGCAAAGCAGACGAAGAGAAATGTTGAGCCCGAAGATAAATATATATTAATTACGGAAATACACCTGCCGAAAAGAGAGAGCCTTTCTGAGAAGCAATGCGAAACCGCTTTCGGACCGATTGCACTATAGAGCATTTTGCTTCCTTTGTTGCTCAGGACAAAGTTCTGAATAGCTCCGCAGGAGCCACCTCAGCCTCGCCCTCCTTGAAAGGGAGGGTGGCGGC
>JAZSQD010000159.1:0-20033 GCA_045537815.1 Acutalibacteraceae bacterium | reverse complement strand
GGTGTAGCAAGAAAGCCCGGTCAGACAAGACTTGACCTTGCGCAGACCAATGTTGATATTCTCAAAAGCATTATCCCTCAGATTACAAGGTATGCTCCCGAGGCGGCATATGTTATAGTAAGTAACCCGGTTGATGTTCTTACCTACACCTTCTGCAAGCGTTCCGATATTCCGGAAGAAAGAATCATCGGCTCAGGCACCATTCTCGACACTGCACGACTCAGAAGCCGTCTTTCAGAGCATTTCTCTATCAGTCAGCATAATGTTCACGCCTATGTTCTGGGTGAACACGGAGACTCGTCGGTTATACCCTGGTCAATCGCCAATATTTCCAATATCCACGTTACGGATTATGCAAACTCCTTTGTAAGAACGGGTATTGTGATTCCGCCTGAATTAAACCTTAATGAAATCGAGGATTATGTAAGAAAATCAGGTGCCAGAGTTATCGAAAGAAAGGGTGCCACCTTCTATGCGGTTTCAATGTCTGTGTGCCATATCTGCAAATCTATTCTCAGCGGCATTGACACAACAATGACAGTATCAACCATGCTCCACGGTGAATACGGCATAGATGATGTATGCATGAGTCTGCTGAATGTAGTAGGTCATAAGGGTGCTCACAGTAAGATAATGCTCCCGCTTACAGATGCAGAAATATGGGAACTGCAC
This sequence comes from Acutalibacteraceae bacterium, assembly GCA_045537815.1. Classification (GTDB taxonomy): domain Bacteria; phylum Bacillota; class Clostridia; order Oscillospirales; family Acutalibacteraceae; genus UBA6857. The sequence goes on along the minus strand of JAZSQD010000159.1, from coordinate 19,361 downwards.
AAGAGCGCAGAAAGCCTGAAAGAAATCATAAGACAAACCGACATATAACTTCACACATAAAATTACGGGCAGTACCGAAACGGTACTGCCCGTAGTATTTTTAACCGTAAATGGGTCCGTAGGTCTGACAAGCTCTGTAGTCTGCGCTCTGGCTGTCTTCTGTGCCGAAGGCTGCCCATGAATGGGGACGGAAAATTCTTTCCTCGGGAACATTGTGCATATTAACGGGGATACGGAGCATTGATGCAAGAGTGATAAGGTCATCACCCACGTGTCCGTAAACTGTCACACCGTGATTTGCGCCCCAGTTAGCCATTACCGAATAAACATCCTTGAAGGCTCCTTCGCCTGTGAGAATGGGTGCGAACCAAGTGGTAGGCCATGTGGGGTCTGTTCTCTTGTCGATAGTTGTGTGAGCGTTATCGGGGAGATCTGCTGTGTAGCCCTCTGCTATCTGAATTACGGGACCGATACCCTCGACGATATTGACTCTGAGCATTGTAACGGGCATTTCAGCCTTACAACGGAAGTGGCTTGAGAATCCGCCGCCTCTGAAGTATTCGTAGTTTGCTCTGCACCAGTCGGTTGCTTCAAGGCAAGCCTTCATGTCCTCTTCTGTCATTTCCCAGAAGGGCTTCATACAGCCTTCGCCCTTATCGTTCTTTGCGGCGCCGCTGCCGTCAAGTGCAGTTGCACCTGAGTTGATAAGATGGATAAAGCCATCCTTTGCCTTACCCTCGGGCTTGTAGCCTGTTACTCTCTCGCAGGCCTCGGGGCTCCAATAGGTACGTACGTCATGGAAGCAGGGAGCACTGCCTGTAACAAGAGTACCGAGCATCATTGAAACACCGTTGAGTGTGTCGTTTTCAGTAGCAAAAGGTGTGGGTGCCTTGGGGCCGTTCCAGTCGAAGGTTGAAGCCATAATTGCTTCGGTGAAGTCTGCATTGGGGAGCCAGTCTGTCCAGTTTCTCTGACCCTGGAAGCCGCCTGCAACGGCATTCTTGCCGAGTGCTTCCTCGTGCCAGCCAAGCTCGTCAAGCTTCTTATTTCCGTAAAGGATATCCTTAACAATAATTGAGAACTTAGCAATAAATTCCCAATCCTTATCTGCAGGAACCACCTTGGACTTTCTGATAATTTCGGGAAGATCCTTACCCTCGTTAACATCAAAGCCTTCCTTGCAGTTTGCTTTTATCCAGGCGAGTGCCTTCTCGTATTCATCCTTATCGTAGATTTCAAGGGTGATTCTTCTGATAATATCACTCATATCAACCCACTCTGCGCGGATGCCGAAGTACTTCTGGAACATTGAAGCGTCGCAATAGCTGCCTGCAATACCCATTGAAATGCCGCCAAGGTTAACGTATGCCTTGTTCTTCATCCAGCCGACTGCAACAGAAGCTCTCGCAAAGCGGAGAATCTTTTCGGCAACGTCCTCGGGAATAGTACGGTCATCAATATCCTGAACATTTCTGCCGTAGATTGAGAAGGCGGGAAGTCCCTTCTGTGCATAAGCGGCAAGAACTGCGGCAAGGTAAACCGCACCGGGTCTCTCGGTACCGTTGAAGCCCCAGACAGCCTTGATTGTGTTGGGATTCATATCAAAGGTTTCTGAGCCGTAGCACCAGCAGGGAGTTACGGAGAGAGTTGCAACAACATTCTCCTTAGAAAACTGCTCTTCGCATTTAGCTGCCTCTGCACCGCCGCCGATTGTTGTTTCGGAAATAACACACTGTACGGGAGTGCCGTCGGGGTATCTTAAATTTTCGCTGATGAGCTTTGCAGCTGCTTCAGCCATACCCATAGTCTGATTTTCGAGGCTTTCTCTTACTCCGCCCCAGCGTCCGTCAATTGTAGGTCTGATACCTATTTTAGGATATAACATAATTTTTTCTCCTTTATGTTTATTTTTTTATAACAGCGCAGAAGCGTTCAAAGGCTTCGTCCCAGTCAGAGGTACGCTCTGACATAAAGGTTTCTACCTTTTCTGTTTCTGCAATAATTTTTCTGCCCTGTGATATGCTTTCAATTTCTCCGAGTGCAAGAAGCTGAAGAATTATATTACCGAGTGCCGTCGCTTCGACAGGCCCTGCAATAACGGGAATTCCCAGACTTTCAGCCGCAAGCTCACACAAAAATCCGTCCTTGGTGCCGCCGCCCATAAGGTGAAGCACATCAAATTTCTTACCTGTACATTCCCCTATCTGCTCAAGGGCAAGTCTGTATTTGAGAGCGAGGCTTTCATAAATACATCTTACGAGCTGACCGATTGTTTCAGGTACAGGCTGATTTGTATTTTTGCAGTAATTGCGGATTTTTTCGGGAAGATTGCCGTGTGCGGAAAGCTCAGGTGCATCAGGGTCTATGAAGCTTCTGAATTTTTCACTCTCACGTGCAAAGGTTTCAAGCTCATTGTAGCTGTATTTTCTGTCTGTTTTTGCAAGGTCACGTCTTGTTTCCTGAATGAGCCACAAACCGCTTATATTTTTAAGGAAGTTGATTTTACCGTTGGCTCCCATTTCGTTGGAAAGCTCAAGAGCGTTACTTTCAGATGTCATAACAGGTTCATCAAGCTCACAGCCGATAAGTGACCATGTTCCGCAGGAAAGAAATGCCGCATTTTCATTCTCAGTCGGCATTGCCGCAACGGCACACTGTGTATCGTGACCCGCAACGCTTATAACGGGAATACCCTTATATTCACCGCTGACCGTTGCACTCATTTTTATCGGAGCAAAAAGTGATTCCTTTATTCCGAAAGCATCAAGCACCTTTTTGCTCCACGATTTTTCCTTCATATCAAGCATCTGTGAGGTCGATGCTATCGACATTTCACAGACCTTTTCTCCTGTAAGGAAATATGAGAACAAATCGGGCATAAACAGAAGCTTATCCGCTTTTTCAAGGTTGGTGTCACACATAAGCTGAAAAAGTGTGTTGAGGCTCATTATCTGATTGCCTGTTTCAGCATAAAGCTCATCGGCACTGAGCTTTTCAAAGGCTTTTGCGAGCACATCCTTTGTTCTTTCGTCACGGTAATGAACGGGAAGATGCAGAAGCTTACCGTCGCTGTCAAGAAGACCGTAGTCAACACCCCAGGTATCAAAGGCAAGTGAATCAATATCCCCTGCTTTATCGATAGCCTGCTTCACCTCGGATAAAATCATATCAACATCGTGACAGATATATCCGTCAACGGTAAGAGGGATGTTTTCAAAACGGTGTATTTCTTCGTAGGTTATTTTTTCACCGTCAAAATGAGCCTTAATCGCTCTGCCTGTTGATGCGCCGAAGTCAAAGGCTAATACCGTTTTCATTTAACCACACCCTTTTTAAGAAGAATGTTTGCATAAATCGCCTTTTCACCCGTTGCAATAATAAGATATGCATCCTTTGCTCTTTCATAAAAGGCAAAACGCTCGGTATAGTCGATTGCGTGATGCTCGGGCTCATATTTATTGAGAATCCCCTCATAGGTTCCCCATATTTCAGGTGTTCCGCAGGTGTCACCGGGTACAACCTCCATAAGAGCTACCGGCTTTTCTGTGTATGTATCAAGAGGGATCAGCTTAAGCACTGCATCAAGAATTTCGGGCACGCCGTGTCCGTCGGCACGGATTACGATTGAGTTTTTGCCTACACTGTGGCAAGGGAAGTTGCCGTCAGCGATAACAAGCTCGTCTCCGTGGCCCATTTCTGCAAGAGCCTTGAGGAGTTCGGGTGAAATCAAGGGTGATATTCCTTTAAGCATAAACTTACCTCTCAGTCCTTTTTATGAAGAAGCTCATCATCGGGATTAAAAACCTTATGTCCCGGATGTCTGCCTGTAATTCTGTAATAGCTGCGAAGGTCAATAAGCTTCTGAACGTTCTCGTTGTTAATATCACAGCTGCCGCCTAAAATAACTGCATTGATTGTAATCTTTGCCCAGAGCTCAAGGCTTTCCATTCTGTAAAAGGCGGTAATAACGTCACTGCCGACTGCAAGTGCACCGTGATTTTCAAGAAGCATTACATCATGCTCCTCGAGATAAGGCTCGATTGAATCGGGAACCTCTGAGGTTGAGGGTGTGCCGTAGGGGGTGAGAGGTACGGCACCGATAGCGGCAACGTCCTCAATCATATTATACATATCCATCGGCTTGTGAGCCACTGCAAAGCCTGTTGCTCCGGGAGGATGAGCATGAATTACGCTGAAAACATCCTCTCTCTTATCATAGCAGCGAAGGTGCATTTTGATTTCGCTTGAAGGACGGTAGCCCTCCTGAGCCTCAAGGATGTTACCCTCTTTATCAAGAATAACAAGCTTTTCGGGTGTGATAAATGACTTGCTGATGCCTGTGGGAGTAGCAACAATTCTTCCGTCGGGGAGCTTTGCGCTTACGTTACCGTCATTGGCGGCAACCCAACCGAGCTGCCACATTTTATGACAGACATCGCATATCTGTTCTTTGATTTGTTCGAGTGTATCCATTTTTATTCTCCTTTGTCTTTTTTATCATTATAAGTATAACAAATAAGCATAGCGATTTCAATATAATGCAGACAATATTTTAATATAATTGTAAGTATATCAGGTCTTGATTTTATTCACACCGCGATGTATAATGTTCCCGAACTGAATTATGAGGTGATAAATATGATTTATAAGGAATTTAAAGGAAAACAGCTTTCTGCGCTCGGTATGGGTTGCATGAGACTGCCGACTAAGGGTACCGACTCTGACATTGATGAAAAGAAAACTGCCGAAATGGTTGAGTTTGCCATAAATAACGGAATCAACTATTTTGATACCGCCTATGGCTATCATTCGGGAAAGTCAGAGCCCGTTATGGGCAGAATTCTCAGCAAATATCCCCGTGAAAGCTATTATCTCGCTACCAAGTTCCCCGGTTATTCAAAGCAAAACATGGGAAAAGCAGATGAGATTTTTGAAGATCAGCTCAAGCGTCTCAAGACTGACTATTTTGACTTTTATCTTGTTCATACCGTTTGTGAATCAAATATCGACGACTATCTCAACAGAGAAGAATACGGTGATGTTGATTATCTGATAAAAATGAAGGAAGAAGGAAAAATCAAGCATCTCGGCTTTTCTACACACGGCAATCTTGACACTCTGCGCCGTTTTCTCGAGGCTTACGGAAAGGATATGGAATTCTGTCAGATTCAGCTCAATTACCTTGACTGGTACGGTCAGAATGCTAAGGCACAGGTCGAAACGGTAAGAGAATACAATATCCCCGTGTGGGTTATGGAACCTGTAAGAGGCGGTAAGCTTGCAAGCATTGACGAAAAGTATGAGGCTATGCTCCGTGCACTCCGCCCTGAGGAAAAAATTCCCGCATGGGCATTCAGATTCATACAGTCGATTCCCGATGTTGTTGTTACCCTGTCGGGTATGTCAAATTATGACCAGCTCAAGGAAAACATTGAAACCTACGGTGAGGATAAGCCCTTGAACAGTGCCGAGTGGAACACCGTATTAAAAATCGCGGATATGATTAACGAAAGAAAGGCTCTCCCCTGCACATCCTGCCGTTACTGCACCGAATACTGCCCGAAAAAGATTGACATTCCCAATGTTCTCGGTCTTTATAATAAGCACTGCTTCGGCGAGGACGGATACGATGCTTCAAAGGATATTGAAGCCGTTGACGAAGGCAAGCGTCCCTCTGACTGCATAGGCTGTAAGGCCTGCGAAAAGGTTTGTCCTCAAAAAATCGCCATTTCAGGTGCAATGAGCGATTTTGCTTCAAGAATCTGATATGACAGAGAATAAGGATATGCTCATTGCGGCAGAGCTTATTAAAAACGAAGGCTTTACCTTGGCTGCCGTTAAAGAAGGGAATATTATCTCTGACGAAAGAAGAGGTGTTCTTCCCCTGCTCACCCTTATCGATAAGGGTATAAGCCTCAAGGGCTACAGCGTTGCCGATAAGGTTATAGGTAAAGCCGTCGCCTTTTTGTATGTGCTTCTGGAAGCGGAAAATGTATATGCTCTTACTGTCAGCGATGCTGCACTTGAGGTCTTTTGCAGATACGGTATTGCAATTAATTACGAATGCAAAGCTGAAATGATAAAGAACAGAGACAACACCGGTCGTTGCCCTATGGAATCGGCAGTACTTAGCACCGATTCACCGGAAGAAGCTCTGAAGCTTATCAGAAAACGCCTTGAAGAGCTTAGGAACAAAAATTGAAAAATGGGATTGTAAAAAAATACAGCCCCCTTTAAGTAGTCAGTAGCCAGTAGTCAGTAGTCAGGAATTTTCCTTATAAAATCTGCTTAATTGACAGCTTTATCTCTTTCGGGAGATTGATAAAAAAGTAAAATTTAATATAACATAACAGTAAAAAAACCGTTGTAAAGCTTTATCTTGTGCTTTTACTACGGTTTTGTTAATTAAATTTATTTTGTTTTTTCAGCCTTTGCAGGATTTTGTTTTTTTATAGCTCCATTTTTTTGTTATGTATTCATCAGTTCTGAACTGATTCCTTTATGCTCCAGGTGTAAACATACCAGCTTGCACCGTATTTGTAGGCGTAAATTTCGATTTCGGAATAATATTTTTCGCCGCCTTTTTTACACTCTGCCTCAGCAATAACAAGAGCACCCTTCTTGAGCTTACTTTCCTTGAAGTCGTCATAAAGAAGAAATGCGTCGGAAAGATCTTCCAGCGTTTCATCACCGAAAAAGTCAACATCGGCGATTTCCCACTTCATATTAAAGCTGTTTGAGTTGAGCACATCTGCAACATCCTCACGGAAATAGTCAATACGGGTTGCAAAGTCATCTTCCCAATCTGATTCGCTCTTTGTAAAGCCTAAATCACTTTCGCCGAAGCAGAATTTGGGAACAAGCTTTACCATTGACTCGGCCTTATCATTATCTATAGCCTTGAGAACCTTCTTTGCCGCCCTTTCTTCTCCGCCGACGGAAAGAATGCTGATAATGACAATAAGAACCGCAAGAACAGCCGCCGCAACACCGCCAACGGTGATAATGCTCTTTTTATCGCCTTTTTTAACTCCTGCAATAATCTCAGAAATCTTACCTGTCACAAGACTGATAATTGCATTAAAATCAATGTTAAGCTTTTTCTTTTCAGCAGGCTTGACAGGAGCCTGAGGCTGCTGATTGTAATAGCTCTGATAGTCGTTAACGGGCTGAGCAGGTGCAACGGGTTGTGCATACTCGGCAGTCTGTTCAGGTACAGGGTTCACAGGCTGTGCAGGCACCTGATACTGTGTTGCTTGCTGCTGAATGGGTGTTCCGCAGTTGTCGCAAACAAAAGCGGCATCGTCCGTCTGCATTCCGCAGTATCCGCAAAATTTAGGCATAATAACGTCCTCCGATTGTTTAAAAATTTATGGCTACAGATAAATTTCCAAGCCGTGTTTGACACAGAGATTATATCTCCCAAAGCTTCAAAAGTCAACAAATTATTTGAAATACATATAAAGCTGACATTTTATCATTCCGTTGTAAAGCTTCCTTCTCTTATCTGCCTTTCTGCCGAAGAAGGTTTCAAAATCTTCACTGGGGCTGATGATATTATAAGCCCAGCCTCTCTCTGAGTTGAAGCATCTGCCCATTGTTTTGTAAAGCTCCTCCGCCTGCTTCAAATCGAGAAGTCTTTCACCGTATGGAGGATTGCAGATAACGGTACCCTTCTCGCTCTTCTTTTCAAAATCCTTGATATCGCGTTTTTCAAAGGTAATGAACTTGTCAACACCGGCTCTTTTTGCATTGGCGAGAGCTATCTCAAGGCTCTTAGAGTCAATATCAGAGCCGTAAGCCACAAACTGACTGTCGGTCGTTGCAAGCGAACGGGCTCTTTCTCTTTCCTGCAGCCAGATACTTTCGTCAATCTGTTCCCATCTTTCAGCGGTGAAGTTTCTGTTTACACCGGGAGCCATATTGTTTACCATCATAGCGCCTTCGATAAGAAGAGTACCCGAGCCGCACATAGGGTCATAAAGCGTGTGATAGGGTCTGAGCCTTGCGAGACAGCAGAGTGAAGCCGCCAGAGTTTCCTTCATCGGTGCACCGTTCGATTCAATTCTGTATCCCCTCTTATGAAGTCCGTAGCCTGAGGTATCAAGAAGAAGACTGACCTTGTTTTTCATAATAGAAAACTGAATCTGATGAACAGGACCGCTTTCCTCAAACCATAAAATACCGTACTTCATTTTAAGACGCTCAACAACCGCCTTTTTAATAATTGACTGACAGTCGCTGACGCTGAAAAGTGCACTGTTGAGCGAATATCCTTTAACGGGAAAAGCATCGTAAGCCCCTATCCACTGCTCCCAGGGAAGTGCTTTTGTGCCCTGAAAAAGCTCCTCGAAGGAAAGAGCATCAAAGGTACCCACAAGAATCTGAATTCTTTCAGCGTATCTTGAACAGATATTTGCTCTCGCAAGTAATGCCTCGTCGCCCTCAAAAAGAACTCTTCCGTTTTCAGAGATGACATTCAGTGCTCCTAGCTCCTTCATTTCATCGGCTATAAGCTTTTCAAGGCCTAACAGACAGGGAATTACAAATTTTATATTCATAGTAAACCTGCTTTCTTAAAAACAAAATCCGTCGGCTTTGACACCGACGGACGAATTATATCATATTTCATCAGAAAAATCAATCAATAGCGGGAACAATTAAGCCGTAGCCGCCGTCTTTTCTGGCGTAAACAACACAAATTCTGTCATTTGCGCTGTTAAGGAACACATAAAACTGATGGTCAAGCAGATTCATCTGCAAAATCGCTTCATCAACACTCTGAGGCTTGAGAGTAATTTCCTTTGAGCGAACAACATCGTAGACTTCCTCAGGGTCGAAGCTGTCGATTGCCTCATAAGCTTCAAAAGCACCTGAACGCAATCTCTTTTCCACCTTTGTTTTGTTTTTGCGAATCTGACGTACAATAGAGTCAGCACAACGGTCAAGTGCATCATTCATATTCTGAGCTCTTTCCTGTGAGCGGAAAATCATCCCCTCATGGAAAATGGTAACCTCAACTATCTGCTCGTTCTTTTCGACAGTTGCGGTTATCTTTGCCTCTGCATCGGAGCCAAAGAATTTTTCGACCTTTTTAAGTCTCTTTTCTGCTCTTTCTTTGAATGAATCTCTGGGTGTGCATTTTCTGCCGATAACTGTAATTTTCATATCGTCAGCTCCTTTCTATATTAAACTTCCTTAACGGAAGAATTTTAAAAAGGTACCTTGTTTATGATTACAGTATAGCACATTTAAACATAAAAATAAATAGTTTTGAGAAAATTTTATGTAATTTTTATAATTTATTTTATTTTTCTTCTTTATTTCCTTCAAAAACAGAGAATTCACAACCTTCAAGCTCATAAGGTGAAACGCCCCCCGTACCATAAACACTGTTACCCCTTACCGTAAGGTATTTGCAGTACTTTCCTATAATCGCCTTCTGACCCGCTTTAAGGCAGATGCGATTGTTTTCTATTGTAATGGCACTGTGTATATGCGTGTGAAATGCATTTTTTTGAGAAACTATCGGGTCTATAAAAATTGCCGGGTGCTTTCCCTTCACTGCGTCTGTTATGTAAAACTCGTTTTCTCTTATGATCATATCCCTTACAGGACCGGATTCGTACCAATCGTTACAATCGTTGGAGATATAAATACTCGCCATGGTCATACCGTCGAAAACATTCTTCTCGATAACCGTCTTTTTACGGGTAGTACAGAGAATCCCCCTTGTAGGAATACGCGAAAAATAACAGGATCCGATATATACCTCGGGTGTATAGGTAACATTTTCACATACATATTCATCCTTCCGTGACAGTTCTTCGGGAAGAGTCTCAGAGAAGGTTACAAGCATTTCACGGTCGGAATTACCGTCACAAAGAGGATTTGTAACCGAAGCAACGGTAAACTCACTCTCATCAAGGAGGTTGCTGAAATCCTTTCTGAGATAAAATACAACCTTATCGCCCTCGTGGTACTGCGTGAATCCTCTTTGCTGATTATGCTTATATTCAAGCTTAAGAGTACGGTCTCCCTTTTTTTCCGTAACCTGAGTGTATGTACCGTGAATGTTTATCGGGTCATCGTGGGCATTGGAAAAATTACAGCCCTCTATACGGATTTTGCCCTTTGCTCCTGAAACATGGATAAGGTCGGCGAAGCTTGTACAGTAACGGTCAGAGCCTTTCTTCGGAGTGAAATTGCAGTTTATGTAGCTGATATTTTCACACATCTGTGTAAGCCAGCCAAAGCCGTGCATATAGTGTACTCCTACATTTTCCACACTGACATTTTTACTGTCGCAGAAAAACGATCCTACACAATCACGGTTATAATTCGGACACATCTCATAGATAATTCCTTTACGATGGGTATGTGGGAAAAAATAATGTATGCGTATAAGATTCTCCCCTTTTTCGGTTATCTTCCTCACCCCGAAAAATGGACCTTTATTTAAGGGAAGTCTTGAAACATTGTTTCTTTCTCTGTCATGACATACAACACAGTGACTTTTGCTCTGCCCCTCGTTTTCCCAATATTTTTCACCACTCAGCGGACTTTTCTCAAACCATAAAAGATTTCCGCCTCGCACCTCCCAACCGACGCCTTTGTTTATGCGGAAATCTGTATGAAAGTACGACGAGGAAACCACCTCACATTCAAGAGTACCTGCCGAAGGAAAATCCCAGGAAAAGTTTCTGAGAGTTATATTTTCACTGTTTGTAACACTGAAGGGTACAACCTTACCGTAAAACAGAAAATCAGAGCCATTACCGTCAAATATAAGGTTTTTCTGAAAATCTATATCAATTGCAATAAGCTTCTCGGGAAAACGACCGGAATCTGTGTTTGAGGCATACAGAGTGGCCTTCTTGCAGTATTCCGCAAAAAATCTGTATTCACCCTTTTCGAAGCTAATGAGCTTTTCTCCTTCGGTGTTTCTGCATTTTTCAAGAACAGACACAAGAAAAAGGGTAATATCTCCGCTTTTATCTCTGTCAGAGAGTTTTATTTTAAATTCAGTCATAATGAACCTCCGTTAAGCCTTCGCCATTGCAAAGAGACAGATATTCTTCCAGCAGTGCAGAACATTTGCTGCGGTAACTTGAACACATTTCGGCTACAAGAATGTCCGAAGGCATTTTTTTACTGTAAATTTCATAAATACGCAGGATAAAAAGCATATCGTCTATGCGTTTTCTTAAAAAAGCAACCCTTTGCACCATAAAACCACCTCGGAGTTTCTCGGTATATTCTATGCAGCAAAGGGCTGAAAAGTTACATTTATTGATTATTGAATGCTTTCGTTATAAATTCTTGTGACAATTTCATTCATAGCATCAAGGTTTTTTTCAATCTCGCTGACAAGCTTAAACTGATTTCTTGCTCTGACAAGGTTGTGATCGTGATACGCGGTTCTGAAATATACATCACCGTCAAGATAGTCGGTAAGGAAACGTACGCCGCACTCAAAGGTCATAAGCTTGGCTGAGAAGGCAAGGTTTTCGATTTCCGCTTTTGTAAGACTCTTGGCACAGGAGCTCAGGAAGCCTCTTGTGTAGCTTTCAAAAAGCTCAAGAGATATTTTAACATTATCAAGATTGTCGTCGTCCTCTCTTGTCGTGTTACCGCCGAAACGGATAGCGTCGCCGAAATCGTAAAGAGATAAGCCGGGCATAATGGTATCAAGGTCAATAACACAGATGCTTTCCCCTGTCTTTTCATCAAAAAGAATATTGTTAAGCTTTGTGTCGTTGTGAGTAACTCTGAGAGGAATAAGGCCCTGTTTGTGAAGCTCAAGAAGCTTTTTAGCATCCTCTTTACGGGAAAGTGCAAAGTCTGTTTCATCCTTGACGAGACAAAGTCTGCCCGCTTTATCCTGACGAATTGCTTCTTCGAGGTTTTCAAGTCTTTTGGGGGTATCGTGGAAATCCTTAATCGTTTCGTGAAGCTTTTCCATAGGATATCCGCTCAAACGGTTAAGGAAAAGACCGAAGCTTCTGCCTGCACTTTCAAAAACCTCATTATTTTCAATAACATTGATGGTGTATGAATTATCAACATAGTTGTAAATTCTCCAGCACTTACCTATATGATAAAGATAATTTTTGCCGTTCTTTGCCTTGAGGAAGGTAAGGGTTTCACGGTCAGGATTACCTCCGTCTCTGATTATCTGCTCTCTGAGATAATCGGTAACGCCCACGATGTTATCCATTAATTCGGCAGGATTTTTGAAAACATGGGTGTTAATGCTCTGAACAAGATATTTTTCAAATCTGCCTTTATTCACAAAATTTACAAGATAGGTCGAATTGATGTGACCGTCTGTACAGGTTTTTGCAGAATGATATTCGCCGTCTATACTGAAGTGTCTGCACACCTCAATAATTTCTTTTTCCAATCCGTTCATTTATCAGTCCTCTGTTTTTTCCAGGTAGTAAATTCTTGAATCGTTGTCAAGAATGATTCTGCTGTCGCTGAAGTTAAAGCCGCTGTAATTGAAAAGCTGCTTTGCCTTGAAGCCTGAATACATAAGCATATCGCCGCCTATTGTGTATTCTTCCTTCTCGTTTCTGATTTTTATTGTGTCGCAAAGGAAGTCGAAGAGCTTTCCGTCTTCCACATCGAGCTTCTTGGGCAGGGGTACATTGATGATATCGCCAAACTTCTTAAGAGGAAGAAGCTGAGGACGTACGCAGAGATGATAGGTTGCATCCTCATCAAGGTTAACCATCTTGATAACATCATTACCCCAGTTGGGAGTAACTCTGTTTACAAGGTAGCCGTACATTGCTTCCTTCTTATCGGCACTTGTAATCTGCCACATTGCTCTGTCATCCTTGAAAATGTCGCCGATTCTGGAGAATTCGCCGTACTGAAGAAGCATACGGTGCTTCTTGTAATATTCAATCTGCTTCTTAACGCAAGCCTTATCCTGCTTTGAAAGCATAGTTACGTCAAGCTCGTAGCCGAGAAGACCGAAGGCTGAAACATTAAAGCGGTGCTCGATTGTGGAATGTCTGAAGTTAGCAAAGGAATAGGCAGCTGCAACGTGCATTGTCATAACAGACTGGGGATAGCCGTAGGAGGTGCCTGTCTGAATATACATTCTGTCAAGAGGGTCAGTGTTATCACTTGTCCAGCACTGAGGCATATAACAGAAGGTTGCAAGGTCAAATCTGTTACCGCCGCTTGAGCAGGCTTCAAAGAGAATTTCGGGGAACTTATTGGTAAGTGAATCCCAGATTTTATAAAGACCGAGTATGTATCTGTGGAAGTATTCGCCGCTCTTTGCATCCTTACGTCTTGAGAAAACATCGGAGAACTGACGGTTGTTATCCCACTTAATATAGGCAATATTGCCGTAGCGGAAAACATCGGTCATTGTGTTAATGATGTATTCAACAACGTCGTCTCTTGTAAGGTCAAGTGTAAGCTGATTTCTGCCCTGAGCAGGTGTGTATTTATCGGTTGACATAGCCCAATCGGGATGTGCTCTGTAAAGGTCGCTGTCGGGGTTGACCATTTCAGGCTCTACCCACAGACCGAATTTGAGGCCCATATCGTTGACCTTCTTAGCAAGGCCGTCGATACCGCTGGGGAGCTTCTTTTTATTTACATACCAGTCACCGAGACCTGCCTTATCGTTGTTTCTCTTGCCGAACCAGCCGTCGTCAAGAACAAACATTTCCGCACCGAGCTCCTTGGTTGCTGCGGCAATGTCAAGAATCTTCTTTTCGTTGAAGCTGAAGGTTGTTGCTTCCCAGTTATTAACAAGAATGGGACGCTCTCTGTGCTTCCAATAGCCTCTTACGATATGCTCCTTGACAAACAGATGCATATTCTGACTCATTCCGTTAAGGCCTTCGTGGCTGAAGGTCATTACGCTTTCGGGAGTATCGAAGGTCTCACCTGCTTTAAGGTGCCACTCAAACTCAAAGGGATTGATACCGTTCTGAATTCTGAGAAGACCGTGGGTGCCGATTTCCGTTCTTGCGATGTGGTTGCCCGAATAAACGAGGTTGAAGCCGTAGCAGTTACCGTCGTGCTCTGTGCAATCCTCTTCTCTGATAGCAAAGAAGGGATTGTGTCTGTTTGAGGAATAGCCTGCAATTGAACCTACAGAGCATTCACCTGATGTAAGTCTGTGCTCATTCTTATATCTTTCTCTTGCCCATGCACCGTCAAAGGTAAGCATAACATAGTTGCCTCTCTGAAGGTCGAGCTGCATACTCATAAGGTTATGTATTTTGATGGTTTCACTGCTCTTATTGATGAGTCTTGCACTTCTTGTGATAACGTTGCAATCTTCAAAAACAGTATAAATAAGATGAAGCTCGGCACCGAGAACCGTATCCTCGGTTACAACAGTAAGTGTATCGCTTTCACCGTAGCTGGAGGGAAGGCCCTTAAGCTCGGGCTTAACCTTTGTAACCGATGCACTCTTGAACTTGAAATCCGTGGTAAAAACATCGTCGTGTGAGGTGAGCTGCATAGAGGGAAGTCTGTAATCACCCTTGCCGTATGCAGAATATTCAAGAGCTATATGGTCAAGTGAAAGGCTCTTATCATCCTGAGTATAATTGGTAGCATTGGAATAACCGGAAGCGTGTTTATCGTAAATAAAGGTAAAGTCATCTGTATTTCTTATTTTTCTTCCGTAATACATGCTTTCAAGCTGACCTGTGGGGAGTGCTCTGAAAACATAGCTTGTTTTCTTGGTCTGCAGATGAAAAACATTGTTACTGTTAGTGTAAATCATTTTTTATCTCCGTTCTGTCGCATAGGCGACCTGTTTTTTACTGTAACAGGCACAGTAAGTTGATTATATTTTATACCAGATTACAGTTTGTGTCAATATAAAAGCATATCAATTATCAGTCAATAGCAAACGCAAATATAAACAAATTGTTAATAATTTCTCAATACTTCTACTTGTATATACAATAAATCTGTGTTATTATTTAATCAGTATATTAAGTGAGGTGTTATTATGGAAAGAATAATTGTTGCTGACGACGAATTAAGAATAAGAAAGCTTGTTTCAGAATTTCTTACAAAATTCGGCTATGAGGTTATTGAGGCTGAAGACGGCGACCGTGCTTACAGTCTTTTTGAAGAAAACAAAGGAAGCCTCAGCCTGATTATACTTGATATTATGATGCCGGGGCTCAACGGCTGGGAGGTTTGCCGTAAAATCAGGGAAACCTCAAATATTCCCGTCATTATGCTCACCGCCAGAAGTCAGGAATTTGATGAGCTCACCGGTTACGAATCAGGTGCCGATGACTATGTGACAAAGCCCTTTTCCCCTATGGTTCTTGTCAAAAGAGTCGAAGCACTGCTCAGAAGAGCCAAGCCCGTGAGCGTAAGTAACGGCAGACAGTTTAATGAGCTTATTTTTAACGACGATGCTCACGAGGTCAGAGTTGACGGCAAAGAGGTAGAGCTTACCCTTAAGGAATATAATATACTCAAAAAGCTTCTTGAAGCCCCCGGAAGAGTCTTTTCAAGAGAACAGCTTCTCGACAGCATCTGGGGTTATGATTATTCGGGCGATATCCGTACCGTTGATTCCCATGTAGCAAGGCTCAGAACAAAGCTCGGCAACTGGGGTATTGACCACCTTAAGACTGTTTACGGCATAGGATATAAGGTTGAGGAATAATATGAAGCAAAAGAAGAAAATTCCCAATCTCAAGCGGCGGTATTCGGTTATAAGCATTATCACTATTTCTGTTTGCATTGCTTTACTTTCAGTTTTTCAGTTTGTATATATGGATGACATATTCACTTATGCAAAAAAGCAGGATATGAAGGATGTCGCCTCAGAAATAGCAAAGCTCGACCCCTCCGCCGAAAATTATCTGACCACGCTTGCCGATTTTGAATCAAATCACAATCTGTATATAGAGATTTATTCCCCCAGAGATACGCTCGTTTACACCACGAGAAGCAACGAAGCTGTCTATGATAAAACAGAAGGCTCCGTTTCCGCAGCATTGAAGCCCCGTATTATGAAAATCATTTCTCATAACGAGCTCAGTGACGGTAGCTATTTTGAAATAAGACAGGAATACTTCGCTTCGGCACAGTATATTGTTTACGGTACCTTTTACGGAAATAATTCGGGAATAGAAATCTACAGCTCCGTTGACGTTATTAAAGAAAATGCAACTGTAGCCTCAAACGCCCTTATGGCTCTGAGTATTTTTATCCTCTGTGCTATTTTTACCGTTTCAAGCTACTATACAGACCAGTTTACAAACCCCATAAGGAAAATCACCGACACCACAAAAAAGATGGCTAAGCTTGACTTCAGCGAAAGCTGCCCCCCCTTCAGAATAAAGGAGCTCAACGAGCTGAGTGAAAACATCAATGTTTTGTCAGGCAAGCTTGATACCGCTCTTAGTGAACTGAAAAGTGAAAACCGTCAGCTTGAAAAGGATATACGTCTGACAAGAAAATTAGAGAAAACCCGACGCAGCTTTATAGCAAATATGTCCCATGAGCTCAAAACACCCATTTCTATTATACAGGGCTATGCTGAAGGGCTGAAATACGGTATCGGCTGTGAAAACAAGGATGAATACTGCGACATCATAATCGAGGAATCAGAAAAAATGAACACTCTGGTTTCACGAATCATGGAATATATGCTTTACGGCTCAGGTAATCTTGAAGTCAAAAATAACAGCTTTTCAATAAGAAACCTTATCAAGGATTATTTCAGCTCAGTTGAGCTCAATATTTTGAAAAAGGATGCGGAGGTGCTTATCAATATCGACCCGTCCTTTACGGGATACGGAGACAAGGAGCTTCTCAGTCATGTGTTTTCCAACTATTTTTCAAACGCACTTTCGCATTTGGATTTTGAGCGTAAAATTATTATCACTGCCACCGATATGGGCAAGCATTACAGAATTACCGTTTTTAACACAGGTAAGCCTATTCCGGGAAGCGATATTGAAAACATATGGCAAAGCTTTTACCGCGCAGATAAATCCCACTCCAGAGAAGAAGGACGCTTCGGACTCGGTCTTTCTATTGTTGCTTCCATTCAGGAGCTTCACAAGCAGAAATACGGTGTACGCAACAAGGATAACGGTGTAGAGTTTTTCTTTGATATCAAAAAAGCTGAATAAATGAAATGGGGTTGTAAAAAAATACAGCCCCTTTTAAGTAGTCAGTAGCCAGTAGTCAGTAGTCAGGAATTTTTCTTATAAAATCTGCTTAATTGACAGCTTTATCTCTTTCGGGAGATAGATAAAAAGTCAGATTTAATAAAAACATAACAGTAAAAAACCGTTGTAAAGCTTTATCTTATGCTTTTACAACGGTTTTGATAATTAAATTTATTTTTTTAAGCTTTTGCAGCACTTTTGTTTTTTTACAGCTCTTATTTTTATATGTATTAATTAAAACTCAGCAAGATTATCAGAGCTCATCTCTCTCTTGCCCTCTTCGATTTCGTGAATCATCTGAACGAGCTTTGTGTTGACAGGTGTTTCAACACCGTATCTCTCACCGTTTGTCACAAAATAACCGTTGAGAATATCAATTTCGGTCTTCTCGCCCTTTTCAAGAGACTGAAGTGTAGAAGGCTTAACATCGGAATAAAGCTTTCCGACCATCATTACAACAAACTTACACAATGAATTGTATATCCTGTTATTGCCGAGTGCAAGCATTTTATATTCGAGCACAGCACCGTATTTGGGTACATTTATCTTCATAGCCTTGGCAACTGCCATACCCTCCCTTGCTATATTGAGGAAAAGGTCTCTTGCTCTGCCATCCTTGAGAATTTCTCCAAGAGTCTTACCTGTGATACCTGCAACGGCATTGATGCATGAATTGATAATGAGCTTTGAATACTGTCTTCGCTTAATTTCGCGGGTAATCTGTGTCGGAAGAACGCTCTTAAGCATTTCGGCAAAGACCTCAAGAGTTCTTGTGCATCTTCCGTCAAGCATACCGACATAAAACTCGCCGAGACTTGTCATTGTGACATCGTTGGGTGCATTTCTGGTGGCACCGAAGCCAATCATACAGCCGACTGCCTTTTCTCTGCCGACAATCATACCAAGCTCATCGGTAAGAAGACCGTTCTGCATGCCTACAACAAGTCCGTCCTCAGCAAGGAAGGGAAGCATCATACGGGCACACTCTGCCATATGAGCATACTTTGTTGCAATAATGATAATGTCAAACTTTTCCTCACCGAATTCACTGACATCGGTGTAGCAGGTAAAATCTACCTTATGCTCACCCTTGGCACCGTTGAGATAAAAGCCCTCCTCTTCAATAAGCTTTCTTGTGGCATCGCTGTGGCACATGATTCTCACGTCATAGCCTGCCTCCTTGAGAAGAACGGCTACAGTACCGCCGATAGCGCCGGCACCGACAACAATAGTTTTCATAATAATTTCCTCCCTTTAAGTTTGCCGTAATCATACACGACTTTTATTTGAGTTAAGATTTATCCATAGCAAGGTACTCGCCTGACATAAAGCCGTAAATTTTGCCGTAATCAAATGTTTCGTAGCAGACATAATACCATTCGCTGTCGGTTGCACTCACACCGATAACCCGTGCTTTTTCACCGTCAGGAATCATACGGACAACCGTAGAATCGTCAAGACTTGAGGGGATGCTTCTGAGATTAAGATTGTGACCTTTACCTACGGAAATATAGACATCATAGCAATTATTTTCGCTGTAATAAATAACCTCTCGCTTATCAGTCTTTGCGGCGTAAGCCTCAACAGGAGTTGAGGATATGCTTGCAGGCTCGATCCAGCCGTATATGTCAAGCTCTTTACAGTAAACATATACCCAGTTACTGCCCTCCATTGCACCCTTGACGGTAACTACATCGTTTGCATCAAGCTGAGCTATCTGTCCGCCGCCGTAAGCTCCGCTTTCCCTATAAAGAGCGGCAACACTGCAGCTGACATAATAATCGATATCGTTATAGAGCTTTTCTGGGGCAAAAATGCCGCCCTTGTCATAAGCGGGAAGAATTCTTGTATTACCCGTAATTTCTATCTGAATATTTTCGTCAGTGTTGTCTTCCGAAACAGCCGTATCTGCCTGAGAGGAGCCTGAATCGTCAGGATTAACACTGACAGGAGCATTATCACCCATAATAAAGATCACTGCGGCTCCCAACGCAATAACAACCGCAACAGCGGCAATTACAAGACCGATTACAAGTCCGTTTTTCTTCTTAGGAGCAGGTTTTTGGGGAGCAGCAGCAAAATCCTTATAATACTTTGTGTAATCCTGCTCAGCCGGCTGTTGATACTGTGTGTAATAACCGGAATCTGATATTATGTCTGTCTGAGCCGCAT
>JAZSQD010000022.1:0-4003 GCA_045537815.1 Acutalibacteraceae bacterium | reverse complement strand
GAAGAAGTGCTGCAAGCATATTGGGATGCTAATGAGTGAATACGCTACTTTTGGTAGTTTTTACTCCCACTTATACACCGTTTGGTCGCTCTTTCGCAACAAAAAAGCACTGCATAGCAGTGCTTTTTTTGTTGGTGAACTAAGTGTGCCTTGCGGCACGATAAGCACACCTTCGGTGCGTGAAGTATGCCTTCAGCAAGTGAAGCTCCTGCGGGCGTGGGTGTCACATTTAACTTCACTTGGGCGTAGCCCAAACTTCATTGAATACAGCAGATTACTGCAATTTGTGATATGATGCACTTAAACAGGGGATGTCAATATGTCAGACAGTAAATTAAGAACACAATCAATGGACTTTGCAGTTTCTGTTATAAATCTTGTCAAGCTCCTTAAGGAAAAAACGCGATATATAAACGAAGGCGAATACAGAGCTTTGGCTTATGTTTTTTATATCAACCGAAAATCTCTTTTCGTTTCTGTATGCTTTGGGCAAGCGAAAGAAGTCTTTCGTGTTTTTGCACAAAATTATAAACCTATGTTGACAATTAATATAAAACAAATATAATTTAAATAGCGACAAATTTAACAACGGAGGTTCATTTTATGAAAAACAATGTTAAAAAATCGATTTCATGCGGCATAGCCGCGCTTTTGCTCGCGGTGTGCGTTTTTGTCTTTGCGCCCGTTGAGGTCGGTGCATCAGATGTAACCATGCAGGAGGTAGAAGCTGTTATCCTTGAAGGAAACAGAGATTTTTATGAATATACTTCCTTGGATTTATTTGATGCAGCTTACTTTGCTGTTCCTCAGGAAAGCGAGCAGGTTCGTGCCGGCTATGAAGCTAAGGTTGCTGAGCTTACAGAGGGCCTTACCGAAGATATGGAAAAGGCTGAGGCTATTCACAGATGGGTAAGTGAAAACGTTTATTACGATTATGACCACTATTATCATCCGGGCACAAATCCCAGCTTTTACACTGCCAATCAGGTTTATGAAAACAGACGCGGAGTTTGTGAGGGATATGCCGCTCTTTTGACTGAGATGCTCCGCTGTGCAGGTATTCCCGCCAGACATGTTCTCGGCTACGGAATTAACACGGTGCTTACCGCTCAGGAGCTGTTGGATATTTATAACAAGGGTAACACCAATCACGCCTGGACAGAGTTTTACTGTAACGGTAAATGGTATTTTGCCGATGCTACATGGGATTCACGAAATAAATATGAAAATCAGACCTTTATTCCCGGCAGCTACAGAGGTGAATATTTTGCTCTTGATGTTGAAGAATATTCCCGCACACATATTCCCGTATATTATTATGATGAGTTCTCAACCGATGATTTCATTATTCACGTTACCAAAAAAGCTTCTGAAATCAGGGAGTATAAAGGAAACGGCGGAGTTGTGGAAATCCCGGAGGAATTAAGGATTACCAAAGTCAGCGGCTTTGCAGGCAATACCGATATCACAGAGGTTATTATCCCTGAGGGAGTTTTATCTGCAGGAAGCTATGACGGCTGTACATCACTTAAAAAAATAACACTACCCCAAAGCCTTACAGGGCTTGGCTCCTTCGACGGCTGTTCAGCTCTTGAAAGCATAGTGATTCCTGACGGGGTAACATCGATTTCGGGCTTTGAAGGCTGTTCGTCGCTTAAGAGTGTGCATATAGGCAAAGGAGTAAAGAGCCTGAACAGCTATATTTTTGAAGATTGCCTGAGTCTTGAAACGGTAACCGGCGGTGAAAATCTGAAATCCCTTTCAGGCTATGCATTCTATAACTGCCCCTTGCTTCAGGATTCCGCTTGCTTCCACAATCTTAATTATGTTGATTCCAGAGCCTTTTATAAGTGTTCTGCAATGAAAACAATTATTCTCACCGACAGAACAGAAGCCTTATATGACTACTCTTTTTATCAGATGTCAGCGCTTGAAACGGTAATTATTCCTTCCGGCAACAAATATGTCAAGTCCATAGGTTATGCAGCATTTTACAGGTGTACATCTCTTGAAACTCTTGTTATTCCCTCTACGGTTACATCAATAGACGAGCACGCCTTTAACGGTACCTCCAATCTCAAAACAATTCTTTTTGAAGGCACTCAGGAGCAGTGGGACGCTATAACCGTAGGAAACTATAACTACGGTCTTGCAAGTGCAACGGTTGTTTGCCTTGGTGATCATACACACGCATTCAGTGAAAAGGAAGATATAAAGGCAACCTGTGTGAGCGAGGGTAAGGTTACATATACCTGTCAGTGCACCGATGAATATGCACTTACATATTCTAAGCTGACCCATATATCTGACCACGATTACGCTTTTGTAAAGAACGATGCAACTTGTGAAGAAGACGGAAAGACAGTTTACTCCTGTAAAAACTGTGCAGACACCTATACGGAAGTAATAACCTCGCAGGGACACGATTTTGAAGATGAATATACCGTTGATAAAGAAGCAACCTGTAAGGAGGAAGGCAGCAAGTCACGTCATTGTAAGAACTGTGACGAGATTACCGACGTTACGGTTTTAGAAAAGGATGAACACGAGTTTACGGAAATAATCGCTCAGGCAGCCGCAACCTGTACCGAAGAAGGAAGCATAACTCTCAGGTGTATCTGCGGTGAGGAAAAGACAGAAAAGACAGAAAAAAATAAGCTCAACCACAAGGGTGAAACTGAGCTGAGAAATCAGAAGACGTCAACCTGCGGTGAAGACGGATATACGGGTGACGTTTACTGTAAGGCATGCGGAGAATTGGTGTCAAAGGGTAAGGAGACACAGGCAACAGAAAAACACAGCTACTCATCATCAGTAGCAAAGGAGCCTGACTGCAGCAACAGCGGCTTGATAGTTTATTCCTGTGCTGATTGCAGCAGTACATATAACGAAACAATCTCCGCTCTCGGCCACAAAGACGAAAACGGCGACTATAAATGTGATTACAGCTGTGGCTACGAATATGAAAAGCCCTCGCAGCCGGATGAACCTGACACGCCCGATACCCCCGATGAGCCTGCAGACGATAACTGCGGACACATGTGCCATAAGAAAGGCTTTGTGGGCTTTATTTGGAAGATAGTTCAGTTCTTCTGTAAGCTGTTTAAAATGAATCCCGTATGTCAGTGCGGTGCAGCTCATTATTAAGCTTAAAATTAAAGCAACCGCCGGGGAGCAGTTCCTCGGCGGTATTTCTGTTTTATTCAATCAATCAGAATTCCATCTTTGCTTCGATGTATGCAACGAGCTCGTCAATCTTGACTCTTTCCTGCTGCATTGTGTCACGGTCACGTACCGTTACACAGCCGTCTTCAACTGAATCAAAGTCGTAGGTAATGCAGAAGGGAGTACCGATTTCATCCTGACGGCGGTATCTCTTACCGATTGAGCCTGCATCGTCAAACTCGGTCATAAACTTCTTCTGAAGCATATGGTATACTTCCTCAGCCTGCTCGTTGAGCTTCTTTGAAAGAGGAAGAACTGCTGCCTTGATGGGAGCAAGAGCGGGATGGAAGTGAAGAACAACTCTTGCATCGTTCTTTTCGGCGTCAACAACCTCTTCGTCATAAGCCTCGGTCATAAGAGCAAGGAAGAGACGCTCAACACCGAGAGAAGGCTCGATAACATAAGGGATGTATCTTTCGTTAGTGGTGGGGTCAAAATAGTCAAGGCTCTTGCCTGATGTGTTGATGTGCTGAGTAAGGTCGTAGTCAGTTCTGTCTGCAACGCCCCAGAGCTCGCCCCAGCCGAAGGGGAAGAGGTATTCGAAGTCTGTTGTTGCCTTTGAGTAGAAGCAGAGCTCGTCTGCATCGTGGTCGCGAAGACGAAGGTTTTCTTCCTTCATACCGAGGCTGTAGAGCCAGTCACGGCAGTATGCTCTCCAGTAGTTGAACCATTCAAGGTCTGTGCCGGGCTTGCAGAAGAATTCAAGCTCCATCTGTTCAAACTCACGTACACGGAAAATGAAGTTACCGGGAGTGATTTCGTTACGGAAGGATTTACC
>JAZSQD010000105.1:0-4602 GCA_045537815.1 Acutalibacteraceae bacterium | reverse complement strand
CAAAGGCATATTCGAGCTCACGCAGACGAATATCAGCCTGCTGTGTTTTTTCGATATAATACTTCTCAGCCTCTGCCTTTTTAGCCTCGAATACCGATTCAGCATTTTTATTTGCTGCTTCAATAACTATAGTGGCCTCGTTCTGAGCCTTTTCAAGCATGGTTTCTGCTACGCTCTGTGCACTGATAAGTGCGTTAGCAATTGCGGCCTTGTTTTTATTATACTCTTCAAGAGTGGGAGAAACGGACTGGATTTTTTCATTAAGAGCGTTGTTGTCGTTATAAAGCTTTGCGTAGCTTTTATAAACCTTCTGCATAAATGCGTCAACATCTGATGCTCTGTAGCCGCCCTTTCCGTTAGGTGCGAAACGCTGTGTGCTGATCTGAAGTGGTGTCAACATATTTAATCCCCCTGTTTATACTTCTTATTTATTAAACGAATCAAGGTCAATCTGGCTGAAAAAATCGCCGTAAAGCTCAACGCTTTCAGGGACGAAAGCACAAATATTTTCGGCAAATCTTGCAAAAAGTGACTTTGTAACATACTTTGCGCCGTCAAGGAAATCCATTGCTCTGACCTTCTGTTCGTCGGAAAGCTGTGAAAGGTTAACGACAACAATAGTATCCTTTTCCATCATAAGAGTTGCAACGTTTTTGGCGTCATATATATCGCGAAGTAAGATAGAATTAAGCTTGAACTTATTGACGGGTCTCGACTTATTCATATCATAGATGTTTGCTCCGCCCGTTGTCTTTACAGTCCCTGAAGGCTCATTCTTTGCCTTCGGTGCAGTCTTGGGAGCATAATTGTATTCAGGTACATTTATACCGGGCTGAGGTGTAAATGTATAACTTTCCTGAACAGGCTCATCGTAAATGCTTGCAGATGAATTTTTAGGCTCGAAATCATCTTCTGTAATAGCTGAATCTGAATCGAACTCATCATAATCGTTATTAACAAAATGCTCACTAAGCTTTTCCTTGAAATTTTTAACCAATCCCATATTTAACACTCCTTAAAATTAATAAAGTCTATTTCCGAAAAGAGCAGTTCCTACACGAACAAGATTAGAACCGTTGATAATCGCTCTTTCATAGTCAGAAGACATACCCATTGAAAGTATACTCATACTTATATTATCTAACTTTTTTGCCTGCATGTCAATAAATATTCTGTGCATTTTTGAAAAATATTTATCCAAAACGAGCTCATCCTCGCAAATCGGAGGAATTGTCATAAGTCCGTCAACTTTTATATTCTCCATTTCAGATATTTCGTGCAATAATTCATATATCTGATTAAAGTCAATGCCTGTTTTACTTTCTTCACCGCCGATATTGACCTCTGCAAGACAGTGGGTTACAGTATTGATTGCGGCACTTCTTTTCGAAATCTCCTTTGCCAGCTTAACACTGTCAACAGACTGAATCATTGATACATTGCCGACAATCTGACGAACCTTATTTGTCTGCAGATGACCGATAAGATGAGCTTCGCAGTCAGAAAGATTAAGATATTCCTTCTTACCGAGAAATTCCTGCACCTTATTTTCACCGATAAGGTCAATGCCCTTTTCTATAGCTCTGTTGATAAAAACAGGCTCAACGGTTTTTGTCACTGCCATGAGCCTTATTTCATCGGGCTTTCTTCCCGAGCGGATTGCTGCTTCGGCAATTCTTCCTTTTATAACTGAAATATTATGGTCTATATTACCGAATCTTTCTTCAATAGATAACCTTTCCATCTACAATATTAGTTCCTTTCACAATTATACTGTCATAAACGGCAATGGAACGGTAGGATGAGGTTTTTTCCTCATCAACAACCTTATTACCTTTTTTATCGGTTTTGTATGCGATATATTTTTCGGCAAGTACAAAGTCATTGCCGTAATAAACAATATGAATCGGTGTAAATCTCGCAACATTACCCATAAGAACATATACGCCGTCTATACCCTCTTCATTTTTGACAAGGGCTTCGTTACTTATCTTTATTCCTTCGTATTCAGAAACGGTAATGGTCAGCTTTTCTTTTCTGAGCACTGCAAGATTTTCGTTAAGATATTTACACTTGAGAGTAACCGTAACATTTCCGTCCTTCATTTCAGAAACATCGTGTACCGTCATAGGTATGTTATCAATGCTTCTTTCAGGGAAATCAACATAAACGGTTTTACCTGTTTTAATCGATTCAGCCTCTTCAAGGGAAATATCAAAGACGAGATACCAGGTATGCTGCGCAATAATCTTGCCATATGCATTATTAACTGTCTTTGCGGCGGTATTTATCAGCTCACTGCCCTTATTTACCGTTATTTTTTTGTCGGCAACATCGCTGTAGCTCAGAATCTCTTCGAAGCCGTCAACAACGCTGACAAAATAACCTGCATAGGGTGAGGTAATATATTGCTTAGAGCCAACGACAGCCTCGAGGGACTTTATTTTATTTTCACAGTCTGTAATAAGTCCGTTAAAATCATAGGAATCACCGACTGCAATCTGCCTTGAGGTTACATAATTGCAAAAGGTATCAATGTTAGCATCAAGCTCGCTGTATTGATTTTCTGCGAGTAACTCGACATAATCCTGAACATTTTTATAAACTCTGGAATTAAGAAAAGAAACATCAACCTTATTAAGATTTTCATAATTTTTCAGATTGAGAAGAGAGTCTCTTTTAGCCTCAAGCTCTTTAATCTGCAAATATGCATCTGCCTGATTTTCGCCGTCAAAACAGACAGCAATATTATCGTTTATACCAATGCTCGCACTGTCATTGATAACGGGAACATATATTTTATCAGAATTTTTATAGAGAATGGAACTGTTTTCGCCGTTTTCGTGTCTGAATTCGTCTCTAACTGCAAAGCCTGTTGCATAAATCAGGTCCTCTTGCTTGTCTGCCAAAGCATATTCGGTCTTGACAATGTCAGTTTTATTAAAATACATAGCCTGAATAACATATAAAACAAGGCATACAGACACAAAAATAAGAACAACAACAGAAAACTTTTTACCCCTGTCTTTATTATCCTTTGCGTTTTTCATATTTATCTCCTGTAACTGTTGATTATATCATAAGCCGACGAAACAAGCTCTTGTGTTGAAAGCTCATCGGAATAAAGCCAGTTGATGCTACTGTTTTTTCTGAACCAGGTGAGCTGTCTTTTTGCATATCTTCTTGTTTCCATCTTAAGCTTGTCTGTTGCCTGCTCAAGTGAAATCAAGCCGTCTAGATAAGGCTTAAGCTCCTTATATCCAATAGCCTGAACGGCAGTTTGTGAAGCATCATTACTGTAAAATTCACGCGCTTCATCAAGAAGACCCATTTCAAGCATAATGTCAACCCTGAGATTGATTCTGTCATAAAGATACTGTCTGTCACGGGCATTAATGCCGATAATGCACCAATCATAAGGGCTGTCATTGATATGAGAAAGCTCACACTGCTCAGTAATTGTCTTACCGGTTGAATAATATACCTCAAGAGCTCTGATTATTCTCTTACAGTCATTGATATGAAGCTTTGAAGCTGCGTCAGCATCAATCCTTTTGAGTTCAGCGTAAAGGGCCTCTATACCTTCTTCTTCAAGTCTTCTTTCAAGCTTTTCACGTATACCCTTGTCTTCATAATTGAGAAACTCTGTATTGTTAACGAGGGTGTCAACATAAAGTCCCGTTCCGCCGACGACGATAGGAAGCCTACCTCTTGAAAGGATATCTTCAATGCAGGCAATAGCCATTTCCTTATATTTCGCAACGGAAAAAACTTCACCGGGCATCAGAAAATCAATCATATGATGAGGTATGCCGTCCGTTTCCTCCTCGGTGGGCTTGGCGGTAGCGATATTCATTTTTTTATAAATCTGCATTGAATCCGCAGACACAATCTCACCGTCAAAAAGCTTTGCAAGCTCAATCGACAGTGAAGTTTTTCCCGATGCTGTCGGTCCGACAATCACCGCAACGAGAGGTTTTTTCATAAGTATCACCGTTTATTTACTGTATGCGGCCAAATTGCTTTTCAAGCTCATACTTTGAAAGCTCAATGAGTACCGGTCTTCCGTGAGGGCAGTATCTGACCTCATCATCATAAAGCACCTGCTCAGCAAGAACCTTCATTTCAGCCGTAGAATTCTTATATCCCGCCTTAATAGCAGCCTTGCAAGCGGCGGTATGATAGATTTTATCTATTTTTTCAGGCTCAGTATTAGTCCTGTTCTCTGCAAGATAGCCGGCAATTTCAATTACGGTATCCTCGATATCGTCGCCTGAAATGAGCATAGGACATTCTCTGACAATTACAACGCCGCTACCGAAATCCTCAACAAGGTAACCCGCCTTACGGAAAACATCAATATTGGATATAACAGTGTCATATTCCGTTTTGCTCAGAGTGACAGTAACCGGAGTAAGTAGCACCTGACGCGAGGTATCATCCTGAGCATTTTTCTTCATTTTGTTAAATATAATTCTTTCGTGAGCGGCGTGTTTATCTATAAGACAAAGCTTACCGTCATATTCACATATGATATAAGTACGGAATGCCTCGCCTAAAAGTCTCATGGGCTTTGGCGCAAGCTCTTTTTCATTTGCCGTT
>JAZSQD010000101.1:0-7653 GCA_045537815.1 Acutalibacteraceae bacterium | reverse complement strand
CTCAGTCTGACCGTAGGTGATGCAGATTTCGGGCATATGCATCTTTTCGATAACTTCCTGCATTGTCTTGATAGGACAGGGTGAGCCTGCCATGATACCCGTTCTCATATGAGAGAAGTCTGTCTTATCGAAATCGGGATGCTCAAGCATTGCAATAAACATTGTGGGCACACCGTGGAAGGCAGTAATCTTTTCCTGATTTATACAGGCAAGTGACGGCTTCGGGGTGAAATAAGGAAGCGGGAACAGTGTTGCACCGTGAGTCATTGATGCGGTCATAGCAAGCACCATACCGAAGCAATGGAACATGGGAACCTGAATCATCATACGGTCAGCGGTGGAAAGATCCATTCTGTCACCGATGCACTTGCCGTTATTGACAACATTGTAGTGAGTGAGCATAACACCCTTGGGGAAGCCTGTTGTGCCCGAGGTATACTGCATATTGCACACATCGTTGGGATCAACATTGGCGGCTATTCTGTAAACCTCTTCAACGGGTACGTTTTCAGCTCTTTCAATAGCCTCTTCCCAGGTAAGACAGCCCTTTTTCTTAAAGCCCACAGTGATAACATTGCGAAGGAAGGGAAGTCTTCTGCAATGAAGGGGTGAGCCTGCCTTTGTATTCTCAAGCTCGGGACACAGCTCACCGATGATATCCGCATAGTGTGAATCACGGTAGCCCTCAACGAGAATGAGTGTATGGGTATCGGATTGCTTGAGAAGATACTCAAGCTCGTGGATTTTGTATGCGGTGTTGACCGTTACGAGCACGGCACCGATTTTTGTTGCTGCCCAGAAGGCAATATACCACTGAGGAATATTTGTAGCCCAAACCGCAACGTGACTGCCCGGCTTTACACCGAGAGAAAGGAAGGCTCTGCAGCATTCGTCAACATCGTCACGGAATTCCGAATAGGTTCTTGTATAATCGAGAGTTGTATACTTGAAAGCATACTGGTCGGGGAATTCCTCAACCATTTTATCGAGCACCTGAGAGAAGGTTTTTTCGATAAGTGCCTCCTTCTTCCAGACATATTCGCCTGTACCTCTCTTATTTTTATAGAGATGGCTCTTCTTTCTTGAGGGTGCCTGGAA
Source organism: Acutalibacteraceae bacterium (assembly GCA_045537815.1). Taxonomy (GTDB): domain Bacteria; phylum Bacillota; class Clostridia; order Oscillospirales; family Acutalibacteraceae; genus UBA6857. The sequence continues at coordinate 6,555 of JAZSQD010000101.1, read as the reverse complement.
TTTATGCATATACTGAACAAAATGCGCAAAAATCACGTCTATTTCAGTAAGGTCGGGCATCCAATCAGGATTCCATTCAAGTGAAATAAAGCCGTTATAATTAACTGAGGAAAGAGCATTGATAACGATATCAACGGGGATTTCACCTTCACCGATAAGACAGTACTCTCTTTCGCCGTCAATTTCGGCTGAATCCTTGAGATGAACGTGTCTGATATAGGCTCCAAGGTTTGTGATTGTTGTTTCGGTGTCCTCCTTCTGCTCACAGAAGGTGTGGTATACATCCCATAAAGCAGCAAGATTATCGCAGGCAAACTCCATAAGGACATCACGAAGTTCGAGAGTGTCAGCGAACATACCGACAGTTTCAATAAGCACTGTTATGTTTTTTTGCTGAGCATAGTCAACAACCTCAGAAAGACAGGCAATTACGTTTTCTTTGGCATTGTCACTCTTTCCGGAAGCATAAACTCTGACACAGGGAGCCTTGATACCAACGGCAAAGTCAATATATTCTCTGATATAAGCCGCATTTTCCGATGTGTTTTCAAGAGAAATGTCTCTGCTGATATCAACACATGAAATGCTTATCCCTTCGTCAGCAAGCTTACGCATTGTTGCCGCTGAATTATACTTATGAAACGGACCGTTTTTATCGGAAAGGTCGCTTTCGAGCACATTGTGAAGTTCAATCCCCTTAAAGCCGATTTCACATGCGAGCTCGGTAAAATCCTGCCAGGAATATTCCTTCCAGCCGTTTATTGAAAAAGAAAGCTTCATCATATATTATGCCTCCTCATATACGATTTTGTTAAGAGCGTTAAGGTAAGCTCTGATGCTTGCACCGATAATGTCGGTGGAAATACCTTTACCTGAGTAAAGCTTACCGTCATTACGAAGCTTAACGAGAGCTGAGCCCATAGCCTCCTGACCCTCGGTAACAGACTGAATCTGAAAATCGTCAAGCTCATAGTGATGACCAACAATCTGCTCAATAGCAAGGAAGGCCGCATCAATCGGACCGTCACCGCCTGCAAGACCTTTTACCTTTTCGCCGTTCTTGGTCATAGTGATATTGGCTGTTGCGGGGATGATGTTACCGCTGTTGATAACATAGGATTCGAGGAAATATGTTGTGGGCACCTGAAGAGCCGCTGAAGCAACAATGGCATCAAGCTCCTTTGCGCCGACAGGCTTTTTGCGGCTGATACGCTTGAATTCCTCATAAACCTTTGAAAGGTCGTCAGAGGAAAGCTCATAGCCGAGATTTCTGACTGCCTTGGAAACCTCTGTTATATCGTCGTGCTCATTAAGAGCAAAGTCTTCGCTGAGAGAACCGAAAGCAGAATCAAAAGCGGAATTCTTAGCTCTCTTAGCATTTGCTATCCATTCAATCTGCTTGGAAATTCTGTTGAATTCGGTCATTTTTACGTCTAATTCAAGGCCCAATTCATCTGAGTGGGCACAGACAGCCTGACAAACGGGAGAAAGTGAAGCCGCCTCTGTTCCGGGAACGGAGGTAACCTTAATTTCTCTGATGCCTGCTTTAACGGCAGAAACACTGCAAGCTGCAGCCATACTCATTTTATCGCTGCACTGAATACCTACGGGGATATTTTCAAGAGAGGGTACATTAGCATAAACACCGTCAACGAATGCGGCAATTTCATCGGCAAGCATTGTTTCGGCAGTATCGCAAAGGGTAACAGAGGTAGCACCTGCTTGCACAGCGGCGGAAACTGCACTGTAAAGAAAATCCGCTTCGCTTCTTGTGGCATCATCAGCAACAAATTCAACATCTGAGCAAAGCTTTTTAGCCTCTGAAACAAGCTCCTTTATCATTTCAAGCACCATAGGCGGCTTCTTCTTGCATATGTATTCCATCTGCACCGTAGAGGTGGGAACAGCAATCTGTATTCTTGCCTTCTTCGCATCCTTGAGTGCTGATGCAATTCTCTGAACATCCTGCTCCTCAAGATTGACCGCAACGGAAATAATACTGTTTTTAACGCAGGATGCGATTGATTTTATAAGAAGCACATCGGTTTTTTCTTTAACAATAGCCGGAAGCTCAATGACGGAAACATTGACCTTGTCAAGCAGCTTTGCTATTTCAATTTTTTCTCTGAAGGAAAGAGCGTAATCATTCTTTTTTGTTGCCTGCTTCAATGTGATGTCGGCGATTGATAATTTTTCCATTTCTAAAACTCCTTTAAAGGTTTGTCGATTTTCGTATCACAATAAAAAATCCTTGAAATTACCGAAGTAACTTCAAGGACGAATAATAATCCGTGGTACCACCTTGCTTACTGCCTTCCGGCAGTCACTCTCGGGACTCTGACAAGTCCTCAGCCATGATAACGGGGCATCCGTGGTCACCTACGCAAGCTCAATAAGCTCTTCAGCAACCCTGCTCGGAAATGAGACTGAATAATCACTGTGTATCGGTTTTCACCAACCACCGACTCTCTGAAATCAACTGATGAAAATTCATAATTTCGTCAACGCATTTGTGATATTGGAAGGTATTTTATCATATAGACACAAAAAAGTCAACACTTTTATGCTTCAAAATTAAAAACATTTATCATTCAATAAATTTATGGCTTTCCTTTACCGCCATTTCGTCACAGCGTTCATTTTCAGGATGCCCGGCATGTCCCTTAATCCACTCAAATGTAACCTTATGCCTGGCGACAAGATTGAGAAGCTCATCCCATAATTCGGGATTAAGAGCAGGCTTTTTATCCTTTTTTCTCCAGTTATTCTCCTTCCATGACTGCGCCCAACCGAGTGTAATACCGTTTAAAACATATTGGGAATCAGTAATAATCCTGACCTCACAGGGTTCCTTCAGAGCTTTAAGACCTTCTATTACCGCAGTGAGCTCCATGCGGTTATTTGTGGTGTGTGCTTCACCGCCTGAAAGTTCCTTACGGATGCCTTTATATTCAAGTATTGTTCCCCAACCGCCTGCACCGGGATTACCCGAGCAAGCACCGTCGGTATACATAATTATCTGTTTCATATTTCTGTCTCCTGTAAATTTTACTTATTCTAACACAATTAACCGCTCCTTTCAAGGCTAATATAAAAAATATAAGCGTAATCTGCCATAAGTTACAAAAAGTTCTTGAAGATTGGTTTATTTTATAGTATCATAATTATAATTATCTCAAAGCTTAAGGAAAGAAGGCCTGAAATGAAGAAGAATTCCCTTATAATAAATAGATCGAAAAAGCTGTTTAATGAAAATAAATACATCATCACCGCTTTTTTTGCCGCAGTTATCACAATGCTGACAATATACCTTTGCAACAAAATGATACCCTTCGGTGAAAACACTATTCTGAGGATGGACCTCTATCATCAGTACGGTCCTTTATTCGGTGAGCTTTATGAAAGAATAGTAAATTCCGATAATATGATTTATTCGTGGATATCGGGACTCGGAAGCTGCTTCCTCGGCAATTATTTCAATTATCTTTCAAGCCCCCTCGGCTTTATTGTTCTGTTTTTTGGCCACAAGGGTGTAACGGAAGCTATTGCAACAATGATTCTGCTTAAAGCCGCTCTTTCCGCTTCCTCCTTCACCTTCTATATCAAAAATTCACTCAAATCACAAAGCTATGCAACAAGCGCCTTCGGTGTTATGTATGCCTTCTGCGGTTATATGCTCGCATATTACTGGAATGTAATGTGGCTTGATGCTATGGTGCTTCTTCCTGTTGTTCTGCTCGGTATAGAAAGAATAATTGACCACGGTAAAATGAAAACCTATGTTATCGGTCTTGCCCTGACAATGTTTTCAAACTACTATATGTCATATATGCTTTGCGTCTTTTCGGTTATTTACTTTATTTACTACTATTTTAAAGGCTATAGCTTCACTAGTACCGTTGACAGAAGATTCAGAAAGAGCAGACGTCTTACAAATAGCAGATTTTTAAGAAGCGGTGTGATTTTTGCGGTTGCTTCGCTCACTGCGGCAGGCATTATGGCCTGTGCGCTTCTGCCCGTTTATCAGATTCTTCAGTCAAGCTCTGCCACAAAAGACCTTTTCCCTTCCGATTTCAAAACGTACTTTACCTTCTACGATTTCTTTGCAAATCATCTTGCAAACCTCATAACAACAATAAGAAGCAGCGGCGACCACGTTTTACCCAATGTTTATTGCGGTGTGCTCACTCTTATTCTCGCTCCGCTCTACTTCTTTACAAAAACTATTACAAAAAGAGAAAAGATTGCAACTCTCAGCCTTCTCGCCGTTCTCTATTTCAGCTTTAACACAAACTATCTCAACTTCATCTGGCACGGCTTCCACTTCCCCAACGACCTTCCCTACAGACAGTCATTTATATATTCCTTTATCCTTGTTGTTATTGCTTACAAGACCTTTATCCGTCTCAAGGAATTCAAAACGACACATTTTGCCGCTCTCGGCGCCGCACTGCTCTGCTTCGTAATGCTCGTTGAGGAAATGACCTCTAAAAACGTCACCTCAGGAACAGTGCTTCTGACAATAATTCTCATCGTTCTTTATGTAATCATCCTTTCAATATTTAAGGATAAGCGATTCCAGACAGCTTCCGTTGCCGCTCTGCTTCTTATCTGTGTTTGCAGCGAGGCAGTTATGTGCGATTCAAATACAGTCAGCATTACTGTCAGAAAAGATTCCTTCGTTGCCGATTATGACGAATTTCAGGATGTAAAAAAGACGCTTGATGTTATCGAAAGCGATAACTTTTACCGTATGGAGCTGGCAGACCTTCGCACAAGAATGGACAACTCATGGCTCTATTACAACGGCGCTTCCGTCTTTTCGTCAATGGCTTATGAGCCGGTTGCCAAGCTTCAGAACAGACTCGGTATGATGGGAAACACCATCAACAGCTACACCTATAATCCCCAGACTCCAGTTTATAATATGATGTTTTCGCTCAAGTATATTGTAAACAATGAAACTCCCGATGTTTTTGAGCTTTCACCCAACTATACACAGACCTACACCTATGACAAATTCACGGTTTACCGTAACAACTATCACCTGCCCGTTGCTTACCTTGTCGATTCTTCTGTCGCTGATTGGGCTGACGCAGAATATATAACTCAATGGGAAAACAACACCGCCAAAGACCCCTTTGCATTACAGGGTGACTACTTTAACCTTGCAACAGGCGGCATGGGCAGCCCCTTTGTATATATCGAGCCCTCATATATCGATTATTCAAACCTTGAGCCCTTTACCGAAAGCACCTCATCAAGAAGCTTCATATTTGACAAAACAAACGACGACCTTGACGCTGCTGCAATTTTCACACTTATGCCTCAGACCGATGGAAACATTTATTTCTACTTTTATGTTCAGGGTGCAGAGTCAAGAAGCCTTACTGTAACAACCCCCCGCGGCACAGTATCTCATACCGTTGATCAGTCTTGTATACTTGATATCGGCTATCACTATGCAGGTGAAACCGTCATTGTAAATCTTCCCGTTGAAGCTGAATACGGTACCCTCAAGTTTATGGCTTACACCCTTGATGAAGCAATTTTGAAGGAAGGCTATGAAATTCTGAAAAATCAGCAGGTATTTATTGAAGAATTCGATGACACCTCAATAAAGGGACGTGTTTCTGCTCTCACAGACTCACTTATTTATACCTCAATCCCCTACGACACAAACTGGAAGGTTTATATCGACGGCGAATTGGCTTCATCTGACAGATATGTTGCAATAGGTAATGCACTTCTCGGCGTAAAGGTTGACAAAGGCAACCACAATATAGAATTCAGATATGAAATGTCAATGCTTTATGTGGGCGGACTTATCACAATAATCACCTGGCTTATGATTGCTCTTTTCTACCTTGTCAGAAAACTCCGCAAGGCATCGGGGAAGAAGAGCAAAAAGAAGTCAATCAGATACTCGAAAATTGACAGCAGATATTCTACTGAGGTATTCCTTGAACACACCGACAGCAACAACAAAGCTGTTGCCGAATCCTTGGTGGAAATGGTTGACATAAGCAGTATTTCAGATACCTCCTACCCTGTCAGAGAGCTTATCGTTCCCCCGCTCAAAGCAATAACCCGTGAGGTTATCTCACCCGTAAAAAAGGAAGATGAAAAATCCGACATTCTTCCGATGGCTGAAGAATAATATGTAAAGGAGCAGTTTCAGTTAAGAAGCTGCTCCTTTTGAACAGGAAGTTATTTCATGTTCTTTTCGTAAGATTCGATCATTCTCTTGACCATCTGGCCGCCGATGGAGCCTGCTTCACGAGATGTGAGGTCGCCGTTGTAACCGTCTTTAAGGTTTACACCAACTTCAGATGCTGCTTCCATCTTGAATCTGTCGAGAGCGCTTCTTGCTTCGGGTACCATGCCCTTTGAATTCTTAGACATAACTTACACTCCTTTAATGAAACTTTTTGCGTTTGCAAATATATTTTGTGAGTTACAGGTCAATTATATTAGTGTAATTATTTGGTATTATTAAAAAAAATTTATTAATTTTAATATTTTTTTAAAGTTTATCTTAATTTATTGTATTAT
>JAZSQD010000086.1:0-6317 GCA_045537815.1 Acutalibacteraceae bacterium | reverse complement strand
GATTTTCATTTCTCCGGCAGTCTTTCATATCTGTTGTAGGTTTTTAATATAAATAAGCAGGTGATATTATGAAAAAAATAACCTGCTTTCTTTTATGTCTTGTTACGGCTTTTATGCTTTCGGGCTGCAGCAAGGATAATTTTATGGATGTTTACGGCTTTACAAATTATTATAACAGAATAACCTCAGACGGTGAGCTGAGCTTAGAGGATTATCTTTGTTATGACCGCACCTACAGCACGGTTCTCACAAAAGAGACCACCCGTCTGCACCTCGCTCTTGAAGAGTCTGAAAAGGGCAAAATCGAAGAAATAAGGCTGCTTATTGCCAAGACGGATGAAAAGGGGAACAAAACCCCTGTTTCTGAAGCGCAAAGGATTTATTTTTGTGACAGACTTACGGATGTATTGGGTGCATATACCGATTTCACAAGTGAAGAATGCAAAGAAATAATAAAAGAAATGTCTCTCCATAAGCTTACCACCTTCAGTGCGGAGGGTGAGCTGACTATGACAAAAAGAGACTGGCATATGGTTTATTATTCAAATGCTCTTGCCTCGGTGTTTATGATTTTCAATATACATCTGCACCCTGTTGAAAAAACGGAGAAGCCCGTGAGTAAGCCTGATTTCGGCAACACGGCTTATACCAGAGAGGGCTGATTTTTACCAAAAAGGGGCTGTAAAAAAACAAAAGTCCTGCAAAAGCTTAAAAACAAAATAAATTTAATTAACAAAACCGTTGTGAAAGCATAAGATAAAGCTTTACAACGGTTTTTTACTGTTATGTTTTTATTAAATCTGACTTTTTTATCTGTCTCCCGAAAGAGATAAAGCTGTCAATTAAGCAGATTTTATAAGAGAAATTCCTGACTACTGACTACTGACTACTTAAAAGGGGCTGTATTTTTTTACAACCCCCTGGAATCTTTATTTTATGAAGCGTCGCTGAGCTTGCGAGCCTTGACTGCGTGGATAGTCTGCTTGTCCTCATCCAGCCAGCTGTGGATAATCTCAGGGCTTGCAAATATCTCGTCAAGTCTTCTGATGCAGGGCACAACCTCGCCGAAATCCATGGCTCTGTGGTCCATTGCCATACAGATGGGCAGAACTCTGCCGATGACGATTTCTTTTTTGCCGTTACGTTCTTTGATGACGGGCTTTTCCTGAATTGCACCTACACCGAAAACCGCAACCTGGGGCGGAATAATTTCAAGAAGAGCGATGGTACCCTTCTGTTCCTTATAAAGAGAGCCGATATTTGAAATGGTAATTGTTCCCTGTTCAATATCTTTGTCGCAAAGTCTCTTGCTTTCGTCAATAGCGTAATAGTCCTTTTTAGCCTGACCCTTGAGACGGACAGTTTTTGTTTTTCCGAGCTTTGATTCAAGAATTCTTGAAAGCGCCTGAATGATTTTGCCTTTTTTAACGGTGTCAACGGTCTTGTTGAAGGCAACGGTGTAAAGAGCCTCAGTAAGCTCGGAATTCTCAGCCTTTTCGCGCAAGGTCTTCATATCGGCAGCCATTTGGTCAATAGTTTTTTCGTGGCAGTCGTGAAGGTTGGTGGTCATCATTCTTCCGTCAGGGAGAATGGTAGGCATAGAGATATTTATGTTTTCAAAGGTAGTGATTTTACCCTTTGCGGTGCGGTGATTATATTCAATGTGTGAGTTCAGCACGGGAGCGGCCTTGATGCCCTCGGTAAGCACCTTGAGAATAACCGTGTTAAAGGTTACTTTGTCTTCAGCCTGTCTTCCCTTATTGATTTTACGGTATTCTTCAAAAAGATCATCTACATCTGCCTCATAGATGTAAGAAATGTGGGGGATATCCCTCCAGGAATCTGTGGTTATGGAAGCAACCATCTTTCTCTGAATGTCGTAGTACTCTGAATTAAGAATTTTCATTTTCAGTTCACCTCTTTTAAAATTTACCTCATTTGCCAAACGGCTTACCGTACCGTTTCGGCTTAGTGAAATAATAAATTAAGAAATTTGTGAAAACTTTTGAAAATAATGAACAGAATGTAAACAACACCGTGTTGCACAACTTTTGTTTTCTATGACAAAAAACAGATAAAAATAGAAAAAAATATGGTAAAATATATAAAACTAAACGAATTATAAACCAAAAATTAAAAACAATTAAGACGAAACAGTGCTTTTTACAACATATTTTATAAATGTGTAACAGAAAAAAAGGGTGCTGAAATTTGTCATTCTTGTTACAAAATGCGTTTTAAATAAAAAACTGCCGGAAATTCCGACAGTCTTATGCTTACTTTTTAGGCTTTCTTGTCACCTTTGTTTTGTTTCCCTTTTCATCCACAATATATGTGTTTTCAAGCTGACCGATAAGGCTTGCCTTAAAGGAGTCAATATATTCTCTTCTGAGAAGCTCTCTTTCCCTTGTTTCCTCCTCGGTGAGCCCCTCGGGGGTTTTTGCTTTTCTTGCAAGCTCGTTGATTCTGTTGATTTTTTCCTGAGTCATTATTTTTCCTCCTCCCATTTTTTCCATTCATCGGGGCAGTAGCCGAGCGTGGCTTTCTTTCCGTTTCTTACAATAGGTGTTTTAAAAAGCTCCTGATTTTCGAGCAGCTTTTCTTCCTTGGCTTCTTCTGAAGCGAGATACTTTATAAAGGACTGCTCATACTTTTTGCTTTTTTCGTTTACAAGGTCCTCAAGATTGCATCTGAGTGCGGCTTTAATCGATTTATATTCACCCTTGCTCATGCCTAATTTTGCAAGGTCAACAAACTGAAACTTTATGTTTCTTTCTTTAAAGTATCTTTGTGCCTTTTTTGTGTCAAAGCATTTAGCCGTGCCGTAAATCTGAATGTTCATTTTTATGATCTCCTATAAAATACTTCCTATATTTTAAGATATAAACGGTGTTTTGTAAAGTACTTTTTGGTTATTGAATTAAATAAAGTGTTGTGATATACTTAAAACAGAGGTGAAAACAATGGGAACTTGCTATATTATCGGTGCGGGAGATGTTTGCAGAGCGGATATGACCGCAAAAAAGGATGATTTCATAATCTGTGCCGACGGTGGATACGAATACCGTGATATGCTCGGCAGAGAGGCTGATTTGGTTGTGGGTGATTTTGATTCTCTCGGAAGGATACCCGAAACCGAAAACAAGCTTGTGCTCGACTGCGAAAAGGATGACACGGATATGGCGGTTGCCGTTAACGAAGGCCTTAAAAGAGGCTACCGTGAATTTGTTCTTTTCGGGGCTCTCGGCGGTGAAAGAATCGACCATTCTATAGGTAATATCCAGCTTCTTCACTATATCGCCTCAAAAGGAGCAAGGGGAACGGTTTATCACGGAAAAAATGTTCTTACCGCTTTTCCCGACGGAGAAATAACTCTCCCTGAAGGCTGTAAGGGCTATGTATCTGTTTTTTCCCTCAGCGATGAGAGTAAGGGAGTTACGATTAAAAACCTGAAATATACTACCGATAACATAACGATGTTCAGTAATCTGACAAGGGGCTTAAGCAATGAATTTATCGGAAAGGAAGCCTGTGTAAGCGTAAAGGAAGGAATTCTTTTAATTGTATATACAAAATAAAAACTGCCGGGGTGTCTGAACGCTCCGGCAGATAGTGTTTTTAACCGAGTATAAGCCTGAAGGTTGAAAACAGTCCCTTCAGTATAGCCGCATTGATACCGAAAAGATTGCTTGCGGTTGTGCTGATTGCCTCAACATTGTTTTCGTGGTTAATGATGCTCATAACATAAGCGGTAAGGTAGGCAAATACAGCTTCCTTGTCGCCTGTAAGCTCCATTCTTTTTCCTGTTCTGTCACCGCTTTCAGCCACAGCTGCCTGAGAAAGTGCAACCACTTTAGAAAAATCAAATTCGGGAAGAACAATGCCCGATTCACTGAGAAGGCTTGAAAGAAGCTCGCCAAGGGGTGGAAGCTCAAGGCCCGTAAGCTTCGTATCAGGGTTAGCGGCGGCACAGTCAGCCATAACTCCGTAGCCGTAAATCAGGTCGGGAAGTATGGTGCAAAGGTAGGAAACGGGAGCCTTTTTAAGCGGCTCAAGAGATTTGACTACAATCTCAAGAACAACCTCAATTATCAGAGCTCCGTCTGCACCGTGTCTTATAATAAATTCCTCAACATCGGGGGAAGCACCAAGATGAAAGGCTTCTGAGACGGCAATAAAGCCTTCATCATAAATTGTCGGTGCAACAACCATGTTGAGCGCGAGAAGGTCACCGAAGTATTCTCCGCCCGCACCGCAGGCCCTTATGAAGGTATTCATATCACCGGGTGTAATGCCGAAGGGAATAACACCGATATCGTCCCAGGTTTTTCCCTCACTCTGCAGAGCCTTGACATAGCTATATGCATCAGGGAAGCTGTAGCTCATGGCATCGAAGGGGATTATACCGAAATCAATACCGCAGAACTGAGCAGTAATTTTTGTGAAGGCTGTTGCAATTGAGTCGGTGAAAAGAATATTTTCGATTTTGTTTTCGGCCATAAAAGAGGCGAGGGTTGAGTCAAGTGTGCTCATTACTCTTGCCACACTTTCTCTGTTCATAAAGCCTTCAAAGACTGTGTCGGTATCCTTTGTCTGAGCGTTGTGCTCGCTGACAAGGGCTTCAGCATCGGTGTTTGTGACTTTGATTTTATTCATAGCTACAATTTTGACATACAGAGCAAGCATTCTGTCAACCGTATCGCCGTAAAGAAACCTGCCGGCTTCACTGTTGCGGTCAATTTCCTTAAGGGTCTGCGTGAGAAGCTTTTCCATGGCCTCATAGTTGTTTTCATAGGTGACGTGTTGGTCGATATAGTCTGAAATGAACATAAACACGTCGTCTCTGTCGCCCTTGATTTCGACTCTCTGCCCCTTGTTGATACCGCTTTCAGCAATTTCGGCAGTGCCGAGGGAGGCGAGATACTCAAGGTCAACGGGCTTATTTGTCATACCGAGAAGCTCCCATAATGAGCTTACGATAACCTGAGGGTCGGGAAGCCTGATGCCGAGGTCGCGGCTGTTTATATATTCGCTTGCTTTTTTGAAATTGACAAGAAAATCGGGGAGCATTGTGCAAAGATAGTCGATGGGAGCTTCCTTCAGCGGTTCGATTACCGAAAGAGCCTTTTCGACAAGAAATTCGACCCTTTTACTGCCGTCGAGACCCGTTTCAAGAACGAAGCCGATAAGCGAGGGCATCGGACCTGTGTGCAGGGCTTCAAGAAGGGGAACAAGTGCATCGTCATAAGCAGAGGGAGCCTTAAGAGCCATACTTATCATCTCGTCACCGAGAAACTTACCGAAGGCACCGCAGGCTTTGATGAAGGCCTCCTTATCACCCTTTTCAATGCCGAAGGGGATAACCTGTATATGCTCCCAGCTTGCTGAGCTTAACTGCATATCGTTGAGCAGAGCGTGGGCATCGGGGTAATCTTTTTTAAGAGATCTGAAGTTCACTTCGCCGAATTCCTTGCCCGAATACTGACCGAGAAGCTTGCCTATCCTACTCATACCCTCGTCACTGTAAAGCGCAGAGTTAATATCAAATTGACCTATTGCCTGTGCGATAAGGTCGTTGAGTCTGGTGATTTCAGCATTAAGCTGCGCTTTGGTTGCACCGCGGTATAAATGTGATGCATCGGGGCGGCTGCTGTTATATTTTTCAGCTTCGCTCTTACAGTCGATGCTTTCACCCTTGGTTACGGCACCGATTACACCGAAGAAAGCCGAAAAGGCTATAACTACGGCAAGTATAACCGCAATGGCAATAACATGAGGCTTTCTCTTTTTTACTACTGTATTTTTAACGGCTTTAACAGGTGTATTTGTTAAGCCGGCTGTTGTGTTTTCTTCAGAAGACGGATTATTACCGGGTAAAACCGGCTTTTTTTCTTCAGTGGACATAAATTCACTTCCTTATTATAACATCTGAAAACGCATTATAATATATAATTGTTTCTAAAGCTTGAATAAAAAGGTGAAAAAATTGTAATAAATTAAATTTTGAATGATACACAAAAAAAGGACACCCGGCAGGTGTCCTTTAACAGATTCAACATAGATTCAGCGGGCCGGATTCTGCATTTATTCAGCAATGCTTTCTCCGTCCATTTCTGCAGGCTGAGCAAGGCCCATAATCTTAAGCATTGTGAAGTCGGATCGTAGCCATGTCGTTCTGTGAGCCAAGGAGTTGTCATAGCCCTTTGTCTTCCTAAGACCGCTTGGCCTCCGACTTGGCCGGATTCTGCATTTATTCAGCAATGCTTTCTCCGTCCATTTCTGCAGGCTGAGCAAGGCCCATAATCTTAAGCATTGTG
>JAZSQD010000039.1:0-9831 GCA_045537815.1 Acutalibacteraceae bacterium | reverse complement strand
GCAGCTGCAGCAGCGGCTATGGCTCAGGGCGGCGGAATGTATTAAGAAGGACATTTCAGCGAAATATCGCCTTGCAATGTAAAATACGCTGACGCGTGCAAAAATTATCATAAAGTAAGTTCCCATCGGTAATTGACTTATCGGTGGGAATTTTATGTACAGAATAAAAAATTTTATAAAAATATTCACTATATCGATTTATTGTGTTATCATAATAGAAACAAATATAAAGGAGAATTAAAATGAAGAAAAAGAAAATCTTAGCGGCCGTTGCCGTTGTGCTTATTATTGCAGCTGCACTAACCCTGTATTTCACAAGATATATGTATGATGACAAAGACACCGAGGAGTTTTTCAGACAGAATGTAGCTTCTGTAGCTTTTGAAAACACCATTGAGGACGCGATGCCTCAGACCTATATCTACGATATTATTGAGAAACACTTCAACGCAGAATTACCCGAAGGAAAAACAGATAAAAAGGCTATCGTTTTAGGTTATGACGGCTGCCGTGCCGATGTGCTTACTGAAATTTTGAACGGAAGCAGCGGAATTGAAGCCCTCACAAAAGAAGGCGGTACACTTAAGCTCGCATACTGCGGCGGTGTAAATTACCCCGAAAGAAATACACAGGATACATCAACCGCTCCGGGCTGGTGCTCAATTCTCACAGGCAAATGGGCAAACAAGCACGGAATCACCGCAAACGATATCACCAAAACTATGGAGCATAAAACCCTTCTGACTTCACTGACAGAAGAAAAAATCATCGACTCAGCCGCATTCATTACTAAATGGGCAGGTCACTTTGACAGAAAAGATGCAACTTACCTTGAGGAAAAGAAATATTGTGAAGACAACAAACTCAATGTCGGCTTTGTTAAATGTGACAACGACAAGGCTTCTCACGCTTATACACTTGAAGAAATCAGAAAAAAGGACTGCTCAGATTTTATATTTGTAATCTATGAGCCCACAGATTCTACCGGTCACAATATAGGCTTTACTCATAACAATCCCAAGTATAAGGAAGCCTTCAAAACAGAAGATGCATATGCACTTGAAGCTATAAATGCAATCAAAAACAGAGATACATATGCTCAGGAGGATTGGCTTATTATTATCACAGCTGACCACGGCGGAATTAAAACAGGCCACGGTGGCGGGAGTATTCAGGAAAGAATGACATTTATCGCAGTTAATAAGGATATATAAAAAGCATAAAGACCATAGGTAGGTTGCCTATGGTCTTATCTTATGCAGTTAAGCTGATATAATTAAAGCTTAGTCAGACATTTTGGTCAATATATTTCTTGGGTGTTATTCCGAACTCCTCTCTGAAGCATTTTATAAAATAACTCTCGGAACAGAAATTCAGATAATAAGCGACCTCGGAACAGCTGCGGTTTTCCCTGAGCATATCCCTGCCTGCAATCAGTCTTTGTTTTTTTATGTAATCGGAAGGTCTGAGCCCTGTTTCCGCTTTGAACTTAAGCGAAAGATAGTCCTTGCTGAGATTACACTCCCGCGAAAGAATGTCAAGAGTGATTTTTTTATGAAGATTTGCATTTATGTAGCTTATGCACCTTCTTACATCGTGGGAATATTCCCTTTGTTTTTTTGATTGAGCAACCATATCCGTAAGCCTGAAGCCTCTTTCAACCAGATAGTCAAGTATTTCACCGACTGAAACCATTTTGTCAATTTTCAGTATACAGTCATCGGAAAAGCAGTATGCAGTCACCTCGTCGAGACCGCCCTCTATTGCATATCTGGTCGCCAGAGTTACACAGCATACAGCCCAATACTGCATCTGTCTCAAGTCATCGGGTGAAAGTCTGCCCATAACAAGCCTTCTGCTTGCCGTATTGCTTAGCATTTCTTTCAGTGCTTCGATGTCTCCCTGTCTTATTGCAGAATACAGCATGACCTCTGTACAGTATGCGGTGTGAGCAGTTTCGTTTTCTCTTCGGCTGAAAAGAGCATTATCACCAATGGGCAAAACCTCAATATTTTCTAAAAATGCAGTTAATTTATTTTCCATAACAATCACCAATGATATTATACATTCGGCGTCGAAAAAATACAACGCTTTTTTAATAAAAACAACGTAATTGTTATATATTTAACCTCTGTTTATTTATATAATCATAATTAAACCGTGAGCATAAGGAGTTGAAAATATGATACTTATTCTTACAGTAATTTTTATAGTTTTTATTTCTCTCGGGCTTCCCGATTCACTTTTTGGTGTTGTATGGCCCGTGGTGCATAACGAATTCGGTGTAAGTGAGAGCTTCGCCTCTGTTTACGGCATTATTGTAAGTGTCTGCACAGGCGGAGTCAGCTTTGTTGCAGGCACCTTAATAAGAAAATTCGGAACGAGTAAAGTAACCTTCTTTTCCATCCTTCTTACAGCCGCAGGTCTTTTTGGCATAAGTATTTCGCCCAACCTTACGGTTATGATGATTTTTTCTGTAATTATGGGCTACGGTGCGGGTGCTATTGATACGGGACTTAATAATTTTGTTTCTCTTCACTATAAGGCTCGGCATATGAACTGGCTTCATTGCTTCTGGGGTGTAGGCGTTACGCTCAGCCCGATGATTATGTCTTCTTTCTTAGGTGACGGTGAAGGTCAATGGCGAAACGGATACCGTATTGTTGCCGCTATGCAGCTTGCTATAGCTATAATCGTGCTTATTTCACTTAAAAAGTGGAAACAAATTGAAAAAGGTGATTTAGGCGAAGAGGAAGCCCAAAGCTCAAAGCCGCTCAAGCTTACTGAAATATTGAAAATCAAAGGCGTACCCTCGGGTATTCTTTCCCTTGCCGCTTACTGCAGCATGGAATTTCTCCTCGGCACCTGGTGCGCAACTTACGCAGTCAACGTTTTTGACATGGCACCCGAGGATGCCGCCAAATGGGTTTCGCTTTATTACGGCGGTATCATGGTCGGAAGAATTATCGCAGGCTTCGTTTCGGTAAAAATGTCGGACAATAACCTTATAAGAGGTGGCATTATCCTTTCCTTCGCGGGCATTATTATGTTTGCTCTGCCTATCGGAGAAAGCTCTCTTTTAGGCCTTCTTCTCATAGGTATCGGCTTTGGTCCCGTTTTTCCGAGTGTTCTTCACAGTATTCCCGACAGATTCGGAGCGGCATATTCAGCAGATATTACAGGCTTCCATATGGGTGGTGCTTATGCAATAGGCTTCGGCGTTCAGCTTATTTACGGCTATATTGCCACCTCAACTACCTTCAGAATCACACCTTTCGTTCTCTCATCACTTTGTATCGGCTTGTGGATTCTCAATGAAGTGACTGTGAAAACAACAAGAAAAAAAGCAATATAAAAGAAAAACGTCGGTATTCAGGTTGAGTACCGACATTTTTTATTAAGTTAAAACAGGTTCGTCATCCGTCTGAGGGGTTTCCTCCTGCACCGTATTATCAGGCGGTGTGTTTTTATCGACATCGTTTTTGATAAGTCTGTAAAGAGTCGCTGCAACGGGAACACCTATAAGCATACCCAGCATACCAAATAGAGTTCCGCCCACGGTAACCGCTGCAAGAACCCAGAGACTGGGAAGACCCATTGAGGAGCCGACGACCTTGGGGTATATTATATTTCCTTCGAAATTCTGAAGTAAAATCAGTAATATCAGGAAAATCAATGCTTTAGAGGGTGACTCCATCAGAATAAGGAAGGCTCCTATGCCACCGCCTATAAGACCGCCGACCACAGGAATAAACGCTGTTACACATATAACCGTACCGATCATAACCGCATAGGGCAGACGGAATATAAGCATGCCTATTGTACACAGTGAGCCGAGAATAAGAGCCTCGGTGCACTGAGCAACAATAAACTTGTGGAAGGAGTCGTCGGCTATATTCATAACATAAAAGATTTTTTCATTTATTTTTGCAGGAATATATCTTTTTGAAATTTTTCTGAACTGAGAAGCGAGCTTTTCCT
Organism: Acutalibacteraceae bacterium; assembly: GCA_045537815.1. Lineage (GTDB taxonomy): Bacteria > Bacillota > Clostridia > Oscillospirales > Acutalibacteraceae > UBA6857. Next base: position 5,850 of record JAZSQD010000039.1, on the reverse strand, counting down.
TGCCGGAAAGTACATAAGCAGAAAAGATTATTGCAAGAACGAAGGTGGTAACACCGCTGACAACCGTTGTCACCGTTGAAGCCACAACACCCATAACATTTCCGATACCGCTGGTGACGGTAGAGATTATTTCACTGCTCTTAGATTGCCAGTCGATTTTTGAAAGCATATCAATAATATCTTCGGGCACAAAATCAAACTCAGCAAGCTTTTCAACTATCGCCTCATAAAATATCGGAATCTCATCAATAAGAAGCTTGATACAGTTTGTAAGCTGAGGCACAACAAGAGCAGTAACAATCGCTACAACCGCTACAAGACTGAGATATGCCAAAGTAAGACAAACACCTCTTCTTGCCGCCTTTATAAGCCTTTTCTGTGTTTTCGGAAAAAAATGTCTTTCATAAAAGCTCATTAATATATTGAGGGGATAAGCCATAACCGCGCCCACAAGAACAGGCATCACCGCGCCTGTAACTCCCTTGACAAAGCCGGAAAAAGATGGCCAGTAATAAATGCAAAGATAAACCGCAAATACGGTTATACCGATTCTCAGGCAGGTTTTAAAATCAACCTTTTTCATTTTATTCTCCTTGTGCATTTTTCAAGCACAACATTCCGCCGGCTGAAATACCTGCGGAATGTCGGTAAAGTTTTAATTATTTATCCCAGGGGAATGTATACTGTGTAAGACCGAGGTCTTCGCGAACCTTGTTCATTTCAGCCTGAACTGATTCGTTGATGGGAACACCGCTATCCTTTCTCTGAAGCCAGATTTCGTATTCCTTTTCACCTGCAGTGTAGATTCTCTCTTCACCGGGAGCCTTCTTGGAAGCTCTCATTGAACGGATGATATCGCCTGCCTTCTTTCTTGCGATTTCTTCGCCGAGGAAGTGATTGGTATCGATAGCGATAAAGAAGTGTCCGAGATGATAGGGACGGATATTGCCTTCTGTATCCTTACCGTCAAGATCCTTACCGTACATACCGTCCTGAAGGATTGATGAAAGAAATTCTACGAAAAGAGCAAAGCCGTAGCCCTTGTAGCCTCCGAGTGCTTCACCGATACCGCCGAGAGTGGTAAGAGCTGCTGTGCCCTGACGAATCTTTTTGAGAGCCTCACCTGAATCACCTTCTACAGGATTACCCTCAAGGTCGATAACTGTACCGGGATGGATATCCTCACCGATTCTTGCATAGTATTCGACCTTACCGTTCTGTGTAATTGATGTTGCACAGTCAAAGTTAAAGTCAAATTCTTCGTCAGTAGGTACACCGAGAGTGAAGGGGTTAGTACCGAACATACCCTCAACACCGAGTGTGGGAGCAACTGAAGGACGTGCGTTTGTACCGGTCATACCGATGCAGCCTGCCTTTGTTGCCATTGTGGTGTAGTAGCCTGCGATACCGTAATGTGTTGAGTTACGAACCGTAACCATACCCATACCGTATTTCTTAGCCTTTTCGATAGCCATGCTCATAGCCTTATAGCCGATAACCTGACCCATACCGTGATGCCCGTCAACAACTGCTGTTGTTTCGGTTTCCTTAAGGATTTCAAAATTGGTTGTAGGGAACTGAATTCCTGCATGGATACGGTCGATGTAAACGGGCTTAAAGCGGTTACAGCCGTGTGATTCGATACCGCGTCTGTCAGATTCAAGAAGAACGTCGGTTACGATTTCAGCTTCGTCAGCGGGTACGCCGACACCGATGAAAGCGTCTTTGATAAAGTCGTGTGTTGTTTTCCAATCAAGGATCATTTTAGGCATTTTAATTCACTCCTATAAAATATTTACATTTTATTATTACCATAAATCAGCGTCTTAAGGCCAATTTTATTCTTTTTCTTCCCAGTTCATAGCACGGGTAACTGCTTTTTTCCATCCGGCATACTTGAAATTTCTCTCTTCAAGCGGCATTTCGGGTGTAAAGATTTTGTCAACTTCACGGTTTTGCTGAATGTCCTCAAGGTTTTCCCATACTCCGACGGCAAGACCTGCAAGATAAGCGGCTCCGAGTGCGGTGGTTTCAACAGTTTTGGGTCTGTCAACCTTAACCTGAGCCATATCTGCCTGAATCTGCATCATAATGTTGCTGACAGAAGCACCGCCGTCAACACGAAGCTCAGAGATGTCAATACCCGAGTCATCCTTCATAGCTTCGAGAAGGTCGGTCATCTGATATGTGATTGATTCGAGAACTGCTCTTGCGATATGCTTTCTGTTTACGCCTCTTGTGAGACCGACAATACAGCCTCTTGCATACATATCCCAGTAGGGTGCGCCGAGACCTGTGAATGCAGGGACGAGATAGCAACCGTTTGCATCAGGTACACTTTCAGCAAGCTCGTCACATCTCTTGGGGCTGTCAATAAGCTGAAGCTCATCACGAAGCCATTTGATTACAGAGCCTGCATTAAAGGCTGAGCCTTCAATTGAATATGTGGTTTTTCCGTTAAGGCTCCATGCGACACCTGTAAGAAGGCTGTTCTTAGAGGTTACACGCTTTTCACCTGTATTCATAAGCAGGAAGCATCCTGTACCGTAGGTGTTCTTTGACATACCTGCATCAAAGCAAGCCTGACCGAAAAGTGCTGAGGGCTGGTCGCCGATAGCACCGCAGATGGGAACACCCTCAAGCTCTTCAATACCGATAACACCGCTTGCAACCCAACCGTAAACCTTGCTTGAAGGCACGGGCGTGGGAAGTATACCCATAGGTATGCCGAGTCTTTCACAGAGATATTCATCCCACTGTAATTTATCAACGTCAAAGAGCATTGTTCTTGATGCGTTTGAATAATCGGTAACATGTACTCTTCCGCCTGTAAGGTTCCAGATAAGCCAGGTTTCAACAGTGCCGAAAAGGAGCTGACCTGCTTCTGCAAGAGCCTTTACTCCGGGTACATTATCGATAATCCATCTGATTTTTGTTGCTGAGAAATAGGCGTCAACGATAAGACCTGTGTGTTCCTTAATATATTCGCACAGTTTCTCATCCTTTTTGATTTCTTCACACATATCGGCAGTTCTTCTGCACTGCCAAACGATTGCATTATAAACGGGCTTACCTGTTGCTCTGTCCCACAGGATTGTGGTCTCGCGCTGGTTAGTGATGCCGATACCTGCGATGTCCTTGGCAGAAAACTTACCCGAGCGAAGAACGGATGTAATGGAATTGAGCTGACTGTAAAGGATGTTGAGCGGGTCGTGCTCTACCCAGCCTGCCTTGGGATAAATCTGCTCGAACTCATTCTGAGCCTTGGCTATAATGTTACCTTTTTTGTCAAAGACAATAGAACGGGAGCTGGTAGTTCCCTGATCAAGAGCCAGAATTAATTTTTCTTTCATATTTTCTGTTTCCTCCTTGCTTTAACAGGCGAAAAAGCGAGATTCCACCCATTAAATTTACTTAAATATTGTACTTTAAATATCAGTTTTTGTCAACATTATGCAAAGGTTTTTATATGTAACAGACCAATATTTTTGTTTTTTCAACCGCTTCATTTTAAATTAGAAATTATAAGCAATTCTCACTTGACCTTCGACAAAAAATATTGTATTATATTATGAAGAATGTTATATGCAAAAGGATTATTTTCACGAAAGGAACTGTAAAAATGGAAAATGTTTTCTCCGGTGAAATACTTAATATCACTCCCTTTAAGAAGGGATTCGTTTTTGCCACCAGAAGTGCCACTCCCGACGGCAGACTCAAGGCAAGCTTTTTCGGTTACGATGCGGTAAACGATAAGTTCACACCCATCAAAAAATCCATCTTTCTTAAAATTAAATTCGGCTATGAATATGAGGAAATTGCCCAACAGCTCGGTGACTATGTTTCCTGCGATGTAGGTGTTCTCAGCGACAACCGAATTATGGCAATTTTCCCCAACGGAGAATATAATATTTTCAATACAGACGGCTCACTCAATGTTGCTTCTCAGCTCACTTATCACGGTGCACCTGTGTGTGATATTGCAGTCGACGGTGCTCATGTGTGGTGTGCCGTACCTAACGAAAACGCCATTATCAAATACTCCCCTCGTGACGGCAGAATTCTTCTTCGTGTGGGCGGAGGCGAAAACACCGCCTTTGAAAGACCCTGTGCGGTAAACCTTTTGGGCAATAACCTTTACATCTGCAATCAGGGCTCAAGAAAAATCCGTTCATTGAACATTCAGACAAACTCGGTAAGAGACTACCGTATTTTTAACGAAAAGGTGTATAAATACATCAATGTTATGGGCAAGGAATTCGTATGGCTCAAGTCGGGTCTTTATATTCTTGATTAAACAGTTAACTCCGTGGTTCGAATTGAACCACGGAGTTTTTTACGATGTGAGGATTGTACTTCAGTCCTTTTTATTTTACTTTAACGCTCTTGATCGCGCTGAATGGTGAATAAACATATCCGCTGTCAGTTGTTTTGTAGGTTCTGACCTTGAAGTAGTAGGTTTTACCTCTTGTAAGACCTGATGCGGTTGCGTCGTTTTTATTGGCAGCAATGTTGGAAAGCTTCTTATATGAGCCGTCCTTTGAGGTGCTGTACCATACCTGGTAGCCTGTTTCACCGCTTACCTCTGACCAGGTTACCTTCACCTTACCCTTTGAGGTCGATGAAAGCTTTACTGTGGGTGTTTCGGTGCAGGTGGCAGTCTTTATAAGAGCGTACTTTGCACTGTCATAGGGCTTGCCTGCAGCCGTTTCACCGTAAGTTACTACTCTGAAGGAATACTTCGTACCGTCATAAAGCTTTGAAACGGTAACGCTTGTTTTTTCGGTTGTAGCCGCAAGAACATAAGCCTTCTTTGAGGTACTGTAACGGTAAATCTTATAGCCCTTTGCTCCGTTAGCCGGCTTCCATGAAAGCTTGATTGAGGACGTTGTTCTTGCAGTTGATTTAACCTCTGAGGTTACACCGGGAAGGATGTAGAAGAAGACCTTCTTCGTACCCTCGTAGTTGCCGATAAGTGTTACCTTTACGGTATATCTGCCGATACCGCTTCTGCTTGATGCAACGCTGAGCTTATAATCAACGTTCTTTGTGAGAACGTTGCCCTCTTTATCCTTAACAGTTACCTTTGGCGTTCTGTTTTTGCCGTTATAAACGTATTTTTCTGTGGAAAGAGTAACGCTTGTTACTACGGGATATGAGGCTTTTGACTTAATTTCACCGCACTCACAGCTTGTAACCTTACTGCCGGCCTTTTCAAAGGTTGCTTTTTCTGTAACTGTTGTAAAGCTGTGGTCCTTGGAGCCGTCGTTAATAAACTTAAAGCCGTGTGTATCAGCATATTTATGTGCAGCAGAGCATTCACCTGCAGTGATGGTGAAGCCTTCGGTTTTATATGTGAAATGTTCTTCATTGCCAAAGTCGCCAACGTCTTCAAAACTATAACCAAAAGCATAATAACCTATTTCGGTTACACTGTTGGGTATTTTTACACTCTTGAGTTCCATGCACCATTCGAAAGCAGAAGAGCCTATACTCTTTACACCTTCTGAGATTATTACCTCGGTGAGAGGATTACCGTAAAAAGCATTATTGCCGATTGATTCGACACTTGAAGGAATTGTTATGCTTATCAATTCACAATGGGAAAAAGCACCGTTGCCAATAGTTTTAACCGTGTCAGGTATCGTTACATTTCTAAGATCATAGCACATAAAAAAAGCAAAGTCTTCAATATTTGTAACTCCGACAGGAATTGTGACGGAAACAAGCTTTGAACAAAACGCAAACGCATCACGCCCTATTGTTGTAACGCCTTCGGGAATCACAACAGACTCCAGATTGCCGCAGGTGTAAAAAGCGAATTCTTCTATTGACGTTACGCTATCGGGA
>JAZSQD010000087.1:0-37403 GCA_045537815.1 Acutalibacteraceae bacterium | reverse complement strand
CTTTTCATCTATGACGAAAAGGGTCTCGTAGACGAATATTAAAAGCATTACCCTCCGACAACTGACAGTCGGAGGGATTTTATATCATCTGATATTCAATTTCTATTGACAAATACTATTAAAAATTGGTAAAATAATTTGAATTAATTCTTTTTGAAAGGAAGATGAAACATATGAATAAGGGCAAGTTTTATATAACTACCGCTATTGCATATACATCAAGAAAGCCCCACATCGGTAACAGCTATGAAATCGTTCTCACCGATGCTATTGCAAGATATAAGAGACTTCAGGGCTATGATGTATTTTTCCTCACAGGTACCGACGAGCACGGTCAGAAAATTGAGGAATACGCAAAGGCTGCAGGTATCTCCCCCAAGGAGTACGTAGACAATGTTGCAGGCGAAATCAGAGGTATCTGCGACACCCTCAACACCACCTACGATAAGTTTATCAGAACAACCGACGACTATCACGAAAAGGTTGTTCAGAAAATATTTAAAAAGCTCATGATCAGGACGATATCTACAAGAGTGAATACGAGGGACTTTACTGCACTCCCTGCGAATCCTTCTGGACAGAATCTCAGCTTGTAGACGGCAAATGCCCCGACTGCGGCAGAGAGGTTACAAAGGCTAAGGAGGAGGCTTATTTCCTTCGTCTGTCAAAGTATCAGAAGCAGCTTGAGGAATATATTGAAGCAAACGATAACTTCATTTATCCCGAAAGCCGTAAGAAGGAAATGCTCAACAACTTCATCAAGCCGGGACTTCAGGACCTCTGTGTTTCACGTACCTCCTTCAAATGGGGCATTCCCGTTTCCTTTGATGACAGACACGTTATTTACGTATGGATTGACGCTCTTTCAAACTACATCACCGCTATGGGCTATGACCCCGACGGCAGCAGTGAGCAGTATAAGAAATACTGGCCTGCAGACGTTCACATCATCGGTAAGGATATAGTGCGCTTCCACACAATCTATTGGCCCATTATGCTTATGGCTCTCGGCGAGGAGCTTCCCAAGCAGGTTTACGGTCATCCCTGGCTTCTTTTCGGCGAGGATAAGATGAGCAAGTCAAAGGGCAACGTTATCTATGCTGACGAGCTTTCAAAGCTTATCGGCGTCGATGCTACAAGATATTACCTTCTTTCAGAAATGCCCCACGCAAACGACGGCTCAATCTCATATTCAAACATCATCGAAAGATTCAACTCCGACCTTGCAAACACTCTCGGCAACCTTGTAAACAGAACGGTTGCCATGACAAACAAGTACTTCGAGGGCACTGTTATGAGCCCCGACTGCCCGGACGCACTCGACGAAGAGCTTAAGGCTTTCGCTCTCGAAACTGTCAAGACAGTTGACAGCAAGATGGCTTCATATCACATCGCAGATGCAGTTGAAGCAGTTATCAACCTTGCAAAGCGTTGCAACAAATACATTGACGAAACCGCTCCATGGGCTCTCGCAAAGGACGAAGCAAACAAAGGCAGACTCGGTACAGTGCTTTATAATCTTCTTGAAGGTATCAGATATATTTCTGTTCTTATTTCAGCCTTCATGCCCGACACCTCTAAGGCTATCCTTGAGCAGATAAACTGCGACATCGCTACCTATGACAGCCTCGCTGAATTCGGCGCTCTCAAGGCGGGAAACAAGGTTGGCACCGCTACTCCCCTCTTTGCACGTATTGATGCTGAAAAATTTATGGCTGATATTGAGGCTCAGCAGGCAGCCGCTAAGGAAATGAGCTATGAAGAAACTCTTCAGCAACAAAAGAAGGAAGAAATCGAAGGCGTTGCCAAGATTGCTATTGACGATTTTGCAAAGGTTGACCTTCGTGTAGCCAAAATTACCGACTGTGAGCCTGTTAAGCGCGCAAAGAAGCTTCTTAAGCTCACCCTTGACGACGGCACAGGCACACCCAGAACAGTTGCATCAGGCATTGCAAAATGGTATAAGCCCGAGGACCTTATCGGTAAGAGCATCATTGTTGTTTCTAACCTTAAGCCTGCAGTTCTTTGCGGTGTTGAGAGTCAGGGTATGATTCTTGCCGCCGACTGCAGTGAAGAGGATGTAAAGGTTGTTTTCGTTGACGGAATCCCCGCAGGCTCAAAGGTAAGATAATGTACTGTAATATTTTTGACACTCACGCCCACTATGACGACAGTCGATTTGACGAGGACAGAGATGAGCTTTTAACCTCGCTCTCTTCAAAGGGTGTAAGCCATATAGTCAACTGCGGCTGCGACCTGAAAAGCTCACTGACCACTCTTGCGCTTGCCGAAAAGTACGGTTTCGTTTATGCGGCATTGGGCGTTCACGCTCACGAGGCAGAGGAAGCAACCGAAAGTGACCTTCTTAAAATCGCAGAGCTTTACAAAAACCAAAGGGTTATCGCTGTGGGTGAAATCGGACTTGACTATCACTATGATTTTTCACCCCGTGAAAGACAGATTGAGGTTTTTGAAAGACAGATTAGTCTTGCAAATGAGCTCGACCTTCCGATTATTGTCCACGACAGAGAGGCTCACGAGGACACAATGAACCTTCTTAAGAAGTATAAGCCCAAGGGCGTTGTACATTGCTTCTCGGGCTCGGCAGAAATGGCTAAGGAAATCCTGAAGCTCGGTATGCATATCGGTATGGGCGGTGCGGTTACCTTTAAAAATGCGGTAAAGCCTGTTGAGGTTGCAAGAATGCTCCCTCTCGACAGACTTTTGCTTGAAACAGATGCTCCCTATATGACCCCCGTGCCCTACAGGGGCAAAAGATGTGACTCGGCTCATATTGCTTACACGGCTGAAAGAATTGCAGAAATCAAGGGCATTGACACTCAGCAGCTCATTGATATCTGTAATGAAAATGCAAAAAGACTTTTCGGTATATAAAATTTGAGGCGTTGTATCAACAGATACAACGCCTTGCTTTTATATTATAATGCAGATAAGACCGCTGCAGCCCTCGTTTATTACTCTTTCAAGGGTTTCCTGAAGCTTCATTCTTGCCTCAGCAGGCATTTTATAAAGCTTATTGTGAAGCCCCTCATTGACGAGACTGTTGAGAGTTTTGCCAAAGATGTTGGATTCCCATATTTTTTTCGGGTCCTCCTCAAATTCCTTGAGAAGATACATAATAAGCTCCTCAGACTGACTCTCGGTGCCCACAATCGGCGCAACCTCGGTTGTTATGTTTGCTTTCAGCATATGAATCGATGGAGCAGACGCCTTAAGCCGTACTCCGTATCTGCCGCCCTGCTTCATAATTTCAGGGTCCTCAAGGCTGAGCTCATCCATGGTCGGCATAACAATCCCGTAGCCCGTCTTTTCTACCTCCTCAAGTGCAACTCTGAATCTTTCATAATCCTTCTTTACACCCACAAGCTCTGTAAGGGTATTCATAAGCTGCTGCTCGTCATCTATCTGAGTTCCCGTTTTTTCGGTCAGCACCTTATAAAAAAGCTCGGAGGGTGTTGATATTTTAACCTGAACACAGCCGCAGGAAAGATCGATGTTGCTTATGCAGCAATCGGAAGCCCAGCTTGTGTGAGAAATATCCGAGGCGAAGGTATGTGCATCTCTGACCTTCTCAAGCTTTGCGGCGGCACCCTTTACAGAATCAAAAAGCTCCTTGCGAATATTATGCTCTCTGTCGAGTCTGGTAATCCAATGAGGGAAATCAAGCTGAATTTCACTGATGGGAAACTCATAAAGCACCTCTGTGAAAATTGAGTTTATTTCTTCTTCACTGAGGCCTCGGCAATCAACGGGCTTGACCGCAACGCCGTATTTTTCAGTGAGCTGTTTGCCGAGCTCTCTGCATTCGGGCGATGTGGGGTGCTTACTGTTGAGAAGAACAACGAAGGGCTTTCCGGTTTCCTTGAGCTCATTAATTACCCTTTGCTCAGCCTCGATATAGTCATCTCTGCCTATTTCTCCTATTGATCCGTCGGTTGTAACAACAAGGCCGATAGTCGAATGCTCGGTTATAACCTTACGCGTGCCTATTTCAGCCGCCATATTAAAGGGAATCTCTTTGTCATACCAGGGAGTTCTGACCATGCGGGGCTGACTGTCCTCTATGTACCCGATTGCACCGGGAACAATATAACCTACACAGTCAATGAGCCTGAGGCTCACCCGTGTCCCCTCATCTATTTCAAGCTCCACCGCATTTTCGGGAATAAATTTCGGCTCGGTTGTCATTATCGTTCTGCCGCCCGAAGACTGAGGAAGCTCATCGGTTGCTCTGCTTCTGACCGACTCATCCTTAATCTCGGGAAGCACCGCAACATCCATAAGCCTTTTAATAAGAGTAGATTTACCCGTGCGGACAGGTCCTACCACGCCGATGTAAATATCACCGCCGGTACGGGTTGCTATAGAATTATAAATATTTGTCATCTTGCTGTCCTCTTTTCCCAATTTATACGGTTTATTTATATGCGATGACGTGTACGGATATGCGAAAGCGAAAAAAGAAACTGAAAAAATGCAACAGTCTGACATACTGTTGCATCACTGTTGCAGCTATTGTTGCAGTGATTTTCTCAGTGTTTATGCGGGTTTTTACCACCTTTGCAACAAAGGAACAAAGAACAGTATAAAAAAGAGTTTGTAAAAAAAATAAATAAGAACTTTATGGAAAATACTGTTTCACTGTTGCACTGTTCCTTTGTTCACATAAAAAATGCACCCCTTACGGAGTGCATTAAATATTATCTTATCTTCCGCGTCTGCCTGAGCCTTGCCTTGACTCGGTTGAACGCTTGAGATCTGACATCTTTTCATCGCTGACTGCCTTAAACTGTGCCATCATTTCCTCAAAGGACATTGCTTCCTTGGGCTGCTGCTTAGTCTGACCCTGCCATACGTTTGCTCTGGGTCTTTCCGAAGAGCGATTCTGACGGTTATTAAACTTCGGCTTTTCTTCAGCGGGGGTGTCGGTTGCCTTCTTGATAGAAAGGCTGATTTTGCCTTCTTCGCTGATTGAAACAACCTTGACCTTTACTTCCTGGCCTTCCTTGAGAAATTCCTTGATATCCTTGACAAAGGTATTTGAAACCTCTGAAATATGTACCATACCGCTTTTTCCGTCGGGAAGACTCACGAAAGCACCGAATGCTGTAAGTCCTGTAATTTTACCTTCTACAATAGCGCCGATTTCGAGCATAAAAAGATGTTATCCTCCTAAAATTTATTCACCGAAAGAAGAACTGTAAAACACCTTTTCGCCGGGTTTACAATAGCCGTATTCTTCTCTTGCAATCTTTTCAAACAGCTCATCCTGATGGTCAAGTGAATCAAGAAGCATTGTGCTTTCCGAATCAAGTGTTGCCTTATTATCAAGAATCTGAGCCGTTTCCTCCTTGTATTCCGACGCCTTGGCATAGTTGGGCAGAATACAACCGAAAACCATTACACCGAAAAGTGCAACAACGGCAACTACTATTAAGATACGTGTTTTGCTCGGTCTGAACCTTTTGCTGCTCTTTTTAGCACTTGCAAAATCTCTGACTGCCACTGTTTCACCCTCTGACTGTAATTTTATCAATACTTACATTTAATTATACTTATTTATTTTCAGATTTCAAGTGTATTTTTGCAATATTTTTAAATTTTCTCGGTCTTCTTTCACTTTTTTCGTTATTTTTTGATAAAATTTTCACAGACAGCTTTAAAAGCTTTTTAATAACATTGCAAAAGGCTTTTATATAGACCCTTACAGGATAAAGAATATTAAAAATAACACTGTGCAATGCATCGCAGATAATAAACAGATATTTCATTAAAAATCTGCCCACGGCAAAATACATTACCGCACCGCCGAGAGCCTGACCTATTATGAGATTTAGCCTTACCAGTCCGTTATTGCTGATTATCATAAAGAAAAAGGATATGAAGGACGCAAGAATAACAAAAGCGCCGTCGCCCGTCATTACCGCCCAAGGCTTCTTGCTTATTACGCGGAAAAGCAGTCTGACGCTCATATATAAAAGACACATAACAAAGCCGAAGCCCACCGAGGTGAGAAAACAGCTTATCTGATTTATAAGCGGCTCTGAGTAGGTCATCTGAACACCTTTGAAAAAAAGGATGTGCTTCTCGGCTCCTCATCAAGATAAGAAAGAGAAGATATTTTGCCCTCAATAAAAAGCTCCCCTGTTTCTGTGTTGAGCTTGTTTATATGAAGCTCCTCTCCCTTTATTGTCAGCTCACCGATATCGGTATAAGCCACAACGGTAACCTCATCAAAGGAATCCACATCCGTGACTCCCGTTACGGTGAGACTGCTTCTTTCTTTTAAAGTCAGGTTATGGGGAATTATAAGCTTATCTTTGTTTTCATTCATAATAAAACCTCCGTAAAAATGAAAAAGCAGAAGAAGGAAACACCTCTCTTCTGCTATTGTATTATTTTTACGGTAAAAATATTACTTTATTATCTTATACATAAGTCCCGCATCGTTTTTGGTGGCGTGTTCCGTGACGATAAGCACCTCAGCCTTAAGAAGATTTTCACCCATCTGGATTTCGATGATATCGCCCTGCTTGACATCGTAGGACGCTCTTGCAATTTTTCCGTTGACGGTGACTCTTTTTGCATCGCAGACCTCATTGGCAATGGTTCTTCTTTTTATAAGGCGGGACACCTTAAGATATTTGTCAAGTCGCATAGTACCTCCAAATAAAAAGGACTGCATCGCAGTCCCTTTATTGTAAAACTTAATTATTTTACTGCGTTCTTAAGAGTTGAGCTTGCCTTGAAAGCAGGAACCTTGGAAGCAGCGATTTCGATAGCTTCGCCGGTGTGGGGGTTGTGACCTGTTCTTGCTGCTCTTTCCTTAACTTCGAAAGTACCGAAGCCGATAAGCTGAACCTTTTCGCCCTTTGCAAGAGCTTCTTCGATTGAAGCGAGAACTGCTGCTACAGCCTTGTCTGCATCCTTCTTTGTGATTTCAACCTTAGCTGCTACTGCACTGATAAGTTCGGTTTTATTCATTTTTTTATCCTCCATAGATATTATATTTTCCACGGGTTTATTCCCGATTGGATACTAAATTGTTTTTCGCTTCCTTCCAGAGCTCGTCAAGCTCATCTATCGGCGTATTTTTCATGTCGATATTTCTTTGAGCTGCAAGTCTTTCAACCTCAAGAAAGCGTGTTATGAATTTCTCGTTTGACTTCGTGAGAGCCTCTTCGGAATCAACACCGATAAACCTCGATATATTGACCGCAGAGAAAAGCACGTCGCCGAGTTCATCCTCAACAGAGGTCTGATTGTTTTCGGCTATGGCCTGTCTGAGCTCCCTGATTTCACTTTCGAGAGCATCAAAGGCACCGCTCATATCATCCCAGTCAAAGCCTGCTTTTTTAGCCTTGGACTGAAGCTTCTGTGCTCTCATAAGAGCGGGAAGCTCCTTGGGCACCTTAAGCATTGAACTGCCCTGGGTTTTCTGATTTTTGCTTTTGCGCTTGATGTCGTCCCAGTTTGAAAGCACCTCATCGGTACCCGAAACCTTTACCTCACCGAAAACATGAGGATGGCGTTCAATAAGCTTTTTACAGATTCCGTCGGTAACATCTGAAAAATCAAAAGAACCTGCTGCTCTTTCAATTTCACAATGGAAAACAACCTGAAGAAGAACGTCTCCGAGCTCCTCCTCAAGAAGAACCTTATCCTTTTTGTTGATTGCCTCAATGGCCTCATAGGTTTCCTCAATGAAATCCTTTTTTATACTCTCGTGAGTCTGCTCAGCATCCCAGGGGCAACCTCCGGGAGCACGGAGAATTTTCATTATCTCAAGCAGATCCTCAATGGAATATCTTTCTTTAAAATTAAAATCTGTCATAAAAAAACCTCATACGACTATTTTACCCTAAAATTCCAAATTTTGCAAGGACTTTTGCAATTTTTTCTCCTTTTGGAAGCATTTCTACGTCATCTTTTGCGATACCCTTGACAAGAAGGATGGCAACAACATAAAATGCACCGCCGCAGCAAACTGCAATAACAGTTGTAAGGCGGCTCTGAACACCTAAAACATCAACTAAAAGGTAGTTTCCGAGCCATGCACCCAAACCACAGAACAGTGAGGCTATAAAGGGCTTGATAAAAACTGACTTGTAATTGAGCTTTACACCCGCCGCTCTTGTGAGCTGTAATATATTGATTGCAACCATCACAAGATAGCAGACTGTTGAGCTGATACAGGCACCCTTGATATTGATTTCGGGGTTTGCGATAAGTATAAAGTTAAGAGTAACCTTTATCACACCGCCTATAGCCATTGTAACAATGGGCACCTTCGTTTTACCCACAGCCTGAAGCATATTGGTAAGAGGTGAAGCCAAGGCAAAGAGAGGTACAGCAAGACCGTATACTGTCATCATAAATGCCGCGGAGGGAGCAAAATACTCGTTTCCGCTGCCGTAAAGAAGGTTGAGTATGGGCTCGGAAAGAACCGCGATACCGACACCTGCAGGCATAGCCACAAGCATTGCAACTCTGAGTGCTGATTCGATGCAAACCTTGATATCCTGCTTATTCTTAGCCGTCCACGCCTTTGAAAGCACGGGGATGGCGCTTATGCCGAGCACAAGTGTAAGTGAAGGGATAAGGTTTTTGATGTTAATAACAGAGCCGTGCATACCGTAAAGATATGTGGAAATATTTTCGTCAAGGGTTTTATCAACTGTAAGAGTGTCAAGATACATACCCTTAACGACATCAAAGCCCTCGCTGAGTGCAGTTACAAGTCTGCTTCTGATTGTGATATCGTCAATAAGGTTACTGATATTTGTAACAAGAGACGCCGCCGCAACAGGTATTGAAATGGCAAGAAGTGCCTTCATAATATCCTTGTTGCTTTTTGCCTCAGGTGAATTGACAAGCTCTTCTCTTGTAAAGCCGAAGCCCTTTCTCTTGTATCTGATATAAAGATAAACAAGACCGAAGGCAGAGCCGAGAGTAACACCGAGAATAGCAACCGCCGCCGCATAAGGATAAATAGCCGCAAGAGCCTCAGCCTCAGTTGTTACCTCAACACCGAAAAGCTTTACCGCTCCGCCGGCTGCATTCTTTTCGTAATAAGAAACTGTAGCCTTCATAAACACATAGGTGGCACTCAGACCGAAAATAAGCTTGACAAGTGCCTCAATAACCTGAGAAACACCTGTGGGGGTCATATTGTTAAGACCCTCGTAATAGCCTCTGAAGGAGGACATCATACAACAGAAAAGCACACAGGGAGCGACTGCAAAAATACTTATGTAATTCATCGGCGCTTCATTGAAGTTTGAATAGGGAATTGCAATAGCCATAAGGATAAGCATACCGACAACGCCCACAAGGAAGAACATCTTCTGTGCTACCTTGAAAATCGCCTTTGCATCCTTGATTCTGCCAAGCTCCATATTCTGTGAAACAAGCTTTGACACCGCAACAGGAAGACCCGCCATGGAAATAGCATAAAGCGGTGTGTAAACCGCGTAAGCACCTGTGAAATATCCGTAGCCCTCTGTTCCGAGAAGGTTATTTATAGGAATTTTAAAGACCGCACCTATAAGCTTAACAAGTATGGTCGCAATGGCAAGAACACCTGCACCCGTAAGAAGGGACTGCTTTTTTCTTTCTGCCACATTATCATCTCCTTTATGATTTAACAAGCGACAACGCCGCATTGTAGTATATACTATTGTTATTCAGCCGTCAAGAGTATCAGCAGTCCCTGACGGTAAATTTTCTGTAAAACTCGCTTATGTAAGCCTTACGTCTCACGATTTCATCAAAGCCGCTTATGTATTCGTAAGGATATTTATAGTTGAATATACGTTCAATTTCCGTTCCCTCAGGAGCCTTGAGCTTGATTACCGCACCTGCGCCCACGGCGAGAACCGTATGGCATTCTTCCATCATATAGACGTTGTAAAGGCAATCCTTACCCTGCTTTGCCCAGCCCACATTTTCAAGGTTGCCGAGACACTTGCTCTGACGGTACATATAATAGGGATAATACCCTGCCGAAAGCAGCATAGGCTGTGTTCTTTCAAGCATTTCGGTCACTGCAAAAGCGGAATTAGTCTGTCTGCTTTCGGTGACGATATTTGATGAACGCTTGAGAGCAAGAGTATGAACGGTGATATTTTCCGGGTTCATTGCAATTGCCTGACTGAGACTTTGCTCAAAGGATTCAACGGTATCGGAGGGAAGGCCCGCAATAAGATCCATATTTATGTTGTCAAAGCCGAGCTCCCTTGCTTTGTTGTAACAGTCGACGGTCATCTGTGCGGTATGGTTTCTGCCGATTGCTTCAAGCACATTATCGTTAAAGGTCTGCGGATTAATACTGATTCTTGTGCATCCGCAGCTTTTTAAAACCTTAAGCTTTTCCTCATCGGTGCAATCGGGTCTGCCGGCTTCAACGGTGTATTCCTTTACCGATGCAACATCAAAATTTGCACTGACGGTATCGGTTAATCTTTTAAGCTCAGGGGCAGTAAGCACGGTAGGTGTGCCGCCGCCGATATAAATACTCTCGAGTCTGAGCCCGAGACCGTCAGCGATACGGGCGGTAATCTCAAGCTCTTCACAAAGCTTTTCAACATACTGAGGAATAAGCTTTTTTGCACTCTCGTTGGAATGGGATATAAACGAGCAATAGCTGCATCTCGTAGGACAAAAAGGCACGGAAATATAAAGAGAATAGGAATCGGGACGTGACCTTTCGGTGATATCCTCTTCTTTATATGCAACACTCAGAGCGAGCTTCGTCTTTTCCTCACTGACCCGAAGCTCATTGATAAAATAAGGCAAGGTCCAGAGCTCACCGTATTTTCTGATAAGATTGCTCATTAGCTTTGCGGGCCTCACACCCGTGAGTATGCCCCACGGGGGCTTATAACCCGTCAAGTCAGTCAGAAGCTCAAACATAGCAAGAGCGAGCTTTCTTTCAAGATAAGACTCATCGGTTTCGCCGTTCACTTTATCGGTTAACGGGTATTTTCTGCTTTGGCAAAGCTCTTTTTCACCAATGCGGATTTTAACCGTGATAAGATTACCGTCGAGCTCTGTAAGGCAGTAATCACCTTCCTCGGGCAATTCTTCACTTACGGTTATCTTTTCGGGGAAAAATACCCTCAAGAGATTTTCTGTTTCATATTGAAATTTATGGTTTTTGATAATAAGGTACATTTTAAAGACCTCTTGTGTAAGGATTGTTTTCTCTTTCAAAGCTCAGGGTGCTTTCGCCGCCGTGACCGGGGAAAACTCTGTAATCACCCTCAAGAGCATAAAGCTTTTTAATTGAATTGAGGATTTCCTCCATGCTTCCTCCCGGGAAGTCTGTTCTGCCTATACCGCGGTTAAAAAGCGTATCACCGGAAAAAATATATTTATCTGTTTTGTAACACACACTGCCCACGGTGTGACCGGGAGTGGAAATAACCTCAATTTTTTCTTCGCCGAGGGTGAGAATATCTCCGTCGCTGACAGTCATATCACACTCAAAGGGAGGACACGCAAAGCCCAAGACACCTGCAAGATTTTTCTTGCTGTCAGAAAGACAGTCCGCATCTGCCTCGTGTATTACTATTTCACCGCCGAAGACTTTCTGAAGCTTTCTGACACCCATAATATGGTCAAAATGACCGTGAGTGAGGATAATATACTTCAGCCTTTCAATATTCATCGACCTGATAAGGCTTTCAAAGCGGTTGTTGAATAAGCCTGCATCAATAACTGCCGCTTCACCGCTTTTTATATCCTTGATAATATAGCTGTTTGAAGCCACCATAGGCGGATTGAAGGCTTTAAGTAAAAGTGACATAACAATCTCCTTAGGGAATTATTTCTTCCAGACGTCAGTATCCATAATGATAGTAACGGGGCCGTCGTTGAGAAGCTCGACTGCCATATCGGCACCGAAAACGCCCTGTGCGACCTTTTTAACACCTAAGGCTCTCAGCTCTTCACAGAAGGCTTCGTAAAGCTCATTGGCGATTTTCGGCGGTGCAGAGCCTATGAATGAGGGTCTTCTGCCGTGTGATATATCGGCGCAAAGTGTAAACTGAGACACAACGAGCACCTCACCGTCCACCTTATCGAGCGAAAGATTCATTTTATCGTTTTCATCGGTGAAAATACGGATTTCCGCAACCTTTTTTGCCAGAAGCTTCATCTCTGCCTGAGTATCGCCGTCAACAACCCCAAGAAGCACAAGAAAGCCCTTGCCGATTTCTCCCGTTATTTTTCCGTCAACGGTAACCGATGCTCTTGAAACTCTCTGTATAACTGCTTTCATAAGTAATTATCCTTTTTTTCTGTAAATTTACTTTAAAGACCGGAACGCTCCGTAGAAAGGACGCCCTTGACTTTTTTTATCTTTTCACAGACACTGTTCATATGCTCAGTGCCGTTAACAGTAATGGTAAGATAAATAATTGTACGTCCGTCACTGCTGTCTTTTGTAAAAATTGAATGAATCATAACGTGCATATTTGCTATAACCGCCGAAAGGTCAGCGAGCATACCCATACGGTCAATGCAGGTTACCGCGATTGTTACACGGTAGGAATTCTGAGTTTTGGTATCCCAATAGGCATTAATCCATCTTTCGGGCTCTGCACATTTTGAAATATCCTTGGGCACATTAGTGCATCTTCTCGTATGAATGGATACACCGTGGCCTCTTGTTATAAAGCCGATAACCTCGTCACCGGGGAGAGGATCGCAGCAGCGTGAAAATTTGATAAGACAGTTGTCAATACCCTCGACAATAACGCCCTCAGCACTTCTTACCGTCTTTTTAGGCTGAGTTACCACCTGAACGGGTGTCTGAGGCTGAAGCTCCTTGACAAGCTTTGCATATTCCTCCTTCATTCTCGGAATGATATTCTGAAGGTTTACACCGCCGTAGCCGATTGCCGCATAGAAATCGTCAATTGTGTTGCAGTGGTATTTTTCAATAAACTTGGATAAGAAATCGGGAAGCTGCTTATCTGTGAGGGAAATGTTGTTACGTCTGAACTCTCTTTCGATTTCTTCCTTACCCTCGATGATATTTTCCTCACGCTTTTCCTTCTTGAACCAATTTTTGATTTTTGTTCTTGCAGAAGCAGTACGGGCAATTTTCAGCCAGTCTCTGCTTGGTCCCTTACCCTGAGATGAGGTCGTGAGAATCTCGATGATTTCACCGTTGTTTATCTTATGGTCAAGGGTTGTGATTCTGCCGTCAACCTTGGCACCTATCATCTTGTTACCCACACCTGAATGTATGGCATAGGCAAAGTCGATAATACATGAGCCCAAAGGCAGACTGACAACATCGCCCTTGGGAGTGAAGGCAAAAACCTCCTCAGGGATAAAGTCGGTTTTGATTGTTTTGACAATATCTTCAACATCGTCGCTTTCCTTCTGATTTTCAAGAAGCTGTCTTATCCAGGAAAGTCTTTCCTCAAACTTTGCCTTTCCGCTCATACCGAGCTTATACTTCCAGTGAGCCGCGATACCGTATTCGGCGGTGTGGTGCATTTCCCAGGTTCTTATCTGAACCTCAAAGGGTACACCCGACTTGCCGATAACCGTGGTGTGAAGAGACTGATACATGTTAGGCTTAGGTGTGGAAATATAATCCTTGAAGCGGCCGGGGAGAGGGTTATACATATCGTGGATAACACCCAGACAGCAATAGCACTCATAAACCGAATCAACAATAAGACGAACCGCATATATATCGTAAATTTCGTCAAAGGTTCTGCCCTTCATATAGGTTTTACGGTATATGCCGTGAACCGATTTGATTCGTCCGTCTATATGGACATTGGGTACCTCCTGACGCACTCTGTCACCGATTTCAGTTTTTATGGTGTCCAGAAAGCTCTGGCGCGACTGCATCTGATTTTCAAGATTTGCCGCAATTTCGTTATACGCCACAGGGTCAAGGAAGCTGATAGCAAGATCCTCAAGCTCTTCCTTAAAGGCACGGATACCGAGACGGTGAGCAATGGGTGCATAAATTTCAAGGGTCTCCCTTGCCTTATAAAGCCTTTTTTCCTCAGGCATGAACTTAAGGGTTCTCATGTTGTGAAGACGGTCTGCGAGCTTTATGATGATAACTCTGATATCCTCACTCATGGCAAGGAACATCTTTCTTACGTTTTCGCTCTGCTGCTCTTCCTTACTTGCGGAAAGAGGTATCTGACCGAGCTTTGTAACGCCCTCAACAAGATACTCAATATCCTTGCCGAAATATTTGCGTATTTCATCATCGGTGATTTCCGTATCCTCAACAACGTCATGAAGAAGTGCGGCACAGACAGAGTCTGCATCCATACCCATATCACAAAGAATTTTTGCAACGGCAACGGGATGAATAATATAAGGCTCACCGGAACGCCGTCTCTGATTCTTATGGGCTTCATAGGCTATTTCAAATGCCTTTTTGATTTTCCCGGCTTCCTGTTCGTTAAAAAGTGCGGAAACCTTTTCCATAAGCTCATCAAAGCCAACATTGTATTCTTCAGTCATATACTATCTCTCCCTTCCTTATATTTCATCCTCGGTATTTCTGAGCCTTGTCAGAATGGCAGAGGAATCAAGATTAACCTTTTTATTTGTATCTGCAAGTAAAATCTTGCCGTCGGTGACCTTTAAGATACCGAGCTCGCAAAGAACATCTATACACACAAGCACCTTACAGGCATTGCTTCCGTCATCACCGATGCGGTAGCAGAGAACATCGGTGCTGTATTGCCATCCGCCTTTTTCTTTGATAAAGCGGTATACATTGGCAAAAAACTCTCTGTCGGGAAGAGCGAACTGAGCCTGTCTGCGGCTGATGCTGTCTCCCCTTTTTATTTTTTCATAAAGGCGTACACTTCTGAGATATTTTTCATCGTCGGTGCCGCTCATACGGATTTCTTTTATATAAATACTTACCCTTACCTGACCCATATATTCGTTTCTTTCAAGCTTCACCGCAAGGTCGATGATATCACCGTTACGGTATGGGAATTCGTCGGGTGTTGTTGAAAAAAGCAAGCCCGTAATACTGCAGTTACCCTTTTTAAAGCTGAGCCTCAGATGCTTTCCTCCACCTATCGCCTGAACGGAAGACAGTGTCATACCGTAAAGGCCGAAAACAGGCTGAGGATTCCCTGCACCGAAGGGCTCAAGGGATGATATTATTTGCAGAAGATCAGCACTGATGAAATCGGGACGGATGCGAAGGTCGATATCGAGAACGGGGAAAGGCATCTCAACTGTCTTTGCATACTGCTCGATTGCTTCACAGAATTTTATGAGATTTTTACTCTCAAGGCTGAAGCCTGCCGCAAGCACGTGACCGCCGAAGTGAGTCAGAAGCTCAGAAGCAGAGGAAATGGCATCGTAAAGCGAAAATCCGTCAATACTTCTTGCCGAGCCCTTTGCATTTTCACCGTCGTCAGAAATTACAATACAGGGCTTTCCGTATTTCTGAGTGAGCCTGGCGGCAACGATTCCGATAACGCCTGCGTGCCAGCCCTTGCCGCAAAAAATCAGAACCCTCTTATTCACTGTTTCCGGGTTTTCACGGATCATAGCCAGAGCTTCTTCATAAATTGCCTTTTCAAGAGACTGTCTTTCTATATTTGCACTGTTTACCTCCGCGGCAAGCTCACCGGCTGCTTCAACCTCTTCACTCATAAGAAGATTAAGCGCCGCCGAAGCGTGTCCCGTTCTGCCGATTGCATTGATTCTCGGCACAAGAGAGAAGGCAACTGTGCCCGCATTTACGGTTTTTTCGTTAACTGAGGCGACTTCTTTAAGACGGGAAACACCTAAGTTATTATCTGAATTTATAAGCTTGAGTCCTTCCTTGACAAGAACTCTGTTTTCACCTGTAAGAGAAACCACGTCGCCCACCGTGCCGATACAGACAAGGTCAGCAAACATTGAAACGACCTCGCCCACATCCTCACAAAGAGCGCAGGCAAGCTTAAAGGCGACGCCCACACCCGCCCACTGTCTGAATTCACAGCAGCAATCCTTACGGTGAGGGTCAACAACAGCCTCTGCGCGTGGCAAGGTATCGGGAACCTTATGATGATCGGTTATAACAAGCTCCATACCGAGACTGTAAATAAGCTCGGCCTCTTCAACTGCAGAAACGCCGTTATCAACGGTAACTATGAGATTTACACCCCTTGCACTGAGAAGCTCAACGGCTGACTTATTAAGTCCGTAGCCCTCCTTGCTTCTGTCGGGGATATAGGTTATGACTCTTGCGCCCTGCATCTGTAAAAACGAGGCAAGCAGAGCCGTTGCGGTAACACCGTCGGCGTCGTAATCACCGTAAACCGCAATAAGCTCATCCTCTTCAATCGCCCTTCTGATTCTGCCGCAAGCCTTATCCATATCAATTATGTCAAAGGGGTCGCAGAAAACGGGACTTTCTGAGAAAAATTCACTGATTTCATATTCGTCAACTATACCTCTTGAGACCAGTATAAGAGCGGCAAAGGGGTCAATTCCGTATTCAGTTGCAATGTCAGAAGCAAGTTCCTTATCCACATCTCTTAAACACCACTTCTTCCTGTTCACGGCTCATTCCCCCTTCTTTTCAGTAAAATTTTATTATTTTTTTATTATATCATTTATATCAGACTTTTTCAATCGTATTATTACAATGTTTTTCGATTAAATTTATAAAAAGTGTACCGTATTTATTGAATTTCGTTGCCGACACACCCTCAACGGCAAGAAATGATTTTTCATCACGAGGCTTATAGGTTGCAAGCAAACGCAAAGTGACATCGGTAAAGATTGTAAAGTCAGGTATACTCTGTTTTTTGGCAAGCTCCTTGCGTAAAACCTTGAGAGCGAGAAACAGTCTGATATCCGCTTTCGGTGCATCGGCTTTCTTTTCCGTTCTGGTAACGGGTCTTCTTATCCGCTTACCCTCAAAAAGAACAGTATTTGCCTTATCGGCGAGAATAAGACGGTTTTCCATATCTTTTTTTATGAAGCCGTGCTCGTAAAAATAACCCATATAATCGAGTATTCTGTCTCTTGCACAATCCTTCATCTGTCCGAAGGTTTTTATCTTACCGTAGCCGCGGGTTACAATATATTCTGTTTCTTCTCCCTTGAGAATACCTGCAACAGTATCTGCAGTTTCTTTTTCTCCCACCCGTTTTATGCAGGAAAAAATCTTCTGCGCCTCTACGGTAACATCAATGCTTGTGGCGGCACCGTTACAGCCTGAGCAGTTTTCGCATCTGCCTGTCGCCTTCTCGCCGAAATATTGTAGAATATAATGCCTGAGGCAATATTTACCCGAAGCGTATTCTATCATTTTATCAAGCTTTTCGAGTCTGAGCTTTTTTATATGCTCCCGTTGGGCGTCGGAAAGGCTGTCGTTTTCCTCGGGGTTTTCTATAAAATATTTCTGTATCGCTACATCTCTTCCTCCGTAAAGCAATATACAGTCGGCGCTTCCTCCGTCACGGCCGGCTCTGCCCGCTTCCTGATAATAGCTTTCTATATCTCCGGGCATATTGTAGTGAATGACAAAGGAAACATTTGATTTGTCTATACCCATACCGAAAGCATTGGTAGCAATAACTATTTCTCTTTGGTCATTTATGAATAAATCCTGATTTGTCTGTCTTTGAAGCTTATCGAGACCCGCGTGGTATTTTGTAACACTGTAGCCGTCTTTTGAAAGAGAGGAATAAAGCTCCTCAACCTTTTTTCTTGATGAGCAGTAAACAATTCCGCTTCTGCCTGTGTAAAGGTCAAGGTAACGCCTCAGGGCAGTTTCTTTATCTGTCGGTCTGACAACCTCAAAATAAAGATTTTTTCTGTCAAAGCCCGTAACTGCAACCTCGGGAGAATTGAGTCCTATGAGTGAAACAATATCCTGACGGACCTTGTGAGTAGCCGTAGCGGTAAAGGCGGAAACAACAGGTCTTTCGGGCAGCTTTTCTATAAAAGACTTTATACTGAGATAAGCAGGTCTGAAATCGTGACCCCACTGAGAAACACAGTGAGCCTCGTCAACACAGACCATTGATATGTTGAGCTTACTGCAAAATTCCGCGAACCTTTCATTTTCAAGCCTTTCGGGTGCCACATAAAGTATTTTATAGTAGCCTGCAAGGGCAAGATTCATTATTTCTCTTTTTTCCTGAGCTGTGAGTGATGTATTTATGCACGCACAGTTGACAGAGCACTGATTAAGGGCATTTACCTGATCCTTCATAAGAGAAATAAGAGGTGAAATAACAAGTGTCAGTCCCTGCATCATTATTGCCGGAACCTGAAAGCAGATGCTTTTACCCGCACCTGTAGGCATAATACCCATTACATCCTTACCCTCGAGAAGAGAATCAATCAGCTCCTGCTGACCTTCACGGAAGGTACTGTAGCCGAAATATTTATTTAAAACCTCAAATTTATTCAACACAGCACCTCCTTTAATCAGTGTAAGCTTATCTGTGTTTTACGGTATGTAAATGTCGGAAGGAAAGGCATCCTTGTTAACCTTGAAAAGCTCTGCCCATCTGAGTGCCTCAGCTCTTCGGTTAGTTTCAACGGTAACATCAACACCAAGCTCAGTAAGACGGGTAAAAAATTCTCTTTCTATATCCCCTTCTCTGTAACAGTTTGAGAAGGTGAAACAAAGCTTATCTCCGCAGGAGGCAACACCGCACCTTGCTCCGTTGACAAGACCCGGGCCTGTGTATAAAAAGCATCTTTCTACATAAGGCTTCATATCCTCGGGGAAATCAATACTGCCTAAATTGGATATGAGCACAGAGGTGCTCTTTTCTGCGGTGAGATGAAAGCCTATGCCGATAAAAAGATTTTTTAAACCGGCAGGCAGAAAGGCCGTCGTCTGAGTTTCCATTTTTACATTTTTTGTCATCATTGAGTTGAGAATTTCAGCCTTATTGACGCTTCTGAGCTGAGATGAAACCCGACTGAGAATTTCCTCGAAGGTGTATTCTTTATCGGAAGGGTCAATCCACGCTCTCAGGCACAGAACAAAATTACGCAAGCTTCTGCTCGGGAAAGCCTTTCTGAGATTTACGGGAATCTGAACACTTACGGCTTTGTTTTTACCCTCAGAGAGCATCTTTTTATAGTGAATTTCAATAAGAATTGCCGAAAGCAGCTCAGTAACGGTCACATTGTAGCTTTTGCTTATTTTATGAAGCTGACTGAAGGGTATTGTTCCCACTGTGTAATTTGTGATATGAGCAGGGAGCTTGGTGGCTCTGCGGTGATAAACCCAATCACTCGGGTAATTATATTTCATATCGGAGTCGGCATATCTCTTATAGGAATCCTCAGTCTCCTCCGAGGAAGGCTCTGCTTCAACATCAAGAACATAATTATTGGTTGATATACTGTGACCCCTGAGGCGAAGATATTCACCTGTGAGAGTGCAGAGGAAAACTGTTGCGCCGTAGCCGTCACAAAGAGCGTGATAAACATCCATACTTATCTTTTTGCCGTAATAATAAACACGGAAAAGGTAGCCGTTATCCTCTTTATAATTAACACGGTAGCAGAAATTTGAGATATCCTTTCTTACATGGCAGTCTGCGGTGTTTTCTTCAAAACAATATCGGAAGGTACCCTTTTTCATTCTGACCTTAAAGCCGGGGAGTCTGACAAGAGTTTTATCAAGGGCCTTTTTAAGGGTTACCTCATCAACCTCTTCTTTAAGCTCAACAGCAACACGGAAGGTATTGGACCATGTGCTGATATTCTGCCCGGGGAAGACCGTTCCTGCATTATCAAGCTCAAAAATCCTCTTTTTAACCTCTGCCATAATACTTCTCCTCAAAAATAAAAAATAATCATATCTATTATACTATAATATGTTCTTTTATGCAATATTTGAGATGTAAAAATAAAGAGCCATCCTCTATAAAAGGATGGCTCAAACTATTAATCTGTATTATTCCATTTTGTCGTACCAATACTCTCTGCGCTTCACGGTTATGCGCTTTCTGACAACGAAATAGGTTATTACGACGCCTATAGCCACAAAGCCCACATAAACATGACTTACATCAACGCCCCTGATTTTGATTTCACTCCAGAGCTCTGAAATATGTGAAAGTGTTTCCTGCGGAAGATTGTGGAAATACTCTGTGTCGGGCATATCCGCCTCGTCGGGATAGAGGTATTTGTTATTGAGCATATCAGCATAATCGGGATGATCGAGAACGCCCTGATTGGGTGATGCATAGCCGATATAAAGAGCATTGTTGAGTGCAATTTCCGGGTCAAGCATAAAGTTGATATAAAGCATCGCCGCTTCATAATTCTGACAGCAATCAGGAATGCAAAGCGAGTCGACAAATATGTTTACACCCTCCTCGGGATAAACAAAGTCAAGGTCGGGGTTAACATCCTGCATACAGACGAAATCACCTACATAATAAGGCACAAGAGCAGCCTCGCCGCTTTCCATCTTGTTATAGATTTCGTCCATAACATAACCCTGCAAAAGAGGCTTCTGGTCTATGAGCATCTTTTTAACCTCTTCAAGCTCTTTTTCGTCAGTGCTGTTGAGAGAATACCCGAGAATTTTTTGCGGAATTGCGAAAGCATCTCTCGGATTGTCTATCATAAGAATCTTTCCGCGATACCTTTCGTCCCAGAGTGCTTTCCAGCTTGTGGGAGCTTCTTCCACCATTTTTGTGTTGTAAATGAGCCCCACCATGCCCACATTATAAGGTACAGAATACTCATTAGCGGGATCATAGTACATATCCTTATACTCTTGTCTTACATAATGATAATTGGGAAGACTTGTAACATCAATCTTTCTGAGAAGATTTTCACTGATCATTCGCTCAATCATATAGTCGGAGGGCACAATAATATCATAGCTTGCTCCCCCGTTTTTGATTTTAGGATACATATCCTCGTTACTTTCGTAGGTAACATAGTTGACCTTTATGCCTGTGAGCTTTTCAAACTCTGCATTGACATTGAGCATTCCGTCCTCATAGGTGTCGCTGATATATTCGCCCCAGTTGAAAACATTAAGCTCAGTACCCTCAAGGCCTGTGTTTTTATAAAGCTCCTCATTTTCATAAGCAGAAGCTCCGAAGGCAAACAAAAATATAAGTGATAAGGTTATAATTATCCTTTTCATTTTCTGCCCTCCTTGCCATGCTTGTTAGTCATCCTTTTGTCGCCCTTTGCCTGAGCAACATTGAGAAGGACAAGAAGAATGAGAATTGTTATAAAGATAATGGTTGAAAGAGCATACATATCCGGGGTTACTCTCTTTTTAGTCATTGAGAAAATTCTGATGGGAAGAGTCTCAAAGGAGGGACCCTGAGTAAAGTAACTGATAACAAAGTCATCAAGCGACAATGTAAAGGACATCATAAGACCTGAAATAATACCCGTGGAAATTGAAGGGAGCACAACCTTAAAGAAGGCGCGAACGGGTGTACAGCCTAAATCCATAGCCGCCTCGGGAAGGAACTTATCAAGCTGTCTGAGCTTGGGAAGAACAGAAAGAATAACATAAGGCAGGTTAAAGGTTATGTGAGCTATGAGCATAGTCGGAAAGCCCAGGGCATCGCTTTTACCTATAAGATTAGCGCAGAAAACAAAGAGTAGCATCATTGAAATACCCGTCACGATTTCAGGGTTCATCATGGGGATATTGGTTACACCCATTGTAAGCTGCTTGATTCTTTTATTTTTAAAGTTGTTTATTCCCACGGCAGCCGCAGTGCCCATAACCGTGGCCACAAAGGATGAGCTGACCGCAAGAATCAGTGTGTTTGCAAAGGCCTTCATTGTGCCTGCATCCTGCATAAGAGAACGGTACCAACGAAGTGAAAAGCCGCTGATAACGCTTGTGCTTGCAGAATCGTTGAAGGAAAAGACAATCATAACAACAATCGGAGCATAAAGAAAAATCATTATGAGTGCCACATAAAGCTTTGATAAAGGTGTCATTTTTGTTTTCATATAAGCACACCTCCGTCATCGTCATCACCCGTAAAACGGTTCATAACCATCATACAGATAATAATAAGCACCATAAGAACAAGAGAAAGAGCCGCACCTAAGTTGTAGTTATTGGCACTCTTAAACTGCATTTCAATAACGTCACCGATAAGCGAGAAGGTGTTTCCTCCCAGCTTTTTGGAAATATAGAAGGTTGAAACAGAGGGAACGAAAACCATGGTAAAGCCTGAAGCGATACCTGGCAGACTGAGAGGAAGGATAATATTTTTAAGAACGGTAAGCTTGCCGGCACCAAGATCCTCGGCAGCCTCAATGAGATTGTGATCCATCTTTGCCATTATGGAATAAAGCGGCAGAATCATATAGGGTATATAGTTGTAAACCATACCAAGCACAACTGCGCCCTCTGTATTTATCATATGAATCGGAGACATATTCAATTTTTCAAGAAAGGTATTGATAATACCCGTATCCTGCATAATTATCATCATTGAATAAGTACGGATGAGGAGATTCATCCACATAGGAAGCATAACAAGAATCATCATCGTTCTTTGTACATTGGCTGTGGTTCTTGCCATAATATATGCCAAGGGATATGAAATAACAAGTGAAATAACCGTGGCAATAAAGCCTAACCATATAGAGTTAAGCATAACATCTTTATATTTAACAATATCGGAAACAAACTGAAGAGTAAAATTCCCTTCAGAATCGGTGACCGAATAAACAAGAACAAATATCAGCGGCACTATAATAAATATAGCTGACCATACTAGATACGGTGCCGCGGTAAGCTTTGCTCCGAGTGACTTTTTTTTCATCTATCACTCCTCCTCTTGCTCAACATCAGAAAGATGCTCGAGCTCATCGCTGAATGAACTGTAATCACCGTACATACCCGAAAATTCACTCTTTTTCATAACGTGAATAGCATCGGGTTCTATCTGTATACCGATTTTGGTTCCTACCGGATAATAATCGGTTGTCTGAATCATCCATTTAAAGTTATCAATATCAACAATCATCTCAAAATGAACACCCTTGAAGGTGTTGGAGGTGATAACACCGCTGATTGTTCCTTCAGAAACGGGAACAACGTCAACGTCCTCGGGGCGGACAACTATATCAACGCTTTCGTTAACCGCAAAGCCCTTATCAAGGCACTGGAAAACCGCACCTGAAAACTTAGCCTTGAAGTCGTCGAGCATAATACCGTCAAGTATGTTACTTTCACCGATGAAATCTGCTACAAAGGCATTTTCGGGCTCATTATAAATATCGATAGGTGTTCCGATCTGCTGAATTCTGCCGCCGTTCATAACAACAACAGTATCACTCATTGAAAGAGCCTCCTGCTGATCGTGGGTAACATAAATAAAGGTAATTCCCATTCTTTTCTGGATATTTTTAAGCTCAACCTGCATATCCTTTCTGAGCTTGAGGTCGAGTGCACCCAAGGGCTCATCGAGAAGCAGAACTCTCGGCTCAACGGCAAGAGCTCTTGCAATAGCTACTCTCTGCTGCTGACCGCCTGAAAGGGAAGTAACGTTTCTTCTTTCAAAGCCCCTGAGGTTAACAAGCTCAAGCATCTCGTGAACCTTTTTGCTTATATCCTTTTCCTTCATCTTCTTAATACGAAGTCCGAAGGCTATATTTTCATAAACATTAAGATGAGGGAAAAGCGCATAACGCTGAAAGATTGTGTTTACCTGCCTTTTGTGAGGCGGAACATTGTTTATATCCTTGCCCTCAAAAATAACCTGTCCGCTGTCAGCCTCAAGAAAGCCCGCGATAATGCGAAGCGTGGTTGTCTTTCCGCAACCTGAGGGACCGAGAAAGGTCATAAATTCCTTATCCTTGATTGAAAGGTTAATTTTATCGAGAATAACCTCATCGCCGAATTTCTTTGAAATATCCTGCAGACGAATTATAGTATTATTTTCCATAAAAGTATACCCCCTTGGCTTAAAGTGTTTTTGCAAAAAACAAAGCAGAATACTGATGAAATCCCAAGAAATGCAGAGATGTTTCGGTTCTGCGTTTCCCGGGACCTTTGTTTATTCTGTTTAGACACAATATAGAACAAAATCTTGCAAATGTCAACAGTTTTTTTGTAATTTTCCGCAAATTCTCGGCGCATTTTTGGAGCTTTTTGCGAAAACCTCCGTATTGCTTTGTTTTTCTCTGATTTCCTCTGTTTTTCTCGAAAAAACTTTTTAAAGAAAAACAGGACTGTTTCGGAAACAATCCTGCACTATTTACATAATTTTTGTTTCAATCCACGCCTTAATAACGGGCAGACTTTCCTCGTTCATCTCAAAAACCTCGGTTACAACATCATCCGGGTTCTGATTTTCATAACAGGTCATACCGTAATATACCGCCGCCTTGATTACTTCGGTTTCCTCAAGCTTTTCAATCCAGATGCGGTAGTTGGTTATATCCCTTCCGAAGCAGCCCTTTTCACTGTCCGTGCCGCGGCTTCCGATATAAATATTGTAGCTTCCGCCGATTCTTGAGCCGCCGATAAGCCAATTCAGAAGAGGAACAAATACTTCCTTTTGTGACATTTAAATCATTCCTTTTTGTTTACTGCCCGAATATAATAACAAAAATTACGCCGTTTGTAAATATTATTCCTCAAGAAATTTTGCCGCCGCAACCGCAAGAGTCTGTCTGTAATAATTCCACACATAGCCTGAGGGGAAAAGAAATATGCAAAGCATAAACCAACCGTAAAAGCTTCTTCTCAGACGTAAAAGGCTTTTGCTCTCATTTTTCATAACCGATGAAGAAAGGGAAAGGAGCTGTCTGAAGCTTACATACTCCCCGCTTATGAATATATAATCCGCGAGAAAAAAAAGGCTTGTAAATCTGCGGTAAAAAAGCACACCGTTTACGGCAAAGGCCAGGCCTCCCACGGCAAGAGAAAGAGCGACAAAGGAAGACAGCCCGCCGTAAGAAAGGCTGTTCAGCAACAAAAAGCAAAGCAGCGAAGGCACAGCGGCAGCAATCAAGGCAGGAAGCTTTACAGCTGCAAGCTTTAATCTGAACAGGCAGGCACTGAGGGCTCTCACCGGATGGAAATAATAAAAGATATCGGCAGCTTTTCCGCCCTTAGATTGGGCAAGACGGAAAAAATATCTGTCTGCGCCGAGTCTTATCTGAAGCCACACAAGCCTTGCCGCAAAAATCAGAAGCAAGGCCACGGCAACATCAAGAGCAGAAATATAATCACCCGAAAAAGAAATAAAGCTTTGCCTGAGATATATTTCATAGCTCATCATACCCATGCTTATACACATAATAAGCATAACACCGACAGCAAAAAACAGGGTCATTATTGCCATGTTGCCGATAAGAAGCTCTCTGCCGCTTATCCTCAGTCTTGAAGACATAATCTCACCTCATAACCATGATAATATGATTATGGGCTGAAGGCAGATGAAACAAACAAAAAAATCCGCAACACTTCTCTGAAAGCAAGTATTGCGGAGAAAATTTAAAGAGTATAGGTTACGCTGAAAGCTCTGTTATACATTGAGCCTGATGAGGTAGTGATTGCTCCCTCGGGAATATTGATTTTAACCGTATCGCCCGATGAAAGCTCAAGTCCTGAAATGTCAACGGTAATTTCGCCTGATTTGATTGTGCAGGGTGCGTTTTCCGTCTTAGAGCCGTAGGATACGGAAACCTTGGTTGACCTGGTTGCTATAGCTCCGTCCCAACCGTTTGCATTGAAATCAATCATAATCTTTTTGTAATCGGGACTGCAGGCCTTTGAGCCGACGGCTACAATTTTTTCCTGCTTGACGATTTCCTCGGTGGGTTCCTCTGTTTCGGGAACGACAGGCTTGGTTGTATTGTCGGGTGCATCAATAACCGTGGGGCCCTGAACACCTGTTGTCTGGGTTCTTTCGGTGGTGCTTACCTGAGACATGCTGGGATTTATTGCAGTACTGCCCCGATTATCCGTAAAGCTGGGCACGGGTATCATACCTGATGTGGGAACCGTGGTGGGCAAGGTTGTCTGGAAAGCTGTTGTGATACCCCAGGAAACTGTCATATTGGGGTCTGTTGTAAGTATATATCCGTTTGCCGCTTTATCTGCAGTGGTTGACTCTTCACTTTTTTGTGAAGTTGTGGCGCTTGTGCCCACATAGGGCGAAAGAGTGGTGTTATCACCTTTGTCACCTTTACCGCAGGATACGAATACAGTCATGATGGCAAAAAGCAAAAAAATCGCTGCAATTTTTTTCACTGTATCAGCCTCCTTCAAAAATTACATAGAGACATTATATAATTAAAAATCGAATATGTCAAATAAAATAAAATTAGTTTTCAAAAGATTTATAATTTCTTCTTATATATTCGGCGGACTTAACCTTAATAAGTGTAAGTATACCCTCTTTTTCGATATATTCATCCATAACGGCGATTTTTTTAAGGTCGTAGGATACATCCTCGTTGGTGTTGTCATACATATCATATACAGGTCTGAGAAGCTCCGCAAAATCCTTCATACCGATTTTTTCAAGAGCATTGATTATACGTCCTTTGAGAATTTCGCCGTTCTGAGAGAAAAACTCCTTGCTTGTCTTATCCTGAACAAAAACATCAAGGGCATAAATATCCTTAACATCATCGTTAAAGGTTTCAAAAAGAGTCTCCTGTTTTTCTTCCTTCTGAAGCTTAAGCTGATATGCGAGAGCGATACCCTCTAAAAGCTCACCGTCTTCGGCAGAGTCAATAGCCTCTTTGGTTATAGGCCTGAACTTTTCCTTAAGGGCAACGAGACGCTTTATATTTTGCTCTTCCTGACGTAAAAGTCTCGCCCTTTTGCGTGATGCTCTTACTGCCATAGTCACCGCCACAACCGCCAGAACGATTGATGCGGCAAGAAATATAAGAAGATACCCGTATTCACTGAGCCATTCTTTCATTTTTTATTCCTCCGTAATATCACTTTCGGTGATATATTTATATATGTCGCCTTTTTTAAAGCCTGTTTCCTTAGCAGCCTTCTTTGCCGCCATACTTGTTGCTAAACCTTCCTTTATATAAACCCTTGCAAGAGAAACAGCATCATCGAGGGTTGTTTCCGCTTCTTCTGTTACGGTTTTACCTTCAATAACCAAAACTATTTCACCCTTAAGACTTTCTTCGGAATACTTTTGTGCCGCAGCTGCAAGGTCGGTGCGGATAACCTCCTCGTATATTTTGGTTATCTCACGGATTATAGCAATACGGCGGTCACCGAGAGCCTCATATAAATCTCTGAGAGTTTTTGGGAGCTTGTGAGGCGCTTCATAAAAGACCATTGTTCTTCTTTCGTCTGCAATTTCCTTAAGATGCTCCTTACGGGCATTTTTATTCATACTCAGAAAGCCCTCAAACGTAAATCTGCCTGTGGGAAGACCTGAAAGAGCCACAGCTGTAGCAAAGGCCGTAGGTCCGGGTACTGCTCTGACGGGAATATCTCTCTCGTGGCAGAGAGCAACAAGGTCTTCGCCCGGGTCAGAAATTGCAGGCATACCCGCATCGGTTACGATAGCGCAGGATTCCCCTGATGCGATTCTGTCGGCAATAACCTCGCCCTTTTCACGGCGGTTATGCTCAAAATAGCTTATGAGAGGCTTTTTTATTTCAAAATGATTAAGAAGCTTGAGAGTAACTCTTGTATCCTCCGCGGCGATGAAATCAACCGACTCAAGTGTTTCAAGAGCTCTCGGTGAAATATCACCAAGATTGCCTATAGGTGTTCCGACTATATATAATGTTCCTGACATTTTATACCTCCGTAAAGAGAGCCAAGGGCCCGGATTCAGTAGCCAGTAGCCAGTAGTCAATAAGTGCCTTCGGCAAAGTTGACAACCGCATTATAATCTACTAATTTTCTGTTACATTATTCTTAACTCTGCGGGCAGAAATTGTAAATTATCACCCGACTCAAACGCGATTGAGCATTGAGAATTGAGAATTGCGAATTGTTACTGGTGTCCGTCCATATAATCGCCGAACATAGCTCTGAATTCATCGGTGGGCTTACCGTCAGAGCCAAACATAACGAGATTCTTTTCAACAGTTACACTGCTTTTTGCTCCTCTTTTGCCTTCCACAAGCACAAGCCAAGGGGCTTTTCCCTCCTGCTGAGTGACAAAACGGATTCTTTTAACCTCAACGGCACCCTTGCGCATTGCCACAATTATATCACAAAGCCGCTCAGGTCGGTGGCACATACAGAATCTGCCGCCGAATTTAAGAAGCCTTGCCGCTGCCGCAACCGCATCGTCAACCGTGCAGGTCACCTCATGACGGGCAATTTTTTCAGCCTCGCTGATGCTTTCAATGCCTGTACCCACCGGCTTATAGGGTGGATTCATTGTAACAAGGTCGTATGAACCCGCCTCAATAACTCCTTTCATGGAGCGAAGGTCGCAGTTGACGGGGGTGATTCTTCCTTTAAGAGAGTTTATTTCCAGAGATTTTTCGAGCTGAGCTATAGCCTTAGGTTGAATATCAATCGCCGTTATCTCTTTGGTTTCATTTTTGCACCATATAAGAGGTATAATGCCGCAGCCTGTACCCATATCGCAGGCCTTATCTTTTCTCTTTAAAGCTGCGAAATTTGCAAGCAGCACCGCATCTGTTCCGAAGGTATGACTGTCACTGACAACTATTTCCATACCATTACCCAGAGGCTCTCTTCTTTCGTCGGGTAAAAGCTCAGCCATAGCAGTTCTCCTCTCTTTTTTGCATTCTGTTTATTATAGCACATGTTTATATAAATGTAAAGAAATAAAAGGCAACAAAAAAGCTCCTCGTCAGAGGAGCCTTTGATTATGTAGTGAATTATAACTCGAGACCGCCAAGGATCTTATTCATCATATCAACGCCGGCTTCTGTGTCACCGCCATAGAGAAGGATGCCGAGGATTGCGCCGAATACCTTAACGAGAATGTTGAGAATAGTTGCCATTGTGTCGCCTGCATCAGCATTTGCTGAATACTGAGCTGTGAGAACAACAACATTGCTTGTTACGGGTACATCGGGAATTACAAAGGTGCCGTTGATACCTGCTGCGTATACCTTGCCGTCATTGTTGCAAAGCCAACCGTTGAAGTTCATGCCTTCGGGAGGAGTTGTAACTGAAGGAAGTGCATAATTGCTGCCGCAAATAAGTTCTTCAGAAATAACAATAACTTCACCTGAGTGGTTAGCAAGAAGACCTACTCTGCCGGTATCGGGATTGTAAACGTTAAGATAGTCAGATGACTTACCTTCGCCGAATCTTAAAACAATAACAACATCACCGATGTTACCGTTTACACCTGTAAGGTCTGTGGTTGAAACTGCTGATGCACCGATTGACATTACGCTAAAGAGCATAATAACGGCTAAAACTACTGATAATACTTTTTTCATAGAGATTACCTCCGGATAAATTATACATATTTGGTATATTACCTTGACTAGATTATAGCATTACGAATTGGAAAAATCAAGTTATTTTTTTAATAATTACAAAATTTTTTATTTTTTTAATAAGTTCTTGATTATTTGATTGTTTTATCGTCATAAAGATAAAAAAGCCTCTGTGTTTATTGTGCAAAATGACAGTATACAGCGAGATTCCGTGTTTTCTTGACTTTAAATAAATATATATAGTATAATTAACGGGTATATACACAGTTAATATGAGGTGAAAAATATGAAAGATAAATTCGGCCTTTGGGGCGGTTGGGGGCCCTTCGGAAAGAAATACGCAGGTCTTTCAAGAATAGAAAAACACGCTGAGCTTGACGGTGTGCGCTTTGATTTTTCCGTCGCACCTGCAATCCACGCTTTTGATATAAGAGTGCCGAATGTTACTCTCCCCTCAGCTTACCACCCCTGGCTATGCGATGAAAGCTACGGCTTTTTCAGCTTCAGACACGACCTTGAGTGGAAGGACAGGGTCTATGCCGACGTTTCATACACAAGACTCGACAGTGAAAGCTATCTTGTAAGAACGGAAATCGTCAACAACACGGATATTATCAAGGACTGCGTTGTAAACTATTTTTCATCACTTGAGTTCCCCTGCGACAAATATGCAATGCTGAGTCTGCCTGAAAAGTGTGACTGTATTGATGCTCTCAGCTATGATACATATAATTATGCCATCACCCGCCCCTGGGATGAGCAAAGTCAGGACGGATATAAAAAAGGAGAATTCATTGACAAAGCCTTTGTCGGTCAGAAGGGTCTCGGTGACAGAGCAGGCAAATGGCATATGCCCTATAAGGTATTAAAGCCCTTCGGCGGTGAAAAGGGTGACGAGGTAAGCTACACCGTAAAACTCGGTAACACCTATGATAATGCCGTGCTTGCTCTCAGATACCGCACAAGCGATATTTTTTATGAGCAGGGAAAGCAGGTCGGCGTACACTACATAAACAGTAAAAACACCGCTTCTTTTCTTCTTAACGGAAAGACAACCGTTGAGCTACCCCCTGCCGACGAGCTGAGAATTATTTATATTCATCTCGGTAAGCTCACGGAAAAAGAGCTTAAGCTTAATTTTGTTTCACTCGGTACGGGTGCGGCAGAATTTGACTTTTTAGCAATAACAGAGGCAGCTGACAGAGAAAAGGTTAAGGTTGAAATGAAAAAGGCTGAGTTTATTCCTGAATTCAGCAACGAAAAAGCAGACGAGGGCTATATCACGACCCTTAAGTATAAAAATATCGATGGTGAATACCGTCTGAGAGTTTTTGATGACAATACACGCTTCCGTGAAATTGAAACGGGCTCACTTGAGGACTGTATGACTGCAAGGCTTTCAAATGCAGACGAAACCTTTGACGACCTTACCGAAAGCTTCACCGGTGCATTTAACCGTAAGCACAGTGACGAGGGCTTCTTCCACAATGCCATCAGCCACACCATTTTCGTACCTGAGGGTGAAAGAAAAGTACAGTACGCCGTTATTTCAAAGGGTGAAACAACATACAGAACCGAGGAAGAATACGAAAAGATATATAATGAAAAGAGAAGTACTGCCATTGACCTGAAGGTTAACCCCTCAGGTGAAAAATATAAGCTTTCTAATCAGCTTCTTGCCGCCGCTCTTATGACAAATGCGGTTTATCCTATCTATAAGCACGGTGAATATATTATCCACCACACACCCGGCAAGCGTTGGGACTGCCTTTACACATGGGATTCAGGCTTTATAGGCCTCGGTATGAACGAAATTGCACCGAAGTTTGCCGAGTACATTATCGATACATACTTAAGCGATGAGGATAACAAGGACTACGCCTTCCTTCATCACGGTTCTCCCGTACCGGTGCAGATTTATCAGCTTTACGAAATGCTGCAGAAGGCTCAGAGCAAGGAGCATCTGCTCTCATATTATCCGAGAGCAAGGCTTTATTATCTGTATCTTGCAGGTAAAATAAGAAACTCAACAACTGCACGCTTCAAGTCAGGCATTCTCACAACCTACGACTATTTCTATTCCACAAGCGGTATGGACGACTACCCCGCTCAGGTTGTCATGATGAAGCAAAACCTTCGCGACAAGGCTTCTCCCGTTATCACAACGGGTCAGGTTATACGCTTCGGCAAGCTACTTTCAATT
Source organism: Acutalibacteraceae bacterium (assembly GCA_045537815.1). Taxonomy (GTDB): domain Bacteria; phylum Bacillota; class Clostridia; order Oscillospirales; family Acutalibacteraceae; genus UBA6857. The sequence goes on along the minus strand of JAZSQD010000087.1, from coordinate 5,776 downwards.
ATGGCTGATAAGCTCGGCAGAGCTGAGGATATAAAGGGATACAAGGCTGACTGCGAAAGACTCACCGAGGCTCTCAACAAATATTCATGGGATGAGGAAAGCGGTTATTACAGCTACGTGCTTCACGATGAAAACGGCGAACCCAAAGAGAAATTCGTCACAAAGGACGGCGAAAACCTCAATAAGGGCCTCGACGGTATTTATCCCATCATCGCAGGAATATGCGACGAAAATCAGAAAACTAAAATCATCGCACACATCACAGACGAAAATGAAATGCACACCCCCTTCGGTATCAGCGCTGTTGACAAGAGTGCATCATACTATATGGTAAACGGCTATTGGAACGGCAATATATGGTTCCCTCATCAGTGGTTTATCTGGAAGAGTATGCTTGACTGCGGCAGAGCCGATATTGCAAAGGATATTGCTCACCTCGCCCTCAATATATGGAAGCGTGAGGTTGAAAGCACCTATTATACCTTTGAAATGGTCAACACCGTAACAGGTCTTGGCGGCTGGTTCCACAACTTCGGCGGACTTTCAACTCCCCTTATTATGTGGCTCAAGGCCTACTACGCTCCCGGTACGGTAAACGTAGGCTTTGATACCTACCTTGAAAAGGTACATTTCAACGGGGATAAGACAGAAGCAGATATTGAGTTTACATACCACGGAGAAAATGAAAGGTTCATCCTTCTTGCAGTTATGAAAGAGGGTGAAGAATATATCTGCACTCTCGACGGTGAAAAAATCGAGGCTGAGTGGGATAAGGGTGCAGTGACGGTGGAGATCCCCCGCAAAGCAGAAGGAAAATACAATATAAGAATAGAACGTAAATAAAGGAGAATAAACCTATGTACGAAAACATCAAGCCCTTAAAGGTGAATATCATCTCAGACATTCATTACTATTCAAAGGAAACAGGCATCAGCGGCAAAGGCTTTGAAAAGGAGTATGCTAAAACAACCAACGACCTTCTCAACTGCGAAGAGATACTTTCAGCACTTATGGATCAGCTTGCCGCAGACGAAAGCGAAATTGTGCTTGTTTCAGGCGATGTTACCACAAACGCCGAAAAAGAGGCTCATGAGGGAGTTATAAAGCTCCTGCGTTCGCTTAAGGAAAAAGGAAAAAGGGTTTATGTCATCACTGCAACCCACGATTTCCACGGCGACGGTATGACACGCAGATACAACGGAGATGAATTAGTCCGTGTACCCAGCACAGTCAGAGAAGAGCTTTATGATATGTACCGTGAGTTCGGCCCCGATGAAGCTATTTCTGTACACCGTGACAGTATGTCATATGTTGTTCAGCTTTGTGACGGCTACCGTCTTTTCGCTCTCAATGACGACAGAAATCACAAGGGTGCAAGCGGTTTTTCCGACGACTGCTTCGAGTGGATAACCGGACAGATAAAGGACGCTCAGGAAAAGGGTCAGTTTATTATCCCTATGACTCACCATCCCATGCTCTCCCCCTCCCCCTTCTATAAAATTATCGGCGGAAGCAACATTATGGGTGAAGCTGATAGAAGAATTGATGAATTCACCGAAATGGGACTTAACTATATGTTTACCGGTCACACCCATATGCAGGATATTTCATATAAGTACACCGAAAAGGGTAAGGTTTTCTATGATATAACCACTGCGGCGGCTGTCGGATATCCTGCGACCTTCCGTCAGGTTACATTTATGCCTGCCGAGGGTAAAATTGACGTTAAGAGTGCTGACGTAATTTGTGATATCGGCGGCAGACCTCTCAAGGAGCATCTTGAGGATAAATTTTTCGGTATGATACGCCGTGTAATTGATGCGGCAGGAAAGGATATTCCCGAGCTTGCAAGACTTGCCACTGCTTTCAGTGTCAAAGAGAAGCTTATTTATAAAATCGGCTGGATTATCAAGCCCTTTGCAAAAATCTTTGGCAAGCTTAAGATTGGCACCCTCGCAAAGCTTGTAAGGAAAGAAAGTGGACTTAAAAAGAAGGATTATGCTCACATCAAAGACCAAAGAGTTGTGGACTTTATTGTTTCACTTGTACGTAATCTTTACGGCGGTGACAGCCCCTATTCACCCGACACGGCAGAATACAAAATCACAATGGGTGTGCTTGCAGTTATTGACAGTCTCTTAAAGCTTTTCGGTGTAAAAATCGGCAAGCTCGTCAAGGGTGCAGAATCAGTACAGAGCCTCGTTGAGCCTCTGCTTTATAACCCGGGCATCTGTGATGAAAAGGCGGTGCTTAACCTTTACGATAACCTCCCCGAGCCTCTTGACGGCAAGGCGGGCTTCATAAAGAGTAACAAGGGACTCGGTACGGTTATACTCCTTGTGCTTCTTGTGCTCATTTTCCTTCCGCTTATACTTCTGTGGCTCGGCATCGGCTTCGTTGTCAATCAGATAAAATACGGAAAGCTGATGAAGTGATTATGAATGAAATCAAGATAGGTAAATACCGCCACTTCAAGGGTAATGAATACGAAGTGATTGCCGTCGCAAAGCACAGCGAAACAACCGAGGATATGGTGGTTTATAAGGCACTTTACGGTGAGGGCGGACTTTGGGTGCGACCTGCCGAAATGTGGAACGAAACCGTCGAACGTAACGGCAAGGTATTCAGGAGATTTGAATATATAGGTGAATAAAAAAAGAGAGAACAGGTGAAGTCAGGTGCTTCATCTGTTCTTTTCTCTATACTTTTATTTCATAGCCCAAAAGCAAAAAATTCAGTTCAACCTTTTTTAAAATACCCACAGCTTTTTTATATCCGTTCTTTTCATAAAAGCTTATTGCGGGAGGATTGCAATCAGCAACAAAAAGCCGCAGATATTCTCTTCCCTTTTCCTTTGTAATTCTTGCCGCTTCCTTGAGCATATAAGCACCGATACCCTTGCCGTAATAAGAGGGTATCATGCCCATACGGTAAAGATAACAAGCTGATGCACTCTGATTTTCCCACTGAACGGAGTCTCTGTCGCTATCCTCATCCATAATGGCAAATGCAGAAATTACAGTTCCTTCATCTTCAAGAACATACAGTCTTTCCTTCTGCACATCCTCAGAGAAAGCACAGTTGGGGTAAACCTCATCCCAAATATGTATTCCCCTGCCATTGAGATTTTCCGTTATAAGATTAAATGCAGCGTAAATCTCGGGCAAATCCTCCGCAACTGCTTTTCTGAATGTCATATTATTTCTCCTTGAAGGTGATTTTTTGATTTTTGGTGTCTACGGTAGCCTCTACACCCAAGGGTATGATACATCTCGGAAGTGCGTGACCTATATTTATATTGTAAGCAATAGAAAGATTCGGATTGTTAACTGTTTCAATGAGCACCTTTTTATATTGCTCGTAATAGACTTCATCCATGGGCTTTCCGACTAAAATTCCGCTAAGCACATCAAAAACACCTACACTTTTCAATACTTCAAGGGCCTTTTTGTATCTTTCAGGTGATATTTTTTCTTCGCTTGACTCAAGAAGAAGGATTTTCCCCTTCCATTCCTCCACGCTTGGGAATAATCCGTATTTTTCGCAAAGAACAGGAGAGTCCTCATACCTTTCGCTGTCAAACATATCAAAAATTGAATCTATGCATCCCCCGAGAATCTTACCCACGAAAACGGGACTTCCCTGCAAAAGCTCAAAGCCTCGGTTTCTATGAGATTTCAGCTTTACACCCATTTGCTCTTTGCTGAAATCAGTTCTGCATTCATACCACACATCACTCGGGGTGATTTCCTTTATCGTGCCCGTTGTAATCAGTTCGCAAAAATACTTTTGTGTATACGGGAGCATTTCATCTTCGAGTTCGCAAATATCCGCAAGAAAAGATTGACCGTAAAAAGTATTAAGACCAACCTTATTGAGCATGAAATGATTAACCGTAGAATCTGAAAAGCCGAGGAATATTTTGTCACTTACGGCATTTTTCAGCTCATCATTTTCAAACAAAAAGGTAGTCAGACGATATGTGTCATCACCGCCTATAGCACACAGAATCATATCAATTTCGCTGTCACGGAAGGCCTGAATTAAGTCTTCGGCTCTTTTTTCCGGGTGCTCCTTTAAATAGGCATGACCTTTTAGAGCATTATCCATAAATCTGACATTAAGACCATAGGTTCTTAATCGAGATAAGCCCAACTCAAGCTCATGTTTTGCAAACTCCTCACCGATTGTTCCGTGGGACAAACTGACAATAGCAACAGTTTTAACCATAATTCACACCCTTTTTTAAGATAATAATAGGATTATACCTTATTGAGTAGTTTTTTGCAAGGTTAAGTAAAAATGAATTAGCTTCGCCATGAATTGCTGACGCATGAATTGACTTCATCATGAATTGCACCTGACGGTGCATTGTAATTAAAAAGAACAGACCTGTCGGCCTGTTCTTTTCAATTACTGAAGTGATGCGAGACTTTCGTCAATCATCTTGATTTTTTCTGTAAGCTTTTCTGCATCAGCCTTCTGACCTGCGATAACAGCCTCAGGTGCCTTAGAGAGGAAGCCGGGATTATTAAGCTTGCCGTTAATCTGACTGAGCTTCTTTTCAGCTGCTTCCTTTTCCTTCATAAGGCGCTTTCTTTCAGCCTCAAAGTCAACAAGGTCGCCCATGGGAATATAAATCTTTGCATCGGCTGTAACAATGCTTACGCTGCCTTCAATGTTAAAGCTTTCACCGACGGTAACATCTGATGCGGAAGCAAGCTTCTGCATAAATACCACTGCAGTATCGAAGATGTCCTTCTTTTCGGTTGCGATATAAACGTGAGCCTTTCTTGAGGGAGGTACGTTCATTTCGGCTCTTCTGTTACGAACAGCACGGATTGCGTCCATAATGATATCCATCTTTGCTTCGTCATCGGTGAATACAAGCTCATCACTGAATTCAGGCCATGCAGACTTCATAATTGTTTCGCCGTCGTGGGGAAGTGTCTGCCATATTTCCTCTGTGATGAAGGGCATAAAGGGATGAAGGAGCTTGAGGGTTTCGCTCATAACATAAACGAGAACTGCCTTTGCGGTCTTTGCCTCGTCGCCGCCCTTCTGAAGTCTTATCTTTGCAAGCTCAATGAACCAATCGCAGAAAAGATCCCAAATGAAGTCATAAAGCTTCTGTACTGCAATACCCAGCTCAAACTTATCGAGGTTATCTGTAACTTCCTTTGCGAGTGAATTGAACTGTGAAAGAATCCACTTGTCCTCAAGTGCAAGGTCAGCGGGGATGTGAGGAGCAGGCTCGTTTTCATCAAGATTCATAAGGATGAAACGTGCGGCGTTCCAAATCTTATTAGCAAAGTTTCTTGAAGCCTCAACCTTCTTGTCGCTGTATCTCATATCGTTTCCGGGGCTGTTGCCTGTTGCAAGAGTAAAGCGGAGAGCGTCAGCGCCGTATTTATCGATAACAAGAAGAGGATCGATACCGTTACCGAGGGACTTAGACATCTTTCTGCCAAGCTCGTCACGTACGATACCGTGGATAAATACTGTATCAAAGGGTACCTGTCCCATCTGCTCGCAAGCGGAGAAAATCATTCTTGCAACCCAGAAGAAGATAATGTCATAGCCTGTTACAAGGGTGCTTGTGGGATAATAGTGCATAAGCTCGGGAGTCTTTTCGGGCCAGCCGAGAGTTGAGAAGGGCCAGAGTGCCGATGAGAACCATGTATCGAGAGTGTCAGGATCCTGAGTGAGCCTTTCACTGCCACACTTACAACATTTGCAGGGAGTTTCCTTAGAAACGGTGATTTCACCGCATTCG
>JAZSQD010000124.1:0-5814 GCA_045537815.1 Acutalibacteraceae bacterium | reverse complement strand
ACATTATTTAACCTTGATGAAGCTATTGAATTCATCGGTATAAATTTCAAATGAGTATCTGACGGAAATATTTTTCCGCCGCCGACTTAAAAGTCTGTTTTTCACTCCCCTTTTCGGTTTTTTTCTTTTTTGCAATAAGGTCGAAATGCCCTTGTTTACTTACTTTTTTCGACAAGCTTCAACAAAAAAGGGCATAATAAGACCTATTTTGTTTATTTTACTCTCTTACGTCTTTTTTGTCAACCGAAAACACTGTATTTCGCAACATTTTGTTAATAAAAATGCGACAACTTGAATAAATTTTTCCAAGCTGCCGCCTTCATTTATATTAACTTTATTAAATCAGATAAGCTCTTTGATTTTTTGGTTGACTCTTTCCCTTGTTTCAAGAAGCCATGCGTCCTCGTGAGGATAATTTCTGAAGGTTATGTTGTGTTTTCCCTTTTCCTCAATAATATCAAGACAGGTCTTTTTGTCAGAAAGCTTCGCGAGAGTATTGAGTGCCGCCATATCCTGCAAGGCATCGTAAAACACTCTCAGACGCAGCGAGTGATATGCTGTTCCGTCCTCTGCAGGGTAAACAACATAGCTGTCACCCGAGGGGAATGACTTACCTGCATCACTTTCAGTGAAGGGATCAACCTTACCCTTTGAAAGACGTGTGAAATAGAAGTTATAACCCCACTGTAAAAAGCCCTTGATATCATACTTGAACATCTGATAGCCGATAACTCTTGTTCTCAGTGAGCCGTTGCAGAAAAATCTGTTGGAAACGTAGTGATTCTTCTGTGCACTGCAATAATATACCCATAGGTTTTCCACGTTACCGAGGAACTTATCAATATGGTCGTTTGCGGGAATGGGATTTGAAACTATCTTAAGCTTGTAGAACCTGTAATCTGAAAGAGCGTCAACAATCTTATAGCCCTCGAAAAGGCTGTGAATGTACTTCGAGGCTCTGGGATATGAAAGTCCCATAGAAAGATTGGGCTCGTCGCTGACGTGAACGAGCACCTTATCCTTCATTTCTCTGCTTTCAAAGTATTCCTTGAGAGCATCGGAAAATACTTTGAGAAACTCCTTATATTTCTTTGAAGCAGAACGGGTTTCCCAACCGAAAATTCGCTTGTATTCGCCGTCAACCTCAGCCATAATCTTAGGTGCACACCTTGCACCCCACTGGGTATAAAAGTGAGAGAGCTCAAAATATTCCACACCGCAACGGTGGGCCATTTCAATCCATTTTGTCAGCTTGTCAAAGCCAAAGGAGTATTTGCCGTTACTGAGGGTGATGTCAACAAGCTGAACGGTAGGTCTTTCCTTACCCTTTTCCGTATCAAGAGGAGGAGTGAAAATAGGAGTAAGCACACAGTTCATACCGTATTCACGGGCGGTACGAAGGAAGTTTTCCGTAACTCTCCAATATTCGTCGCTGAAGGCCTCAAAGCCGTAATGAGACATAAGGCAATCGGTGTGAAACCAACAGGTGTATACAAAGTCTCTGAAATCAAGCTCTGCATTAATAATCTCAATCTCGGCAGAAGCAGTCCTGTTACCCACAGTAACCTCTACGGTATGCTTTCCTGCTTCCTTTCCGTCGGCGTTGATTTCAATCCAGAGCACGTTTACGCCCTTTTTAAGCTTAACCACATCCTTCTCTACGGGACGAAGAAGATCGGGATAGTAACCGCTTTTACTGAATCTGTAATAATCGTCAGCGCCCTTATCCCACATGGGCAAATCAGATTTAATATGCTCTAAAAGACTTAAATCAAGCTCACCGAGATCACTTTTAATGCTGACCGCATATTCTCCCTCTTCGTCTGCTTCAACAGCCACCTGAAGAGATTTTCTTTCATTTTTAAGAACAGAGAAGCCCTCATATGACTTTGAAGGCATTTTGTCCTCATCGTATAATTTTTCTAAAGGAGATAAAACCTTTATATCTTTAATTTCTGCCATAACATCACAACCTTTACATTTATTAGTCTGTCTTTTTCTTATCGGGGATAATAAAAATAAACACAAGAGAGCTCAGAAGAAGGAGCATCGGATAGAAAAGATATTTTATTATTTCAAAAGCGGTAAGCTCAAAGCCGAGGGTGCTGACCGCCGAAAGAGCAACAAGAATCTGCGCACCGTAGGGAAGGAAGCCCTGAGCTATACATGAGAAGGTGTCGAGAATTGATGCGGTTTTTTTATTTGAAATTCCGTAATCCTTTGCCATTTCGCTCGCTATGGGGTTTGCCATAACAATAGCAACTGTATTGTTAGCAGTCGCCACATCCATCAGACCTACAAGAAGACCTATACCGAGCTGACCGCCCTTTCTGCCCTTAAAAATCTTACGGATACCGTTGAGAAGTGCCTCAAAGCCGCCGTTATGCTTGATAAGAGCGCAAAGAGCCGCAACAAGAACTGCAACCATTGAGGTTTCAAACATACCCGATACTCCAGATCCCATGCCGCTTACAAGACCGGGGAAATCTACGGCACCGGTAGAAAGCATTACAACGCTTCCCGAAAGGATACCGATGAGAAGAGTGATAAACACATTAACGCCGACAACACCGCTTATGAGAACGAGCACATAGGGTATAACCTGAATCATATCATACTGCTTTTCGATTTTATCGGGAATTTCTTCACTGAATGAAATCACGGTGATGAGAATAAGCGTAATTATCGCCGCAGGAACAACAATGGCAAGGTTGGTGTAAAATTTATCCTTCATCTTACAGCCCTGACCGTTACAGGCGGCAATGGTTGTATCTGAAATAAATGAAAGATTGTCACCGAACATGGCACCGCCCACAACTGTACCCACACAAAGAGCAAGGGAAAAGCCCGAGCCTTCGGCAACGGCAACGGCAATGGGGGTTATAAGGGTTATTGTGCCCACAGATGTGCCCATTGCAGTGGAAACAAAGCAGCTGACAATAAAGAGCACAACAACGGCAAACCTCGGCGGAGCAACGGAAAGCATAAAATATGCAACACTTTCTGCCGAATTTCTGCCAACGACACCCACAAATATACCTGCAAGCATAAATATGAGAAGCATCGTAACAATGTTTTTGTCGCCTATACCCTGCCCCATGATTTCAAACTTTTTATCAAGAGAAAGACCCTTTGTCTGAATGACGGCAACAAACAGTGCAACAAGGAAAGCAACCACCACAGGTACACTGTAAAAGCCCATGGGGATTTTCATCACATACTCAAAAACTATGCCCAGAGAAAGATATAAAGCCACAAATACTCCAATGGGCAACAGGGATAACGCCTTGGAATTTTTCATTTTTTAACTCACTTTCTAATATTTATAAAACAATTTTTTCACTTATCGGCTGACTGTTGTTACCCCACACATCCTCTGCGGTAACGGTAACGGTATATTCACCCTTTTTAAGCAGTATGAAGCTGTCAAAGGTTATGCTTTCAGACCTCTGTGCGAAATAATATTCAGAAAAAGCAAAGTCTGTGTGCACCGTTTTGCCTTTGGAATCGGTAACTCTGAGTCTGTAGCCAAAAACCTCGTTGTCACCTACCACACTTGCCTGAGGAACGGTAACACTGCACTTTATACCGTTTATTACCGCGGTAGCTTCGGCATCCTTTTCAAAAACGGGGGCCTCGGCTGCGGCCCTTCTTACCTCGGGGTTATACTTCTGCTTGTTTTCCTCGGTGATATTATCAATAAGGAACTCTCTGAGAAAGACACCTGCATCAACGTCAAGAACTCTCACAAGCACGCGGTTATCTGCATCAACCTCAACCACAAGAGCCTGAGTCATGCTCTTGTAATTTTCGGGGAACTGTCCGTTCTTACCGTCAACGGCAAGTTCGAAATAGGCAAGTCCTCCGTCGTTTATTGCCGTGAAGCTGCCCTGCCATATTGCACGGGGGTCATTGGCTGGAAAATGTGAATGGCCTGAAATATGCACAGCCTGAGGATATTTGCTGAGCACATCGCTGAAGGTATCCATTCCCCAGCCGTCCTGCTTACTGCTTCCGTAAACGGTATCCTGCACATGCTCGTGCTGAAAAACAAATACAGGCTTTGTGGGGTCTGCGGCAACTGCATCGGCTATATTTTCGTCAAGCCATTTTATCTGTTCTTCCGTGTAATGCTTCAGGGAATCAGACCTTGAAACACCGATAAAGTGAAAGCCCTTTATCACTCTGTGAAAATCTGTTTCCTGACCTGTCATTTCGGTATAGATATTACGTGAAAGATTCTGGAAGGTATAGCTGTCGTGATTTTTTGCAATAACACCCAGTCTTTCGGTGCCGTCTCTGATTTCCTTATCGGTAACAGCGGTAAAAGCGGCAAAGGAGCCGAGCCAACCGTTATCGGTTATATCACCGGCAAAAACAAGAGCATCAAGGCTGTTGTAATCTGCATCCGAGTCACTGATTGCATATGCTGACCTTACGAGCCTTGTAAGTCTTTCACAGCCCGTGTCACCGATTGTATTTATATGTGTGTCACTTGTAACAACAAATCGCATAACAGGAACGAATCCGTCATCGGCATTGTCAGGCGCTTTTACAATAACATCACCCATAAAGCAGGATGACAGAGCTATAATAATGCTTAAAAAATACTTGATAAAAGACATATTACTTCTCCTTAAACTTAAAATTTTTCTCCTTGATTTATGCCGCGGGAAGAAAAAACACCCCACAGAATAATCTGCAGGGTTATTTTACCACATAAATCCGATAATTTCAATCATAAAAATCCGTGATCAACATGTTTCCATTTGCCGTTCTCGGTTCTGACGAGAATCCAGTTCCAGTGTGTATAAGTGGAATCCCGATTAAGTGAACTGTCACCGCAGTCTTTACCGACGTAAAAGCTTGACATCAGCACAATGGCTTCATCGGCGTCGTAACGCTCTGCCCACTCCTGACATTCCTTTGTCAGTTCGTCACCTGCATAGTATATTTCAAGAAGCGTGCAGCCTTTCCAGAAAAGGAACTCTCTTTTTATTGTGTTGATTGCCGAATCAATGTCAGCCTGAGAATACATTTCTGACGTCACATCGCGGCTCTTTGCATCAGAAACCTTGCCGCAGGCGGAAAGAGTAAAAAGCAAAGCAATGAGCAATAAAAACGAAGTAATCTTTTTCATATTTCATCCTCCCTTGCGTCATAATTATAGCACCGCAGTAAAAAGGAATCAATACTTATAGGCAAACGTAAGAAAAACGTAAGAATTAAACCTTCATTTTCATAAGGCCGTGTCTGTTGCAGCATATATAAAGATAACCTCTGCCGCGGAACTGCATTCTTGTTTCCGCATTGCCCTCGGGATAAAGCTTGACGAGCCTCAGGGTGTCGCCCGTGACATAGGCAATAAAGGAAATGAAATGCTGCTTTGTCATTTCGTGGTGCACGGTGATAAATTTTTCATCCTCCACAGGCTCAACGGTAACGGTATGGTCAGAATCCGTATCTTCTGCTTCAAGAAAAGGCAGAGTGATGCCGCAGCAGCTTATGACCGCCTCCCCCATAGAATGTATCACGTTGCCGCAAACGGGACAGATGTAAAACTTTGACCGCAGAAGATTTGACGAGGTGTTTCTGTTTATTACCGTGTCGCCGCTCATAAGCTCCATAACAGAAACACCCAGAGCCTTGCCGAGCGGCTCAATAAGAGATATATCGGGTAAGCCCTTCGAGGTTTCCCATTTTGAAACGGCTTTGTCACTGACACCTATCATTAAAGCAAGCTGAGACTGGGTGAGCCCTCTTTTTTCACGAAGTCTTTTTATCGTCTTGGCGGTAATGTATGCATCCATTTTA
>JAZSQD010000056.1:0-2012 GCA_045537815.1 Acutalibacteraceae bacterium | reverse complement strand
TAAGACCGCTTGGCCCTCCGACTTGCAAACGAGAAATGCAGAAGCTCACAAGGCATTCTCTTACTGAAAGCTCACATTGAGCGGCTACGCGGTGCGGAATATACGGTCGGGTGAGTTAAGACGTTTAGGGTGGAGATGCATTTATGGGAAGGGTACAACAGAGCGGTTTCCTTTGTAAGCATATAAGTAATGAACCGCATAAAGCTCCCGATTAGCGGCAAAGCAGTCGAAGAGAAATGTTGAGCCCGAAGATAAATACACATTTATTACGGAAATACATCTGCCGAAAGGAGAGAGCTTTTCTGAGAAGCAATGCGAAACTGCTTTCGGACCGATAGCACCAAGAGCATTTTGCTTCCTTTGTTGCTCAGGACAAAGGAAGTGCCCGAGCGGCATGAGCGATGACGACTGGCGGCGAGATAGAGCATAAAAGGGAAAAGGCAGTGCTTTCAAGGTTAGAGGGGTACAGGCGGTAGAGGCGGTTGAACCCTTCCGTCACTTCGAGCCACCTTCCCTTTCAGGGACGGCGAGACCAAGGCTTCGATATGTTTGCGTTGCAAACGAGTAAAGAGTGCACTTCGTGCAATAAAAAAACGCCGCGAAGGACGTTTTTTCTGTTTGAATTATTCTTCAATACCGAGAACTCTTACCTGAGCAGCATATTCACTCTGGAACTGAGTGTTGACTGCATTGATCTGGTTGAGGTTCTTGACAGCGATATCCTGATAACCTGCAAGTGAGCTTGCGACAAAGTTGCGTGCACCTTCAGTTACGGAAATAGCATACTGTCTTGCATTTTCCTTAAGCTCGTTGCATTCGTCTGTTGTTTTTGCAATCATAGCCTGAGTTTCTCTCTCGGTGTTCTGTCTGATTCTTTCTGCTTCTTCTCTTGCAAGCTTGTAAATGTTGCTTTCTTCAACCATTTCCTGAGCCTGCTGCTTAGCCTTTGCGATTATGGTAGCTGCATCGTCCTGAGCCTTTTTGATTGTGTCTGAATAGTAGGTCTTGGCCTTGTTGACGGTTTCAACTTCCTGTCTGTGAGCCTCTGTGAGAATAGCATCTCTTTCGTTGTTGGCAGCACCGATGATTTCGTTTTCTCTTTCGAGAATTTCTCTTGCGGTGATGATTTCACCGGGGAGCTTGTTCTGGATGAACTGGATGAGGTGGGTTGCATCCTCGCCGTTGACAACTCTCTTTTTCTTTGAGAAGAAGAACTTCTTGCTTCTTGCGATCATGTCGCTGAGCTCAACAACAAGCTGCTCAAATTCCATATCGCCCCATCTTGCATCTGCATCAGCAGCATCAAATGAGCCGAATTCTGTTACGTCCTCATAATCCTCATATTCATCGTAATCTGCGCCGGAGCTTACGTCTTCGACTTCAAGGTCGGTTTCAAGATCATAAAAATTTGACATATTAACTTACCCTTTCTTTAACTTTTCAATTATATCTTTTGAGATTTCACCCGGAATGAACTGGGAGATATCGCCGCCGAGCTGACAGACCTGCTTTATCATGCTTGAGCTCAGGAACATATGCTCTGAATCGGCAGCCATGAAAACTGTCTCAACCTCTTCGTTGAGTTTTTTATTGATAAGTGCCTGCTGGAATTCGTTCTCAAAATCGGAAACCGCACGCAGACCCTTGACAATGGCAACCGCATTCTTTTTCTTGGCATAGTCGGCAAGAAGTCCCATATATGAATCAACGCTGACGTTACTCAGATTCGCCGTACATCTTCTGATGAGGTCGACTCTTTCATCGACGCTGAAGGTGTAAAGACCTTGCTTACGGTGGTTGGTCATAACGACAACTATTATTTTATCAAAAAGCTTTGAGCTTCTTCTGATAATCTCAAGATGACCGCTTGTTACAGGGTCAAAGGAGCCGGGATAGATGGCAATTCTTTCCATAATCAATCATTCCCTGCGAAACGGTAGAGGAAAAGTCCCGTTTTACCGTATCTGTATTTTTTTATAAGTGTGAAGGTGCCTGCATTTTCAGGCATTTCG
>JAZSQD010000034.1:0-8800 GCA_045537815.1 Acutalibacteraceae bacterium | reverse complement strand
GAGTATCACATTCAACATACTGCTCTGTACCCGGAATCGGTCTTCTCTTCTCGTCAACATTAGCAATAGTTACACCCTCAAGACGCTCAATACCGTGGGTTTTTATAACTGTACAGCTGAGCTTAAGAGGTATTCCCATATCGTCGAGACACTGAACAATGTTTCTTGTAAGACCGCCTGAATAAGGCATAAGCTCACAGACCATTTCGACCTTTGCACCTTCAAGGGTCATTCTTCTTGCCATAATAAGACCGATATCACCCGAACCGAGAATTACAATCTTTTTACCCGGCATATAACCGTCAATATTTACATATTTCTGTGCGGTACCCGCCGTCATTATACCTGAAGCTCTTGAGCCGGGCATATCCAGAGCACCTCTGGGGCGCTCACGGCAACCCATAGCAAGTATAATTGCAGTTGTGTGAATCTGCATTACACCGTCGGTTTTATTGGTTGCTACAACCACATTACCCTGAAGAATATCGGTAACCATTGTGTCAACCTTTACCTCAATATCCGTCTCTTTAAGTTCTTTTATAAAACGGTAAGCGTATTCAGGACCTGAGAGCTCTTCACCGAAATAATGAAGACCGAAGCCCGTATGTATACACTGTTCAAGAATACCGCCGAGAGTAGCCGCTCTTTCAAGAATGATGATTTTCTGTACGCCGCACTCTCTCGCCTTAAGTGCTGCAGCCATACCTGCAGGGCCGCCGCCGATTACCACAAGATCATATTTAAGCATTTACTCTCACCTCACTTTGTTTTATTATAGAGAATCTTTGAACCGTTACCGTGCTTTGTAACCTTATTCATTGGAATGTCAAGCTCTCTTGAGAGAATTTCAACAACCTTTGAGCCGCAGAAGCCGCCCTGACATCTGCCCATACCCGATCTGGTTCTTCTCTTTACGGCATCAACATCCCTTGCACCGCAAGGAGCCTTGATCGCATCAATAATTTCGCCCTCGGTGATACCCTCGCAGCGACAGATGATTCTGCCGTAACGGGGATCCTTCTTAACAATTTCTGCTCTTTCTTCCGGTGAAAGCTCCGCCATTCTTATAGGTGCAGGACGTCTTGAAATAAATTCTTCCTTCTTTTCATATTCAGGAGCCATTTTTCTGAACATCTTTCCGACGTATCTTGCAATTGCAGGAGCAGCGGTAAGACCGGGAGATTCAATGCCGGCCACATTTATGAAATGGTCGTTTGCCTTACTGGGTCCGATTATAAAATCGCAATCATCCCCTGCTCTGTGTGCTCTGAGGCCTGCAAAGGAGGTTATTACATTTCTTGTTGTAAGCTGTGGAATAACTCTGTTTACAGAGCTCTTAACCTCATTAAGGCCCTCGATTGTTGTATCAACATCAAGCTTACTGTCGAAATCAAGATCAATGGCAGTTGGTCCCATAAGCACGTTTCCGTGAGCTGTAGGTGTTACAAGAATACCCTTTCCCATAGGTGAGGGACATTGGAAGAGAACGTGATTTACCATCTTCTTTTCCGTTTTGTCAAGAAGATAATATTCACCCTTTCTCGGAATAAGCTTAAAGGATGTATCACCTATCATGTTGGCAATTTTATCTGAAAAAATGCCGGCACAGTTGATTACATACTTTGATTTGATTACACCCGTTGCTGTTGAAAGATAGAACATATTGTTCTTGTATTCGATATCAAACACACCGCTGTTTCTCTTAATTCTCGCACCGTTCATAATTGCATTTTCAGCGGCCGCGATTGTGAGCTCATAGGGGCTTACAATACCTGCAGTGGGTGCCCAAAGTGCCCCGATTGCTTCTTCACTGATATAGGGCTCCATTGTGCGAAGCTTTTCCTGACTGATAATTTCCATATTCGGAACACCGTTTTCAAAGCCTCTTTCAAACAAGGTTTCAAGAGTCTGCATATCATCCCACGAATAAGCAACAACAAGAGAGCCTATATTTTTGTAGGGCACTGACAACTTATTGCAGTAATACGCCATAAGCGATGCGCCCTGAACATTAAGCTTTGCTTTAAGAGAACCGGCTTCAGCATCAAAGCCCGCATGAACGATTGCACTGTTAGCCTTTGAGCTTCCCATTGCAACGTCACCGCATTTTTCAAGCAGAACGAGATTCATATCAAGCTTACTCAACTCTCTTGTAATCATGGAGCCGACAACACCGGCACCGATTACAACAACATCATATTGCATATTTTCTCCTCCTTATGATTTCTGTACCTGAGAGTACATCTTATCAACTTTATAATACTACGAAACCTTCTGATAGTCAATAAAATATGATTTTAAAATTTATTGACAATATTTATTGAATATTCTGTCAGTTTTTGATATACTGAATGAAAACCGACTAATAATTAAAAATATCGGGACTAAAGGAGCAGAAAAATGATAACAAATGAAATTAAAACCGCTTTTGAGGCATTTGAAAGAGGAGGCAATATCGTAAGCGTAAATCAAATTACAGCAGGTCTTATCAATGCCACATATCTTATTGAAACAGACAAGAGTGAGAAGTATATACTTCAGAAAATCAACACCTTTGTGTTTAAAAACCCTGATGAGCTTATGGAAAACATTGTCGGTGTTACAAAATACATTACGGAAAAAATCAAAGAAAACGGCGGCGATTACAAGAGAGAAAACTTAAATTTCCTTCCTTGTAACAGCGGTGAATATTATTTCCGTGATGAAAACAACGACGCGTGGAGAATGTACATATACGTTGATGATGCTTTGACCTATAATAAGCCCAAGGACGGTGACACCTTCAGGAATGCAGGCCGTTCCTTCGGCAGATTTATGAAGCTTCTTGACGGTTATCCCGCAGCTACTCTTCATGAAACAATCAAAAATTTCCACTATACACCTGCGAGATATGAAAACTTCCTTAAAGCAGTTGAGGCTGATATAAAGGGAAGAAAAGCAGTATGTGAAGAGGAAATCAGATTTGTTACCGACCGTAAGGCTGACACACATAAGCTGACAGACCTTATCGCAGAGGGTGTTTTACCGCTGAGAGTTACCCACAACGATACAAAGCTCAACAACGTTCTTTTTGATATTAAAACAGACAAGGGAATCTGCGTAATTGACCTTGATACCATTATGCCCGGGCTTTCACTTTATGACTTCGGTGACAGCATACGTTCAGGCGGCAACAAGGCAGCAGAAGATGAAGCAGACCTTTCAAAAGTCGGTATTGACCTTGAGCTTTTCGAAAAATATGTGGACGGCTTCCTCAGCGAAACTGCAGAAAGCCTCAACGATGCCGAAATCGAAAACCTTGCCTTCGGTGCAAAGCTTATGACTTTTGAGTGCGGTATGAGATTTCTGACTGACTACCTTGAGGGTGACGTTTACTTCAGAACAACTCATGCGGAGCATAATATTATAAGAGCAAGAAATCAGTTCAAGCTTGTTGCAGATATGGAAGCTCATATGGATGAGATGAATGCAATAGTAATGAAATATAAAGAGAAATACATAGAATAATTATTAAAGGGGCTGTTTTTACAGCCCCTTTTCAATATCGGATTTGGCAACAACTCGTTAAACCGGAAAAATCGACAACCTTTTTTCGAAGATTGTCGATTTTTAAAACACACCTTATTATAATTAAACAACTAAAACTGTCTTTTCAGATTATTTCTTATATTTAAGCTGAGATTTAACCGAAAATACCTGAAAAATCAAGTTCCCCTTTAAACAGTCTTGTAATAAAATTGATAATCATTGTGAAGAAACGCATAAAGGCAGCAAGTATTGTTGAGGTTGTGGGTTTTTCAACGGGACGAGTGATGAAATCGTATTCAGCACAGTTATCTTCCGTCATGTTAGAAACCTTTTGAGTGTTATAATCATAAACCATACACTGTTTTAAGCCTGTCTTAGCGTAAACCGTATCAACATTTTCATTTGTACCGTTGAGGAAAGTATAGATGATAGGATACAAACAATCAATAATGTTGTGGTGAGCGTTTTTGAGAATCCATGTTCTGTCGGGAACAATACAGGTAGAAAGGTCAACCTGCTTGTCGGGAGCAATATACTTGCGGTTCTCTTCGGAAACACTTGCAAGGTAGTCCTCGGAAAGAGTTTTACCGATAG
Organism: Acutalibacteraceae bacterium; assembly: GCA_045537815.1. Lineage (GTDB taxonomy): Bacteria > Bacillota > Clostridia > Oscillospirales > Acutalibacteraceae > UBA6857. The sequence continues at coordinate 4,678 of JAZSQD010000034.1, read as the reverse complement.
GTGCCGTTGTTGCACCGTAAGCAGCGTGCTTAAGGCTTGCAAGAGCATCGCTGACAAGGTCAGCGTCAACTGTCAAGGGCATATTCATAAAGCCGTACTTACCGATAAAGCCGTAATGGATTCCGTTTGCATCAAGGCTCTCATAAAAGCCGTCAAGGTCGGATGAAACGTGCTCTCTGTAATACTGAATTTTTTCAATAAGACCTGCATACTTTGTGCGAAGCTCTGAGCCTTCCTTACCGTAAACAAGATCGAGTGCGGCATCCATATCTGCCTCGTTTACCTCTGTCCAATAGTTTACCTGAGTAGCCATACCGAAAGCATGAAGAAGAGCAGGCATAAGTGCCTTGTAGAGCTTTTCGTAAAGCTCTTCTACACCGTCAAGCGCCTTATCGGTAACATTGATCTGATTGAAGAAATCCATTGTTTTGAAAACGATTTCATAAAGAACTTCACCGAACTCAAAGCCGGGTCCAACACCTGTTTTACCGTTGAAATCAAGCTGACCGGCATATCTTTCAATAATATTTGCGTCAAATTCAAGCTGTCCGCTGAATGCCTTTGAGATAAGAGTTGATTCATTTGAAAGCACATCACAGAACATAACATTCTTAACATGGCCGAGATGACCGTATCTTTCAAGATATGCCATAAGGAGGCTGCCGCCCATACATCTTGCATACATTGAAACCTGAGTCTGTCCGGTTACACTAAGCACCTGCAGAACATATTCATGAAGTCTGTCAACGTGATCATAGGGAGAAAGTCTCCAGTCGTAAGCAAAGTTGTATGATGTATTTGCATTATAGGACCAGGCAGATTTCGAAGCAGCTATTGAGTCAGACATAGTCTTAGCCAGAACACCAGTGCACTTTATAGGGTTACCGTCATAATCAAGACCTGCATCGGGAAACAAGGGCTTGAACTCCTCATAAACAGCTCTTCCGTAGTTATCCCATTCATCGAAAAGCATACCTTCAAGAACAAAGGGCTTGAGAATATTAACTGCTGTTTCAATGATGGTATCCTTATCAACACCGCCTTCACCGCCGAAGGAAAGCTCCTCGAACTGTGCAACACAGAGAGTACCGTCGGGATAAAAAATACCGTCACCGTTACCGCGGATATAAACAATGGGGGTTCTTTCATTCGCAGCCGAAGCCGTTGCCACGGGTGCCATAGCTGTAAAAAGCATTACGGTTACGAGAATTACAGAAAGTATTTTTTTCATAATTGCACTACCTTTCTTTTTGTTAATAAAACAGACATATCTTAGCATTTTTTACTATATATGTCAATATCGTCGGCGTTCGGTCAGTTAAAGCTTTTAACCCAAGTCACCAAAGAGCCGTGGTGTGTGTTTTCCAACACCGTGGCTGACATATAGTCGGTAACAGGCCCGTTCCGTCCCATTTTTTCAAGGATTGCCTGCTGAAGCTCTTCAACAGACATTTCTTCATAGGGCTTATTCAGGTCACAGACTTTTTGCTCGGATTTATTTTCTTCTGCTTCTTTTAAGGTCTCAGCCCTCTGAGGCTCCTGTGCAAGCTTTACAGGCTCGGGAGCTTTCTTTATTTCTACCGTTTTAATCGGCGCTATGCTTTCGACTATAAGCTCTGCAGGAATCCAGATTTCACCGTAATTTGCAGACACCTTAACCTGAAGCTGTCCATCCTTCGCGCATATTCTTTCACCTGACAAAGCACCGACATATGCTTCACTCTTCCCGCAAACAAGATTCATATTAACATCGTTATCGCCATTATTAACCGTAACGATTACAGACTTATCCTCATAAGCTCTCTCGTAAGCAAAATGAGTGGTCTGAAGCAGCAGCTCTCTGTAATCACCATAGCAAAGAGCAGGCGTATTCTGGCGAATCTTTCCGAGAGAAGCGATAAGCTGTGTGCAGGGATTGGTTTTTGCTTCAGCCATGTAATCGTCAAAATTCAATGCAGGTCTTAAAGAATCATCGGAGCCACGTTCTTTTTTGCCTTCAATACCGAATTCAGAGCCGTAATATATTGACGGTATACCCGGCAGGGTATAAAGCATTATGTGAACGGGCACAAAATGAGCTTTGTTATTGAGCTTTGTATAAATACGCTCAACATCGTGATTATCTACGAAGGTGTAAAGCTTCAGACGGTCCCCTGTCATATCACTGACATATTTGATTGTGTGGGCAACCTCAAAATAGTTGTGGTCATTGTGGGCAGAATAGAGAGCCTTATGAAGCATATAGTTGGTTACGGAATGAAGTGTTCCGTCATTTGCCCAACGTGAGTAATTGCCGTGAATGACCTCACCCATGAGCCAGAAATCAGGTTTAACTTCATTTGCCACCTGGCGAAGTGCCTTCATATAATCGAAGTCCATAACATCAGCCGCATCAAGACGAATGCCGTCTATGTCAAACTCTTTTACCCAAAAGCGGATTACATCGCAAATGTAGCTTTTTACAGCGGGATTTTTCTGATTCAGCTTTACAAGAAGGTCGTGTCCGCCCCAATTTTCATAGGAAAAACCGTCATTAAAGGAGTTGTTCCCCCAAAAATTCACATTACAGTACCAATCTTTATACTGCGAGCTTTCTCTGTTTTGTTTTATATCCCTGAAGGCAAAAAAATCTCGCCCCGTATGATTGAACACACCGTCCAATATTACACGAATCCCCTGCTTATGGCACTCTGACACAAAATTTGTCAGGTCTTCGTTTTTACCGAGTCGACTGTCCAATTTTTTATAATCCGTCGTTTCATAGCCATGACCTACAGATTCAAAAAGCGGCCCGATATATATAGCATTACATCCGATTTCTTTGATGTGAGAAATCCAGGGTAAAAGTGTGTTCAGCCGACACACGGGCTCACCGTAAGGATTCTGCTTCGGTGCTCCTGTCATTCCTAAAGGATAAATATGATAAAATACCGCTTCATCATACCACGCCATGGTTATGTCCTCCTGATTTCGTAAAAAATGTTTGTGCTATTTATATAACATCTCCTGCTGCACCGCAACCGTCAGAAACGGGCATTTTTCAAAAGTGTGTATTCCTGCTCGGTAATATGCAAAACAGAGCCGTGACGGGGTCTCAGGTGATTAAGTGAAAAATCATTTTCATCTACCTTTCTGAAATTAATCAGATCTGTTGTTTCCTGCATAAAATATCCGCCCTTTTTAAACTGGTCGGCAATCATAACAAATTTATCTGTGCCTAGTATTCTGTATATGCAGTTGCCCTCCAATGCAGTATCGGCAACTGAAATCTTATTGTCATCAGGCTCATAATAGGGACCGTCGGGTCTTTCTGCCACACAGTAGCAAATTGCTTCTTTTTTTCCGTCAGCCTGAAAGAGATAATACTTTTCATTATGCTCAATTATATCTGCATCAATAGCACACATACCGCTTTTCGGTTTAAAAAGAACCTTGGGTGCAGTTGTAAGATGAGCGAAATCCTTGGTATAAGCATACCAGATAATTGTGTCAAGATCGTCATCAGTATTGTGATGTGTCCAATAAAGCATATATTCAGCTCTGAATTTATCATAGATAAGCTGCGGTGCCCACACCCTGTCTGCATTCTTTGTTTCTGCAAAAAGCGAAAAATCAATTATGCGTTCATTATACCAATTTATTAAATCCTTACTATCCCAGACAACCATTGAATTATTGCTGTTCCAACCGTCGTTACTTCTCATATCGGTTGCTATGATATGAAACACATTTTCCGCATCACGGAATATAAAAGGATCGCGGCAACATTTTTTGCCTTTTGTCTGGGTAATTACAGGTTCACCTGAATTTAAGCAACTGAAGTTATATCCGTCATCGGAGACAGCAAAATGAACTCTCTCTTCCTCGGGACGATTACCTGTAAAATAGCAAAAAAGATATTTTGTAAGCTCCATATCAAACCCTCTCTTTAATAATAAAACAGATTCTCGGATTATATGTTTACCGAAGTATTATTTATTCTTTCTGAAAACCGACATAGCCTTGCTAACTGCTTTATATGCAGGTGTTTCAAGCTCCTTTTCAGCTTCCTTCAACTGTTTTCTTATCTCAATACTCTGAGGACAATGCTGTTCGCATTTGCCGCATCCTATACACCTTGAAGCAGGTGCATATTTAGCAGTATTTTTCACATACTCTCTGAAGCCCGCAAGGTTACTGTCGGTAAAACGCTTGTTATATGCAGAAAAGGTTCCGCTGATATTAATGTTCTGAGGACAGGGCATACAATAGCCGCAGCCTGTACAACCAACCTTCATTTTTGAGTTGATAGCCTTAACAACTCTTCTGAGCATTTCTTCATCATCGGCTGTCAGCTCACCGATTTCGGTTTCCATTGCAGTTTTAATGTTGTCATCTACCATTTCATCGGAATTCATACCCGAAAGCACAACAGTAACTTCAGGCTGATTCCACAACCAGCGAAACGCCCACTGGGCGGGAGTATGCTTTACAGGATGCTCACTGAAAACAGCTTTTGCTTCCGCAGGGAGATCGTTTACAAGTCTGCCGCCGCGAAGAGGCTCCATAATTATAACGGGAATATTTTTGCTCTCGGCATATTCAAGTCCGCGCCGGCCTGCCTGGCTGTGCTCGTCCATATAGTTATACTGTATTTGGCAAAAATCCCAGTCATAGGCGTCAATGAGCTTAATGAACA
>JAZSQD010000005.1:0-13132 GCA_045537815.1 Acutalibacteraceae bacterium | reverse complement strand
GGAGGAAACCTATGTCTCTTAAAATATTTATCGATAAATATGTAAAGCAAATCAAAGCCATGAACCCTAAATATGATATCTTTTACAAATTGAGCAAAGATACCCCCATCACCTTTGAAGACAGTGAAAATGTAAGGCTTTCAATGGCTATTATCGCCGACACTCATCTTCCCAACAGAGAAAGTGCCGAGGCTAATCTGTCTAATGCTTTTGAGGATATTGCAAACTCACCCGAAAAGTTTGATGCCTTTCTTATGGCGGGCGATGTTGCAGATTACGGAACCAATAATGAATATAAAAGATTTTTCCGTGTTCTCGACAAGCAGAAGGCTGTTAAAAATCTTTTTGTTACAATGGGTAACCACGATGCACGTTTTTTCTTTAAAAAGAATGCACGCATAATCATAAAAAAGACAGAAGAATATCTCGGCATCAACTGTAAGGGTAAGCCCTATTATTCATATGATATCAACGGTTATACCCTTATCGTGCTTTGCACAGAAAAGCGTATTCTTGAAAAAGCTTATATTTCCGACGAGCAGATTGCTTTTCTTGATAAAGAGCTTGCAAGAGCTACAAAGGACGGACTCCCCGCTTTTGTAATGTGTCATCAGCCCTTTGCCGAGACCCACGGATTACCCGAGGTTTGGAAAACCGGTGATATGGGAGAGCAGAACGACCTTGTCAGAGCCGTGATGGAAAAATACAAGAATATTTTCTTTATCAACGGTCATCTCCACGGCGGAATATTTGAAAAAATTGCCGAAACTCTCAACAAAGATAACGGCGTATATTCCGTAAGCATCCCCGGATATCGCAAGGAAAACAACTTCGGCATAACTGATTGCGGAGTCGGTTACTGCTGCGAGGTTTATGACGGTAAGGTTATCTTCAAGGCAAGAAACTTCCTTAAGGGTGAAAATGTTGAAGGCGAATTCACACGCCTCGAATATAGCCTGATATAAACAAATTTTAATAAAAGCATCACCTCAGGGAAAAATATCTCTGAGGTGAATTTATGTCTTTGAAAAATAAAAAACAACTGAAAGCAGCTTTATCACTTATAGCGGTTTTTACATTAATTCTGTCTTGTGTGATTATTCCCGTGTCCGAAACGTCTGTCAACACTCTTTCAAAGCTCGGCTCAAGAGGCAACGAGGTCCGAAGTGTGCAGACAAAGCTTAAGGAATTAGGATACTACAAAGGCTCTGTAGACGGTATTTACGGTGTAAAAACGCAAAAAGCGGTCAGAGCCTTTCAAAAAAACTGTGGCATAACCGCAGACGGTATCGCAGGGCCTAAAACTCTTAAATATCTGGGCTTGAGCTCCTCAGGCTCAAGTGCGGGCGGATATACAAGCAGCGACGTCAATCTGCTCGCAAAACTTATTGCCGCAGAAGCACGGGGAGAATCATATAAGGGGCAGGTTGCCGTAGGTGCGGTTGTGCTAAACAGAGTTGACCACGCTTCATTTCCCGATACGATTGCAGGCGTTATTTATCAGCGCGGTGCTTTTTCCTGTGTAAATGACAGTAACTGGTACGTATCCCCCGATTCAACATCTGTCAAAGCGGCCAGAGACTGCATAAACGGTTGGGACCCGAGCGGCGGTGCAATTTATTATTATAACCCGAGAAAAACCTCAAATAAATTTATGCATTCCCGCCCCGTTATCACCACCATCGGCAACCATGTATTCTGCAAATAAAAGCATTAAGGCAGCTCCGCAGATAAACTGCAGGGCTGCCATTTTATTATGCGGAAAGCTTATTAAGCATCCAATCGGTATAGTAATCAATCTGTGACTGTGAGGGGTTGACGCTCATCTTATCAATTCTCTTGGAAATTGTATCTGCGGTTTCGCCCTCGCATTTTGAATAAACATAATAGAAAGCATCGGTATAAAGGCCGAGAGTTGTTGAAAGCTTTTTCTTGCCCCAGATTGTACTGCCGTCAGTACCGATACCTGTAAAGAAGATGCTTCCTTCTCTGAGCTCCCAATCCCACAGTGCTACGGGATAGACGGTGTAGCTTACCGAATCGATTGTAACGGTATATCCGTCGCCGCTCTTTTTGAAGGTGCCCGAAAAGTCGATGGCATTACCGTTGGCTATATCGTTTTGTGAAATTACTGCCTTTTTGAGAATTGAAACGGTCTGTGATGTTCTTCTTTCAACTGCATTTGCATTATCACTGTCAGAGGCATCTCTGAATGTAATTATATCCCAGTTACCGTAAAGGTCTGCAAGCTTAAATTCCTTCTTTTTAGTCTCACCGGCATACATTTCAGGCATTGCAACAGGCCAGCCGTTGCTCCATCTTAGAGCTCTGATATCAAGAGAAGGGTCTGAATTTATCATAAGAGAATTTTCTTTAGCAAGCTTGGAGCCGGTAAGATACTCTGTGCCGCTCTTGAAATAAATCTGTGACTGGGCACCCATAAACCAATTACCCTTATCGTCTTTGATTACAGTAGGTGATGCTATACTGCCTCTGCCTATATCCGTATAAGAGACCTTGCCGACGCGGCTGCCGAGGAAATTATAGCCGCCCATAAGCAGATAACCTCTTGAATACATGCTTTCCTCTGAATAGGAGGAAAGGCTGTTGCCGCCGAAATCGGTGTAAGGGCCTTCTATACTCTTTGAGCGTCCGACATAAATACTGCTGTTGGTATGCTTATAGCCGTAGCTTACAAAGAGATAATAATAGCCTGCCTGCTTGTTATAAACTATATCTGCGCCGCTGACAAGACTGCCGTCATCGGTGCCGAGAGCAGGTACTCTGCCCGGGTCTGCGATAAGAGTGCCTGTTTTATAGGTTTTCTTACCGTGAACGGTGGAAATATCCTTACCTGCATTATTTATATCCGATGTCTTTTTGGGAAGACCGGTTGAAGCATCAAGCTCGAGCAGATATATTTCACCGCCGATGCTGTCATTACCGTAATATCCGCCATATACCATATAAAGCTTTTTGCCCTCGTATATAACGGAGGGGTGAACTGCATTGGCCTCATCGTAATGCTTTGAAGCGGTAACTGAGGATTTGTTTCCTTCTTTGTCGGTTACAACCTTTGTTCCTCCGTTTGTGCCGCAGGAGCTGATAACGAGACCCACATCAGTCCATTCCTTGTTTTCAACGGCATCCTTAAGGTTATCGGTCTTAACACAGAATATCGCCGATTCATTGGCTGAATCCTCTTTTACAAGTGAATAGTAAAGATAATAGGTGTCACCGGCCTTGACAATTTCGGGAGCAACGGGAGTTCTGTTCTGATTTTTATCCGAAAATGTTTCATCTTCAGAATAGCCGTGAGTTTTTGCCCAGTCTGAGACAGATTCAAACTGACTGAAGCTCATAATTGTGTTTGTGGAAGCATTGTCAGGCTGAGTAAAATAGGTTGTTCTGTTAGTCCAGTTAACAAGGTCTGCAGACCTGATAACTACATTGCCCGAACCGAAGCAGTAATAATATCCGCTTTCCGAATCGTAAATAATGCTCGGGTCCTCAACGTTATATGAAGAATATGAACCGAGATATGTGTTATCGGCATACTTTTCGATATCTGGCTGAGTTACGTCAAGCTTCTGAATTTTATCGTTATCGGGTCTCTTGGCCTTTTTAAAGGTTGCAACAACTGTAAGCTTTTGTGTTACCGTTGTTTTATACTGAAGCATGCTTACCTGCCCGGTAACATCAACACCGTTGACAATAAGCTTATCAAGGTTGTAATATGCGCTGTCATTTCTTTCGGGGTTGATGCTGACGAGAAGCTCAGAATCCTTTTCGCACATTACCTTATATTTTTCGTTCTCGCCCACTGCAGTGTCGTTATTGTCGGTAATTATACCGTGTTCATAGCTTTCTATAAACACAGGATACTCACTTATATGAATGTATTCCATATACATTCCGAAAACGACGGCAAAAAGAGCAACCGTAATTGTCAGAAACAGTAAAAACTTTTTCATTTGATAATCCTCGCTTTCATCATTCTACCGTAAGGGATGATATGATGCCCGAATAAATCTCACAGGCCTTGTTATAAAAATTCTTCTTTGAAATTTCTATCTGATCCTCATCGGCAACATACACGGTTATTTTAAGAAGCTCCGTATCCATATCGTTAACGGTAAAGCAGACGTGGTATCCGTGGTCAAGAGCTTTAACCTCAACTATGCTTTCTTTTTCTATACGTTCTCTCTGAAGAATCATATGTGCACTCTTGAGAGCCTTTTCCTTAACAGAACGGGGTAAGTCTCTTTCGAGAAGACCGATATCAAGCTCTGCTCTGGCAGTCAAGGTAATAAGCTCATCACCGTCAGATATGTTTGAAATAAGCTGTTCAGCGGATACAAGCTCACTTATGGCAGTATTGACCTCAAAGTAGTTTGCTATTCTGTATTCCTGAAGAATCTCATTTATCTGAGTTCTCGTCAGTGACCTTTTAAGCTTTTTGAGCAGATAACATATGAGAAGCTTGATTTCTGTTTTTTCTCTGAGTCCGCCGGGTGCAACACCCTGACTGAAGGTATTGTTATCCATAATAATATACAGGGCTTACTACCCTTTCACCTTTCTTTTTAAACATAAATATACATTTACAATTTTACCACAAGAACAGAAAAAGTAAATAGATTTTATGAAATTTATCAAAATCTTATTTTTGTTGACATACACCCCTGAAATGTTATAAAATTAACTCAAACCAATTAAGAGGAGAATGACCTGTGAAAAGCAGATACACAACCCTTCTTTTTGATGCGGATAACACTCTTCTGGATTTCAGCAAGGCGGAAAGAATGTCTCTCATAAAAACAATGGAGCATTTTTCCGTGCCCGTAACAGAAGAAAACATCAGAAAATATGTTGAAATAAACCAAGGGCTCTGGAAGCAGATTGAAAAAAAGGAAATAACAAAGCTTGAACTGAAAAAAATCCGTTTCAGAAGATTTTTTGAAAGTATTGACTTTAAAACCGATGCTGAGATTCTTGAGGTCAACGAATATTATCTCGGCAACCTCAGTGACTGCGGTTATACCGTTGAGGGAGCACAAGAGCTTTGCCGTAAGCTCAGAGGAGAAGGATACGATATACATATAGTAACCAACGGAATCGCCGATACTCAGGCACGCAGACTGTCAAAAAGCGGTCTTTCTGATTATATAGGAAAGGTATTCGTTTCCGAAGCTATAGGATACCCGAAGCCAATGAAGGAATTTTTTGACTATGTTTTGAAAGCACTGCCCCAAAAAGATAAAAGCAAAATAATAGTTATAGGTGACTCTCTTTCCTCCGATATACTCGGGGCGGCTAACGCCGGTCTCGACTGCATATGGCTCAATGCGGAAAATACTGCTCTGCCCGAGGGTTACAGGGTCGATTATACCGTTAATTCGTTAAAAGAGCTTGAAAATATATTTCTCTAATAATCCTTTAATCTTACGGTTGTATAATTGTTATCATCAGGAGGTGTCAATATGCGCATTCTTATTGCAGAGGATGAAAAAAACCTCAACAGGATACTTGTAAAACAGTTTGCAAAGCTCGGTTACAGCGTCGACAGCTGCTTTGACGGTGAAAGTGTTTCGGTTTATATTGCCAATGCGGATTATGATGTTATCATACTTGATATTATGATGCCTAAAAAGGACGGCTTTCAGGTACTCAGGGAGATGAGAGATAAAAGTAATTCAACACCTGTTATCTTTCTGACTGCAAAATCCGAGATAGAAGACCGTGTGACAGGTCTGGACCTCGGTGCAAACGACTATGTTGTAAAGCCCTTTTCATTTGAAGAGCTTGCGGCAAGAGTCCGTATGGTAACAAGAAAGGCGACAGGCAGCAGCACAAACATATATACCGTCGACGACCTTACCGTTGACATAAAATCACGTGAGGTAACAAGAGCAGGAGTTAAAATAGAGCTTTCCGCACGTGAATATGCCATACTTGAAACTCTTATCAAAAATGCAGGCACAGTACTGTCGAGAGAAAAAATCGAATCAAGCGTATGGAATTATGATTATATGGGCGGCACAAACGTTATTGACGTTTACATAAGGTATCTCAGAAAGAAGATTGATGACGGACACGAGGTTAAGCTTATACGCACCGTAAGAGGTGCAGGATATGTGCTGAAAGGAGAATAATATGAAAGGAAAGTCACTTCGTTTCAGAATAAATCTGTGGTATACAATACTTATGTGTGTTGTTTCAACAGCACTTATAGCCTGCATTGTTGTCACCGCAAGAACCACCGAAAAAGCACAGGCACAGCAAAACCTCATAAGAAGCGTTGAACGTAATATCGACGAAATAGAGGTCGAAAACGGAATCCTCGATATTGAATCTGACTTTGCTTATGTCAGCGGCGGTGTCTATGCTCTTGTTTTCGACAGCAAGGGTAACATTCTCGGAGGAAATTACCCCGAAGGCTTCACAACTGAATCCGAACTAAAAAACGGCCGTTTTGCTCTTGAGGGAGACTATTATATTTATGACAGTAAAATTGAGTTTTTGAAATACGAATATAAAATTCACGGAATAACCGGTGAGATTCTAAGTAGTGAATGTGACGGTCTTGATTCCTATACCCCATTTAGCGGAGACACCGATGTAACCGGAGAGGGTTGTTCACTGACATATGAGGATGCATACAGAATCGCACTGAACCACAGTGGAATTCCAAAAGAAAACACCGAGCTGATGATGGCTCGTTCTTATATATACAACGACGACAGACTGTATGAAATTGAATTCTACTGCCCTGATAAGGGCTATGAAGACATATGGATAAGAGGTGTAACCTCTGCTACCGATTCCGGCGGTGTGTGGGGAACAATCGCCAAGCTTGCCACCATTCTCATTCCCCTTGTTGTTATTCTCGCGGCAACTGTGGGCAGTATACTTTCAAAAAAAGCTCTCTCCCCTATCAGCCGCCTGAGTGAAGAGGTTTCGAAAACCCACTCCGGTAACGATCTTACAAAGCGTATAGAGCTGACGGACAGTGATAAAAACATTATAACGCTTACTAAAAATATCAATGCTATGTTTGAACGGTTACAAAGCTCCTTTGAATCTGAAAAGCAGTTCAGCTCCGATGTTTCTCATGAGCTTCGTACTCCCGTTTCTGTAATAATTGCAGAATGTGAGTATCAGCTAAGCCGTACCAATATAGATAAAGAAACAGCAGAAAGCTATAAAACGCTCAAAAAACAAGCACTGAATATAAGAGATATAATTTCTCAGCTTCTGTATTTTTCCTCAATAGATCAAGGCCGCCGCAAAGCTGAATTAGTAAACGAAAGCCTTAGTGAGCTGGTTTTGGCAGTATGTGAAGATATGGAGCAGATAAAAGGTAAAGAAATACTTTTGACGAAAGAAATAGAACCGGATATTTATCTTCCCATTGATGTTGCCATGATAACAAGGCTTGTTTCAAATCTCATTTCCAACGCCTTTATCTATTCAGAAGGAAACGGCAGGGTTAAGGTAACTCTGAAAAAAGATGAAAAAAGTGTTTTGCTTCACGTGGAGGACAACGGCATAGGAATAGCCAAAGAGCATCTTGACAAAATATGGAACAGATTTTACCGCGTGGATAAATCCCGCTCCCGAAATGAAGGCTGCTCAGGTCTAGGCCTTGCAATGGTAAAGCAGATTGCAGAGCTTCACGGTGCCGCGGTAAGCGTTGAAAGCGAACCGGGTAAAGGCAGTACATTTACTGTCGAGTTTAAAACATAACGTACTAAGAGGCATCTTTCTGAAAGTTGCCTCTTATTTTTTTAAAAAAGTTAAAATTTCTAATCATTCTTTAATCTTTCGCGTGTAATATATAGGTGTAAACAGAAAACACAAATATATATAAAGGAAAGGTGATATTATGAAAAAATCATTTAAAAAACTGTTTGCTGTTTTATCTGCTTTTGCAATCGTTCTCACACTTTCGGTGACCGCTTTTGCAGCATCGGTAACCAAAGAAGATGCTAAATCAATCGCACTTGATGACTCGGGCTTTAGAAATGATGAGCTTGTTTATATCAGGGTTACCGGTGACAACGAAGACGGCGTAGCTGTATGGGATGTTGACCTTATCGCCAAAAAGCTGGGTTTATATCATGAATTTGATTACACCGTGAGAAAATCAGACGGAAAAATCTTGGATAAAGACTATGAACTCGAAGCTGTTCCCTTCACAGGAACAGATGAAGCTATTGACAAAGAGGTTGCAAAGGGACTCGCCGTTAAGGAATTCAATATAAATTTATCAGATGCTAAGTTCCTTAAGACAGAGGTAGATATTGACGACGGTGTAAAGGTATATGATATTGAATTTGTAAGCGGTGATGTAAAATATTCCTGCGAGATAACCGCTAACGGAAGAGTTACGGAAAAAGAGGTTGATAATATCGACACCTTTGAAGAAAGAATCGAAATTACCTTTGCTCTCATAATCGCATGGATACTTTCAATTTTTGTAAGATAATCCCCCTTTTTATCGGTCAGGTGTCGTAGTAATATACGGCACCTGACTTACATATATATCCATGTTTTAGATTCGCAACTAAAACAAGAAAAATTTTCTTGAATTTTTTTTAAAAAACTGTTGACATTCATAAAGGAATATGATATATTATAGTCAAGTTAACGATAATGATTATCATTATCAATAAGGTTAACGTGAAACGGAGTGATAAAATGTCAACTCTGCGAAATTCAAAGCAGCGTGACGCAGTACTCCGTGACTTAAGCGAAAGGTATGACCACCCGACCGCCGAAGAGGTTTATATCTCAGTTAAAAAGGTTATCCCCTCGGTAAGTCTGGCAACGGTCTATCGCAATCTCAAGCTGCTCGAGAGTGAAGGTCTGATAATAAAAATCACCACACCCGACAGCGACAGATTCGACGGTCACACCCACGAGCACTATCATTTCACCTGTAACGAATGCAAACGGGTGCTTGATTTAGAGCTCAGTGAGGGCTTCAATGTGAACGCCCTGCCGAAAAGCTTCGGCGGTAAGATAATCGGCCACGAGCTTATGTTTTACGGTTTATGCGAAGCCTGCAACCAAATCTGACTAAAAAATAAAATTATCGGAGGAAAAGAAAATGAAAAAGTATTACTGTCCCGTATGCGGTTATGAAAGCGACGAAAAGATTGATGTATGCCCCATCTGTAAGGCTAAAATGAAGGAAAGAGAAGAAGGCGCAGGTATGGTATGGGCTGCAGAGCACATCCTCGGTGTCGGTAAGGAAGCTAATGTTCCCGAAGAAATCATTATGGGTCTTCGTGACAACTTCAACGGCGAATGCTCAGAGGTTGGTATGTATCTCGCAATGGCTCGTGTTGCTCACAGAGAGGGCTATCCCGAAATCGGTCTTTATTGGGAAAAGGCAGCTTATGAAGAAGCAGAACACGCAGCAAAGTTTGCTGAGCTTCTCGGTGAGGTTGTAACCGAAAGCACAAAGAAGAACCTCGAAATGAGAGTTGCAGCTGAAAACGGCGCAACTCAGGGCAAGTTCGACCTTGCAAAGATGGCTAAGGAGCACGGTCTTGACGCTATCCACGATACAGTTCATGAAATGGCTCGTGACGAAGCAAGACACGGCAAGGCGTTTGAAGGTCTTCTTAACAGATACTTCGGTTAATAATTAAACGGAGAATATAATCCCCGTATAACAAGCAGCTCTATGGGGATACGGTAAAATGTATCCCCTATTCTATTAAAAAAGGAGTGTAATTTATGTTCGATTATACAATCTGTAAATGTAAGCAGGTAAGCTATTTTGACGTTGAGGATGCGCTTAACAAATCGGAAAAGTTTGCCGATGTTGAAAAGGCTTTTGAAAGTGTTCAGAAAATCACCAACTGTTCAACAGGCTGCGGCAGTTGTCACGGTAAAATTCTTGATGCGATTTCTGAAATAATGGCTAAAAACCGGCTCTATTGACAATGATATAATCGGACTGATAAGGAGGTTTTTTTATGGAAAAATATGTATGCCCCTGCGGATATGTTTATGACCCTGAGCTCGGTGACCCCGATAACGGCGTAGCTCCCGGCACAGCATGGGAAAACGTGCCTGAGGATTGGGTGTGCCCCATCTGCGGGCTCGGCAAGGATTCATTTGCAGAGGAATAAAATAAAACAAAACTATACTATATAAAAAGGGGCTGTAAAAAATACAGCCCCTTTTAAGTAGTCAGTAGCCAGTAGTCAGTAGTCAGGAATTTTTCTTATAAAAACTGCTTAATTGACAGCTTTAGCTCTTTCGGGAGACAGATAAAAAAGTCAGATCTAAAAAACATAACAGTAAAACCGTTGTAAAGCTTTATCTTATGCTTTTCAACGGTTTTGATAATTCAATTTATTTTGTTTTTTAGCCGTTGCAGGACTTTTGTTTTTTACAGCCCCTTTTACTTTTTATATCTGTTTTTAGTTTAACTCACACCTTTTCTCAGATACATCTTAAGCTGTAACGGAAACAGTTTCAGGTGTTTGTTCCCGTTTGTTTCTCGTTTGTTTCCCGTTTGTTGACACTGTTTTCCCAGTGTTTATGCCGTTTTTTTGCCTCTTGGAAACAAAGAAACAAAAAATATATAAAAAGAGTTCAATAAAAATAAAATAAAGAACTTTATATAAAAGTCTGTTCCTTTGTTTCTTTGTTTCCGATATTAATTACAACCGACAAAAAAGAACACAGAGGGAAAAGACCTCTGTGTTACTATTTATTATTAATCTGCAAAGGCTTCCTGCACGGCGTAATATGCAGGCTTGGGGTTTCCTTCACTGTCAACAAGTCCCCACTTGGTTTCTACGGGGCAATCCTCCTGACCGCAAACATAGCAGTCACCTGTGTCATCCCACATATAGATAAATGAACCAATAACATAATCGAGATTCCTGATTTTGGGTATTATATAAGAGAAGAAGTCAGCCTGACCCTCGGGAGTATGAGGAAGACCGTAAAGACCGAAGCCCTCGGGAAGCTCTCTGTAAAGATGACTTCTGAATTCACCGTCAAACATAAGAGCGGCTTTGTATTCCGGTGTTTCATCGGCGTATCTGTCAAACTCATCAGCAAGGTCATCGGGTAAAGCCTTAATAAAGTTATCAATATCCGCTCTCGCCTCTTCTTCGCTTGAATATCCGTAGCTGTTGAGTATAGCAAGCTTATCCTCTTCACTCTTAGGCTCACCGAGACCGATATAACCGAATTCGCAAAGAATAACAGGCTTACCCGTCACCTTTCTTACATAATTGAGAACCGTAATATACTGATCCGGATTTTTAAGTATGTTTTCGAAGCAGCCGAGATAAAGATCAACGCCTACATAGTCACAGTACTGATGATACTTATACATCTTTATCGGCATATCAAGAATCGAAAGCGCGGCAAGGTTATAGCCGATGATGACATCCTCTCTGACAGGATACATTGCCTCAAGCTGCATACCTACGAATTCATAAGCTTCCTCCATTGTAAGAGGATATGTAAAACGGTCAATACCCATTTCGTTTGTAATCTGGAATGCACCGACTATACCGCGGAGGTCTTCCATATAAAAGCGGGCAATATCCTGAATGGCTTCACGGTTTTCGGACACTCTCGGGTCAAGGCCGTATTCGATATAATCCTCAGGATAAGGTGTGATGCCGAAAATTCTTATGCCGTTGTCAGCGTATTCCTGAGCCTCCTGCTTCCAATATACATAGCTCAGTGAAAGGTTGCCCTCTTTATCATAGGGGAAGGGAATGTCGTCGCGGAACCATTCAATATTCCCCTCTTTAATAAGGTCATACTGAGGCTCTGCGTGGCAGACACCTTTAATGTAACCGCCTGTTTTTTCAAGCGCAGAAGCTACTTCCTTATCAAAGGAGCCTGTTAAATCTGTCATAAAGAAATTTAAAAATGGGGTGATTAAAGCAAGAAAAATACCAATAATTTTAGCTAAGAGCGGTGATAACGACATAAAATCTCTCCTTTTTAATGTTCGGTTCAGCTAAGCAACTGAAATATATATTACAAAACTGTAACCTTTATCTTAAATCTATCACAAAACAAAATCATTGTCAATAATAAACGGAAAACAGATTTGATTAATCGGTATGTTTTCACTGCTTCCGTGCTCAGTAACGAAGGCATAAAAGCTCCGTCAGTGAGAGAGACGCAATTCAAGCTTCAGCATTTATCCTAACACAAAGCAACCGTGTTTCCTGTTTTCAAGAAAAAATATCAGAACTTAATCTGGAGGCTTTACAAAATTCTCTAATTGACTATAATGTAATAATAGGAATGTTTAATTTAATGTGAAACATATTTTAATATAATTGATATTTAAGCTTTGAAAGCAACAGAAAGAATGGTGTGTAATGGAAATCAAGCATTCACTTATTGTTCCTTGCTATAATGAAGAGGGAAATATTGAAAATTTCTTCAGACAGGCAAGGGAAGCTATGAAGGGCTACACCGACGATTACGAAATTATTTTTGTTAACGACGGCAGCAGGGACGACACCCCTAAAAGGCTGAGAAAGCTCTTTAATGAAAACAAGGATGTTAAAATCAAGGTTATTAATTTCTCACGAAATTTCGGAAAGGAAGCCGCTATGTATGCAGGCTTCACTCAGGCTGTCGGTGACTATGTGACAATCATAGATGCAGACCTTCAGCAGGACCCGAAATATGCGGTTCAGATGGGCAGAATTCTCGATGAAAACCCTGACTGCGATATGGTTGCCGCCTATCAGGAAAAGAGAAAAGAAGGAAAGCTTATCACGCTTTGCAAAACCATGTTTTATAAAACAATCAACAAGGTAACAGAGGTTGATTTTATTTCCGATGCAAGCGATTTCAGAACTATGAGGCAGAGCGTTGTCAAAACAATTCTTGCTTTGCCTGAGTATCACCGCTTTTCAAAGGGTATATTCTCATGGGTCGGCTATAACACCGTTTCGATACCTTATGAGGTCAGAGAAAGAGAAAGCGGAGAAACAAAGTGGAATTTCATCAAGCTTCTCAAATATGCTCTTGACGGAATAATTGCTTACACCGATATGCCCCTGAGGTTACCCGTATATACAAAGTCGGAGGGGCCAAGCGGTCTTAGGAAGACAAAGGGCTA
>JAZSQD010000103.1:0-7568 GCA_045537815.1 Acutalibacteraceae bacterium | reverse complement strand
ATCCGACTTCCTTCTACTCCCCACCAGTTAAGTGAACAGATTGTATACTCCTCGCTGAATGGGCCTGATGCACGTTCAGAGGTGACGTAAGCAATTTTCTGTGTGAGGTCCTCCTTGAAGAAAAGATAGTAAAGATCTTCTTTTTCGTTGTAAATCATATCGCCGTCGATGCACTGTATACCGTTGAAGGTATAGCCGTCATCATTTGTAAAGGTCTCCCCTCTTCTGCCGTAAAGATACTCGGGAGCGGTAAAGGTTTTGAAATCCTCGGTGTAAAGGTAGTAATGCTGTGCGGCATCCTCGTTAAGTGGTGTTGCAGGGTCATCCCATGTAGAAAGAGCAAGATAAAGCATATATTTGCCTGCTTCGTCATCATAGATAACCTGTGGTGCCCACGCTCTGTTACAGCCTTCCCAGCCCTCAAAATCGCGGATATCAAGAACAAACTCGTCCTCCCAGTTTATAAGGTCGTAGGACTTCCAGAAAATGACCGCATGGTTTGATGTCCAGCCGAGCATGGCATCCATATCGGTTGCAACTATGTAATAGCATTCCTTGCCCTTTTCGTCAACCGCCTCAAATATATAGGGGTCACGCACACAGCCTGTGCCCATTGTCTGATCGATAATTGCTTCGTTATTATTGAGAGCGTCGAAGTTATAGCCATCTGTGCTTACTGCAAGGTGGATTGTCTGCTGTTCAGGCTCATTGCCCACAAAATAGCAGAAAACATAAGCTCCGTCCATACTTACTGCGGGATATGCATAATCGTTGAAGACGTAGTTAAAAAGGTTTACGCCAATCATAAGAAATGCCATTAAAAATCGAATAAGCTTTGTCATAGTAATACTCCTTTATTATGCAGATTTATCGTTTCTCTTAACATTAAGCTCGTCGAGAAGCTTTTTGTGTGCCTCATTTGTCAGCTCATACTTACGCATGGGAATAACTGAAAGTATGCTTGAAACTGCAGCGGGGATTGAAACAAGGAAGAACAAACCGAAGCGGTAAGCCTCAAATCTCGGATCTGTTGCAAACATAAAATCGTCTGCAGATGATGAGGCGAGAATAATATTGCATTCTTCCATAGCAGCATCACTGAAGCCGACGGCAGCAAAAACGATGCCCTGAATAAAGGAAGAAAGACCTGCGCCGAGCTTTGTGATAAATGACTGACCTGAGAAGAAAACACCGTCGGGACGGTAGCCTGTTCTGTGTTCATCAAAGTCGACACAGTCAGCTATCATAATCGACTGAATAACCATTGAGATACCCGTGCCTGCACCTGCTATCGCAAAGAGCACGAAAAGAACGGCAATCCAATGAGGCTTATAAAGAGCAGTGCCGTCGATAAGATAGGCAACAAATATAAGAAGGAAGGGAATTGCGCCCACAACACTGCAGAAATTGTATACTGCCTTCTTTTCAAACTTTTCGCAAAGCTTTGAGACCAATGTCATTGAGCCGAACATACCGCCGAACATACCGCCGCCCAAAACAAGCATATAGGGCATATAGTTCTGTCCGGATGCACTGTTGTCACCATAGTAATAAGAAAGAAGAGTCATTGCAACAATGGAAAGAAGCTGAGTGGGAGCCTTGATAACACCGGAAATCAATATTCTTCTGAAAGGCTTACAAGCCCACATAATTTTAACATTCTGTATAAATCCGATCTTCTCATCTGAAGGCTGTTTAACGTTTTCTTTGGCAAAGGATGCACACTGGAAAAGAAATGTAGCTATAACCGTAAGAGTGATACAAACAATCAGGAAGCCGTATTGCTGACCCTTGGAATACTCAACATCGGTAAACATATTACCCACTGTTTGAGAAACGGGAACAACAGCAAGCATAACAAGAGCACCACCGAGACTGCCGACGACTCTTGCTATACTGAGAAGCTTGGAACGGTCCTTTTCGCTCTCTGTCATAAGCGAGGTAATGCCCCAGATGGGGATATCACCGGCGGTATAGGTCATTCCCCACAAAATATAGGAAATACCTGCCCAGGCGATAATAAGATTACCTGCCGACTCAGTTTCTGCATGGGTATAAATTCCGTTGACAAAGGTCAGTATGGTTGTAATACATACAACACCAGGAACAAAAAACAGATAAGGTCTGCACTTGCCGTATTTTGTTCTGGTTCGGTCAACTATGGTACCCATCATCGGGTCGTTGACGGCGTCCCAAATTCTTGCAATGCCCATAATAGTGCTGATTGCAATAGCAGGCAGACATATTATACTCTGAAAGTAAAATGCCATACCCGTAGTTATGATGTTATAAATCATATTCTGACCCATAAGACCCACAAGGTACATATTTCGTTCTTTTTTGGTATAGGTTTTCATTGTCTCTCTCCTTTCAGGTGCCTTAACAGAAGTATTATACCACATTCTTCCAAATAGTGTTAATAGAATTTTAGAGTGTGTTTTTAGGCATAATGACGGAACGTAAGAGCGCACAGAAACAGTAAACCCTCCCCGATGTTACGGAGAGGGTTATCTTAACGGATAAGTTAAATCAAAATATTTTGATGCAAGAGAAAATATATTCGAAGAAGTTCTTTATAAACTCCCCGATGAGAGCAAGGCCCGTTTTCATGCCGTTGCCGCCCCTTGCCTCTGAATTACCTTCGTCAGCGGCAACAGAACCGTCGTAATTGCTTGTGAAGGAGCAAAGCCAGCTTATCATACCCTCAGGATATGTAAAAGTAACTCTGTCACCATTACCGTCAACGGTTCTCATAAGCGGATAGTCTCCGTTTTTATCTGAGAACATATCATTATTCACAGCAAACCAGGAATGGTGATTGCTTGAAGTGGGTATGCCGTTGGGATAAAGTGATATTGAAAGAGTTGAAAATCGGCAATTCTCAGGTGCACCGGCAGTCGCAGTTATGTTTTTCCATGTTGGCATAACCCATGTGAAATAATTAACAAGAGGGTCTGCCGCTGAGCTTACAAGCCATACGGGTAAATCGGATATCTTTTCAGCTGCTGCCTGATCAGGCACCCAAGCGGGACAAATGGGGAACGCGGCGGCAAATATATCAGGATAAGCAACCGCCATTTTAAGAGTCATCTTTCCGCCCATTGAATACCCGCCGATATATATGCGACTGACATCAACATTGCTGTTGTTTGCGATGAAATCGTCAATCGCCGCTCTCAGAGGTACGAGAAGCTCATCTGTCCAATAGAGCTCCTTTTCTTCAACGGAGCGAGGCGCTAAAATATATGCACCGCCCGAAGCAAAACGGCTCTGGAATTCGGCACTAGACCAATTTGCCACGTTGTTTGTTTCAAGCTGCTTGCCCTCATAGGCACCGTCGCCCATACCGTGAAGCCAGATAACCAAGGGATACTTTGTATCGTCGTTTTCCCCTGCCGGTGAATAATAACGGTAATCAATAGCATAGCCGTTTGTTTCGGGGCCTATACCGTAACTGAACTGACCTCTGAGGGCTTCAATACCGTCTTTAACACTCAAGGCAGCCTTACCCTCAGCCCCCGCAAATAAAGCGAGAGATGACACAACCGTAACAATACATAAAATTACGGCTAACACCTTTTTCAGTTTCATATCCGTTCCTCCTTTGTATTATAAAATACGGAAGATTACATAAGGCTGAGATAAAGCTCTTTAATTTCCTCAACACTTGTATCTCTGGGGTTTCCGGGACGGCAAGCATCGTCAAAGGCTGACTGTGAAAGGAAGTCAATATCCTCTGCCTTTACAATATCCTTAAGGTCAGCGGGGATGCCGACATCTGCCGAAAGCTTTTTAACTGCGTCGATAGCGGCCTTTCTTGCTTCGCAGATTGACATTGTATCTGTACCCTCAACGCCCATAGCCTTTGCGATATCTCTGTATTTCTCGCCGGTTTCGGGAGCATTGTATTCCATAACGGTGGGAAGGATAATAGCGTTTGCAACGCCGTGAGGTGTGTCATAAAGTGCGCCGAGAGGATGAGCCATTGAATGAACGATACCGAGACCTACGTTTGAGAAGCCCATGCCTGCGATGTACTGACCGAGAGCCATACCTTCTCTGCCCTCTGTTGTGTTTTCAACTGCTCCGCGAAGGCTCTTTGCGATAATTTCGATAGCCTTGATGTGGAACATATCGCTCATTTCCCATGCACCCTTGGTGATATAACCTTCGATAGCGTGAGTGAGAGCATCCATACCTGTAGCGGCGGTAAGACCTTTGGGCATTGAAGCCATCATATCAGGGTCAACGACTGCAACAACGGGAATATCGTGTACGTCAACACAAACCATCTTTCTGTCCTTTTCAGCGTCGGTGATAACATAGTTGATTGTTACCTCGGCAGCTGTACCGGCGGTTGTGGGAACTGCGATAATGGGAACGCAGGGATTCTTTGTGGGGGCAACACCCTCAAGTGAACGTACATCGGCAAAATCGGGGTTTGTGATAATGATACCGATTGCTTTTGCGGTATCCATTGAAGAGCCGCCGCCGATTGCAACGATACAGTCAGCTCCGCTTGCCTTGAATGCTTCAACACCCGTCTGTACGTTTTCGATAGTGGGATTGGGCTTGATATTTGAATAGATGTCATAAGCAATTTCAGCTCCGTCAAGGATATCGGTCACCTTTTTTGTAACCTCAAACTTGATAAGGTCAGGGTCTGAGCAGACAAAAGCCTTTTTAAAGCCTCTTGCTTTGATTTCGGTTGCAATTTCATTGATTGCACCCTTGCCGTGATAAGATGTTTCGTTAAGTACAAATCTGTTTGCCATAGTATTTACTCCTTTTATGTTTTGAGATTTTCTCTCTGGCTTTATATTACTACAAAACTCCCGTTAAGGTCAACAGTTTAAAAAAATTAATAACATTCTGTTCATTATTACGGGTCCCAAAAAATCACCGTGCAGAGACCCGGCTCCGCACGGTTCAGCATATTAATAAAAATTTATACAAGCCGTAAACACGGCATATATAAACACAATATTATATAGTCAGTGAAGGGCAAAAGAAAACCGTACCACTGTTTAATTGTCACAGTTAAAAAAGCACCGCACAAGACATGCCGCAGATGTCACAATAAGGGAAAAGAAGAACAAAAGTGCCCCTGTAAGAACCGCCCCTATTATACTTGTTGCCACAAACTCAATAGCAAGCAATATAACAGAAAGCAACACAGCACCGAGAACACCTGCAAGCAGTGTTGTAACAGTAGTGCACAGGCTTTCACAGCAATCGTGACGGAAAAGTGCAGCCGCAACAAGTGTTACTGCAAGGTACACCACTGCAATGCCGAGAAGCACCCATAAAAATGCAGGTGTAAGATTTATGGCAGCAGTTATTCTGAGAAACGCCGTAATTATACCTATGATAAGGCTGGCCACCACGGCAACAACCGTGCAGCCGAGACTGTTGTTTCTGCATGATGTCGACATAAAAATCACCTCCCGATTTATTTTATGCTCAATAGAATCAAGAGGTGATTTTTATCTTGGTTTTTACGTTTTACCGGATGTCGGTTTTTGCTATGCCTATTGTAATAATTTCAAAGGGCTTGTATTCGACAGTGTCGGTTTCTGCGATAACATCTTCAAGGAAGTTGAGGAGCTTAACCCTTTTATCAAGCTTAAGTCTGCCCCGTTTTCCGTTCTGCTCAGAAAGACGGACAATAATCATATCTCCCTTTTCACTCATTTTCATTGTCTGCATATAAAGCTCACCGAAAATGCTTTTGCAGGACAAATCAGCCTTGAAAATGGGGATATTATACTCAAATGCAATATTGTTTATTTCAGCTTTTACAAAATCATCACCGTGGGGATAAATCATATAGCTGAATTCATGATGACCGAGGTCACTTGTAACATCGGGTCTTACCGTTGCGCGAAGAAGGCTGAGACTCATTGCGTTTTCGAGAAGCCCCACACCGTATTTTGAATCGTTTATAAGAGCAATACCGCCGTCGGTTTCTGCCATATCCACCCACTTGTGGTGACAGACTTCAAAGCGAGCCTGCTGCCAAGTGGTGTTTATGTGAGTTTCCCTTTCAATAAAGCCTGCGCTTGTGTCACATACTGCCTTTCTCGTCAGCACATTACAGTCAAACTGAGCCTTTGCAAGCACGTGTCTTTCGTTCCAGTCAACGATATTTTCCGCTTCAATACCGCGTGACTGACGGAAAACTCTGATAATTCGTTTCCACGTGCTTTTTTCGGTGGCAAGAGTACAGGCGAAGGATACAACCTCTGAATTTTTTTCGACCGTCTCAAGCGGTGAAACAACCTTTACTTCAACCTCACGGTCCGTATAATTCGGAAGAATATCCCAGGCATCATATACACCCGGATTATCCTTGTAAAGCTTAAGCTTGTTGAATTCGCCCTTTACCCATTCACGGTCAAGCTCTCTGTCGTAAAGGCTTTCAATGCTTCCGTCATAATTGAATTTTATTTCATAGAAGGGAGTTATGATTCTTTCGCCGATTGTCACCCATTCATCTGCGTGCCCGCTCATTTTGATTTCACCGCTTGAAAGAGCAGGAAGCCCGGGAATTGCCCAGAAGCCCTTTTTCCCGTAACGGATGCTGTCGCCCTTTTCGTCAGGAATAAAGGTAAGATGTTTCCGCGGGAAATTAAGTGAGTTGAAATAGTTTTTTCCCGTGCCGATAAGCCTGTCAGCTCTTTGCTCTATCTCTTCATAATCAGCCATAGCGTCACGGTAGACGGGTGTTATATGACTGCCGGGTAAAATGTCGTGGAACTGATTTATAAGCAGCTTTTTATAGATTTCGCGGATTTCATCGTGGGGATAGTCTTCGCCTTTTAGGTGGCGGAGGGTTGAAAGGATTTCCGCTTCACGCAGCTTATATTCAAGCTGACGGTTATAACGCTTCATTTCTGACTTTGTGGTAAAGGTGCCGCGGTGCATTTCAAGATAAAGTTCACCGTCCCACTTGGCGAGATTTTTGTTATCCTTCAGGTTTTTTTCAAGGAATTCCTGACCGCCTGTATGCTCGGTTTTAGGCATAACCGAAAGCTTATTGAAGCGGTGCATTACCTCAATCATTTCTTCCGTGCATCCGCTTCCGCCGTCACCGTAGCCAAACATTGACATAGTCTGTCCGCCCTGATTTTTATCCTGATATGCCTCCCAGTTTTCCTGAATCTGCGAGGGCATATTCCAGGTAATAAAGTGGGTCGGGGGTACGCAGGCATAAACCTCACTGCCGTCAATGCCCTTCCATATGAAGTTATTATGAGGAAATCGGTTTGTATCGTTCCAGGTTGACATCTTATTTGAAACAAAGTAGTCAACGCCGCTTTTTTTGAGTATCTGAGGTAAAATCCAGCTGTTGCCGAAAACATCGGGTAACCAGCAGTTTCTGACTGTCTTGCCGAACTTTTCACGGAAGTAGTGCTGACCGTACATAAACTGACGGATAAGACTTTCCGCCGAGGGAATGTTACAGTCAGGCTCAACATACATTGCACCTACGGGTTCAAACTGACCCTTTGCAATTTTTTCCTTCAGTTCCTCAAATACATCAGGATAATACTTTTCAAGCATTT
>JAZSQD010000097.1:0-11521 GCA_045537815.1 Acutalibacteraceae bacterium | reverse complement strand
TGACAGACTTGTTTACAAGGATGTTGATGAGAGCATCGTTGAAGAAGCAGGCAAAACCGTTTCACTTAACGACACCAACTTCTATAAGACCCAGAAGAGAGTTGCTCTCCGTAACTGCGGTCTTATTGACCCCGAAAGCATTGATGAATACATTGCTATGGACGGCTATGCCGCTCTGGGCAAGGTTCTCACAGAGATGACTCCTCAGCAGGTTATCCAGGAAGTTATCGATTCAGGCCTCAGAGGCAGAGGCGGCGGCGGCTTCCCCACCGGCAGAAAGTGGAGCTTCACAGCTGCCAATGCTGCTGACCAGAAATATGTTGTTTGTAATGCTGACGAAGGCGACCCCGGCGCATTCATGGACCGTTCCGTTCTTGAAGGCGACCCCCATTGCCTTATCGAAGCTATGACAATCTGCGGCTACGCAACAGGCGCATCCGAAGGTTACGTTTACGTTCGTGCCGAATACCCCATCGCTGTTAAGCGCCTTCAGATTGCCATTGACCAGGCTAAAGAATACGGCCTTCTCGGCAAAAACATCTTTGATTCCGGCTTTGACTTTGACCTTCACATCCGCCTTGGTGCAGGCGCATTCGTTTGCGGTGAAGAAACAGCTCTTATGACCTCAATCGAAGGTAACAGAGGCGAGCCCAGACCCAGACCTCCCTACCCCGCAGTTAAGGGTCTCTTTGGCAAGCCCACAACAGAAAACAATGTTGAAACCTTTGCAAACATTCCCCAGATTATCCTCAAGGGTGCAGAATGGTTCGCATCAATGGGTACCGAAAAATCAAAGGGCACAAAGGTATTCGCTCTCGGCGGCAAGATTGAAAACACAGGTCTTGTTGAAATTCCCATGGGTACAACTCTCCGTGAAATCATTTATGATATCGGCGGCGGCATCCCCAACGGCAAGAAGTTCAAGGCTGCTCAGACAGGCGGTCCCTCCGGCGGCTGTATCCCTGCAAACCTTATTGACACAGAAATTGACTACGATAACCTCACAGCTATCGGCTGTATGATGGGTTCGGGTGGTCTTATTGTTATGGACGAAGACAACTGCATGGTTGACATTGCAAAGTTCTTCCTTGACTTCACCGTTGACGAAAGCTGCGGTAAGTGTACTCCCTGCCGTGTAGGTACAAAGCGTCTTCTTGAAATGCTTGATAAGATTACAGAGGGTAAGGCTACTCTCGAAGACCTTGACAAGCTCGAAGAGCTCTGCCACTACATCAAGGATAACTCACTCTGCGGTCTCGGTCAGACAGCTCCCAACCCGGTTCTTGCAACACTCAAGTTCTTCCGTGACGAATATGTTGCTCACGTTGTTGACAAGAAGTGTCCCGCAGGCGTATGTAAGAGCCTTCTCTCATTCTCATTCGAGGCTGATAAGTGTAAGGGCTGTACTCTCTGCGCTAAGAAGTGCCCCGTCGGCGCTATCTCAGGCAAGGTCAAGGAAGCTCACACCATCGATACATCAAAGTGCATCAAGTGCGGCGTATGTATGGATTCCTGTAAGTTCAAGGCTATTATTAAGAAATAAGGAGGTACGTAAAAATGGAAAAAATGCTTAACATTAAAATCAATAATATTCCTTGCAGCGTACCTTACGGTACAAAAATCATCGATGCAGCAAGAATGGTAGGTATTGAAATCCCCACTCTCTGCTATCTCAAGGAAATGAACGAAATCGGTGCTTGCCGTTTCTGTGTTGTTGAAGTTGTAGGCGCAAGAAGCCTTGTTGCAGCTTGCGTATTCCCCATCGAAAGAGAAGGAACAGAAATCTTCACAAACAGCGAAAAGGTTCGTAAGGCAAGAAAAACTACTCTTGAGCTCATCCTTTCAACACACAACAGAAAGTGCCTTTCTTGTGTAAGAAGCGGCAACTGTGAGCTTCAGAGACTCTGCAAAGAATACAACGTAACTGAAGAAGACAGATTCGATGGCAGTAAGCCCCTTTACGAGCTTGACTTCTCAGCTGCTCATATGGTAAGAGATAACAACAAGTGTATCCTCTGCCGCCGCTGTGTTGCTGCCTGCGACAATCAGGGCATCAGCGTTATCGGCGCAAACGCAAGAGGTATTGACACTCACATCGCTTCACCCTTCGAGCTTCCTCTCGGTTCGACCTCATGTATCTCCTGCGGTCAGTGTATTGTTAACTGTCCCGTTGGTGCTATCTATGAAAAGGACGACACCGAAAAGGTATTCTCAGCTATCAGTGATCCCACAAAGCACGTTGTTGTTCAGGCTGCTCCCGCAGTTCGTACAACTCTCGGTGAATGCTTCGATATGCCCGTTGGTACAGACGTAACAGGCAAGATGTTTGCCGCACTCCGTCGCCTCGGCTTCGATAAGGTATTTGACACCAACTTCGCTGCTGACCTTACAATTATGGAGGAAGCAAACGAGCTTCTCGACAGAGTTAAGAACGGCGGCGTACTTCCCATGATAACATCCTGCTCACCGGGCTGGATCAAATATTGCGAGCACTACTATCCCACAGAGCTTGACCATCTTTCAACCTGCAAGTCACCCATGCAGATGCAGGGTGCTATCATCAAGAGCTATTACGCTGAAAAGAACGGCATCGACCCCAAGGATATCGTATCCGTTGCTATTATGCCCTGTACAGCTAAGAAGTTCGAATGCGGCAGAGCTGACGAAGCAGGCGCAGGCTATCCCGACGTTGACTATGTTCTCACAACAAGAGAGCTCGGCAGAATGATTGATGCAGCAGGTATCAAGTTTACCTCACTTCCCGACGAGGAATGTGATGCTCCTCTCGGTCAGGGTACAGGTGCTGCAGTTATCTTCGGTACCACCGGCGGTGTTATGGAGGCTGCTCTCCGTACTGCTGCTGAGGTTATCACAGGCAAGAGCCTTGACAACCCCGAATTCCACGATGTACGCGGTATGCAGGGCGTTAAGGAAGCTTCCTATGACCTTGACGGTACACAGATCAAGGTTGCTATCGCATCAGGCACAAAGAATGCAAAGATTCTTATGGATAAGGTTAAGGACGGCACCGCTGACTATACCTTCATCGAAATTATGGGATGCCCCGGCGGTTGTATCAACGGCGGCGGTCAGCCTGTACAGCCCGCATCGGTACGCAACACCGTTGACCTCAAGGCTCTCAGAGCAAAGGCACTTTACGAGAACGATGCAAAGCGTCCTCACAGAAAGAGCCACGACAATGAGGATGTAAAGACTGTTTACGCTGAATATCTCGGCGAGCCCAACAGCCACAAGGCTCATGAGCTTCTCCACACATCCTACGTTGCAAGACCTATGTTTGATAAATAAGCAAAAATGCTCCCCTCGGGGAGCATTTTTATTGGTAAAGCGATAAGGCAAATAAAAAGAGCGCACCTACTCACCGCCGTAACAGTGGAAGAACAGTGCGCTCCTTGTTATTAAAAGGGAATTATAATGTGCTTTTATTCTGTGAGTCCGATTCCGAGCACGTCAAGCTGCTCCTTATCAACAAATGCGGGGCAGTCTGTCATAGGCTCGCTTGCGTTCTGTACCTTCGGGAAGGCAACAACGTCACGGAGAGTTTCAAGTCTTAACATCTGCATTACAAGTCTGTCAAGGCCGAGACCGATACCGCCGTGAGGAGGTGCGCCGTATTTGAAGGCGTTGGTGAGATAGCCGAACTTCTCCTGTGCCTCCTCGTCGGAAAGGCCGAGAAGGGTGAAGATTCTCTTCTGAAGGTCCGGGTCGGTAATTCTGATTGAACCGCTTGCAAGCTCAATTCCGTTGAGAACAAGGTCGTAAGCGTTTGCTCTTACCTTTGCCTTGTCTGTTTCAAGATAGTCAAGACACTCATCAAGAGGAGATGTAAAGGGATGATGCATAGCAACAAACTGACCTGCCTCCTCGTCCCAATCAAAGAAGGGGAACTCAACAACCCAGAGAAGATTGTATTTATCTTCAGGGATAATGTCCAGCTTCTTTGCAACTGTCTGACGAAGTGAACCGAGTACGGAAAGAGTTGTGCTTGTCTTATCTGCAACGATAAGGATAACGTCACCGTTTTCAGCGCCGCATTTCGCCATAATAGCCTTCATTTCGTCCTCTGTCATAAACTTTGCAAAGGAGGATGCGATTGTACCGTCCTCGCCGATTCTTGCCCATGCAAGACCCTTGGCACCGATACCTCTTACGAATTCGGTAAGCTTGTCAACCTCTTTTCTTGTGAGGATTGAGAAGGCGTTTTTAGCGGTGATAGCGGCAACCTTACCGCCGTTTTCAAGCGCACCTGTGAATACGCCGAAGCCGCAGTTTTTAACCTCTTCGCCGATGTCGGTGATTTCCATAGCGTAGCGTGTGTCGGGCTTATCAGAGCCGTAACGCTCCATAGCCTCTGCATAGGTAAGTCTCGGAAGGGGTGTTTCGATATCAACACCGATAGCATCCTTGAATACTTTCTTCATAAAGCCTTCGATAAGTGAAAGGATGTCTTCCTTATCGATAAAGCTCATTTCAACGTCAATCTGTGTAAACTCGGGCTGACGGTCTGCACGTAAATCCTCGTCACGGAAGCAACGGGCAATCTGCATATATCTGTCAAAGCCTGCAACCATTGAAAGCTGCTTGTAAAGCTGAGGTGATTGGGGAAGAGCATAGAACTGACCCTTATGAATTCTTGAAGGTACGAGGAAGTCTCTTGCACCCTCGGGGGTTGACTTGATAAGGATAGGTGTTTCTATCTCGATAAAGCCGTTATCGTCAAAGTAGTCACGGGTAATCTTTGTGATTCTGTGACGCATAAGAATATTTTTTTGAAGGTCGGGACGGCGAAGGTCAAGATAGCGGTATTTGAGTCTTGTAAGCTCTGCAGTCTGACAGTTTTCGATAATCTCAAAGGGAGGAGTCTCACTCTTGCCGAGCACGCGAAGGTCGGTAACGGTGATTTCGATTTCACCTGTGGGAATTTCGGTATTCTTTGATGAACGCTCTCTTACAATACCCTTTGCCATGAGCACAAATTCACTTCTTACGGTGAATGCTTTATCAAAGATTTCCTTTTCGGTGCTGTCGTCAAAAGCAAGCTGAACGATACCTGTTCTGTCACGAAGGTCAACGAAGATAAGCGCACCAAGGTCTCTCTGTCTCTGCACCCAGCCGCAAACAACAACCTCTCTGCCGCAGTCCTCTGCTCTGAGAGTGCCGCAATAGTCGGTTCTTTTAAGTCCTGTCATTAAATCCATAATCTACACTCCTTATATTTCAATGCTTCCCGTTAATGCGGAAAGGTCAAGATTATCAAATTCTTTAAGGCTTTCGCTGATTGATATATTTAAGATATCGCTCTCAAAGGTGGCAAGTGAAAGCTCCTGCTCCTCACCGCTTTCCATATTCTTGAGCTTCACGATACCGCTTTCAAGCTCGCTGTCGCCCATTACAACGGTAAATTTTGCGCCGATTTTGTTAGCATACTTCATCTGTGCCTTTACGCTTCTGCCCACAACGTCAAACTCTACAAACATACCCTCTCTTCTGAGTGCGTTTGCCATAGCCGCAGCCTGAATGTTTGCCTTTTCTCCCATTGTGGCTATATAAAGCTCACACTTTGCAGCCTCCGGGAAGGGAAGACCCTGATTTTCCATAAGGAGCATAAGTCTTTCTATACCCATACCGAAGCCCAGAGCGGGAGTATGGTTGCCGCCCACCTCTTCAACAAGTCCGTCATAGCGTCCGCCGCCGCATACAGTACCCTGAGCGCCGATATCAGTTGAAACAAACTCGAAAACAGTTCTTGAATAGTAGTCAAGACCTCTTACGATTGTGGGGTTAACTGTGTAGTCCATACCCATAGCCTTAAGGTAGGTCTGTACCGACTCAAAGTGAGCCTTACAGTCGTCGCAAAGGTAGTCTGTAACCTTCGGGGCATCCTTAGCTATCCCTGAGCAAACGGGGCTCTTACAGTCTAAAATTCTCATAGGATTACGCTCAAGTCTGCCAAGGCAGGTACCGCAAAGCTCCTCCTTTTTGCTTTCA
Source organism: Acutalibacteraceae bacterium (assembly GCA_045537815.1). Classification (GTDB taxonomy): domain Bacteria; phylum Bacillota; class Clostridia; order Oscillospirales; family Acutalibacteraceae; genus UBA6857. The sequence continues at coordinate 5,512 of JAZSQD010000097.1, read as the reverse complement.
AAGTAGCTGTGAAGAGCGGCGTGGTATTCCTTGCGGCATTCCTTACAGCCTATGGAGTTGATTTCAAGCTTGAGATTCTTTACGCCGAGGAAATCGAAGAGATTCTGTGCAACTGCCATAACCTCTGCATCAACTGCGGGAGAGGATGAGCCGAAGCACTCGATACCGAACTGATGAAACTCACGAAGTCTGCCCGCCTGAGGCTTCTCATAGCGGTAGCAGGATGTTAAATAGCAGAGCTTCTGAGGCATTGCTTCGTTGAAAAGTCCGTGCTCAAGGTATGAGCGTACTACACCTGCAGTACCCTCGGGGCGAAGTGTGATTGAACGCTCACCCTTATCGGTAAAGGTGTACATTTCCTTCTGAACAACGTCGGTGGTGTCACCTACTCCGCGCTGAAAAAGCTCGGTATGCTCGAAAACGGGTGTGCGGATTTCCCTGTAGCCGAAATTCTGTGCAACCTCAAGACAGCTGTGCTCAACAAACTGTCTCTTGTGGCTTTCGGCAGGTAAAAGGTCAAGTGTTCCTTTGATTGATTTTGTGATTAGTGCCATTTGGATTCCTCCTTGGTGTATATAAATGTGTTTTGTTTAAATGTATTGGACCCTTCCACCGCTAACGCGGTCTGCCTTCACTTTCAGGGCAGGCTTTTTCGATTACTTCAAGCTTGAAAAGTCTGTAAGCTTTTCTTTTACTTTTTTATCTATATCAATACAAACGCCTTCAAAATTGGTATCAATATCATGATTAGAAAATCTGATAACCTCAAAGCCATATTGATTTATCACATAGGTTCTGTTTTCGTCGTGATGAATCCCGTCTTCAGTATAGTGCTGACTTCCGTCCAGTTCAACAATAAGCTTCGCATCTGCACAATAAAAATCAGCAATATATGTCCCGATAGGTCTTTGGCGGCGGAATCTCACCGGATAGGCTTTAAGAAAATCATACCACAAATGATTTTCTTGCGGTGTCTGATTATAACGTAATGCTCGAGCTACTTGTTGTAAATTTTTGTTATAACCTGTATAGTCATATCTTTTTTCGTCCATATAAAGTCACACCTTTTCTATATCAGAAAAAGTCAAATTAAAAGCAGGCTCCCTTGAAAGGGGAGCTGTCACGAAGTGACTGAGGGGTTGATGCCCTTTCGCAACGGGCTATCCGAAACAAAATAAAAAACTCCACCCCACAATGTTGCCATTGGGGATGAAGCATTTACTCCACGGTACCACCCCGATTGAACGCATAGCGTTCCACTCGATGCCTTAACGCGGCAAACGGACTTTAAGGTCTGCTCGGGAATGTCTTGGGCGGCTTTCTTTCCGTAAGATGCTTCCAGCCAAGGCACCTCTCTCTGTTCGGGAAAATCCGCTTACTCTTTTCCGTCGTTGCATTTGGTTTATTAAAATTTGGGGTTAACTATATCTCTCCAGTCAAGGTCGCCTCTTTCGAGAGCGTGAACGAGAGCTTCTGCCGTTGCTATATTTGTTGCAACGGGAATATTATGAACATCGCAGAGTCTGAGAAGGCTTGCTTCATCGGGCTCATGAGATTTAGCTGTCAAAGGATCACGGAACATAAGAAGAAGGTCGATTTCGTTACAGGCAATTCTTGCGGCAATCTGCTCTTCGCCGCCCTGATAACCGCAAAGGAATTTGGTTATCTCAAGTCCGGTTGCTTCACTCACCATTTTACCTGTTGTTCCTGTAGCGCAAAGTGAGTGCTTACTTAAGGTTCCGCAATATGCGATGCAAAACTGTGTCATAAGCTCTTTTTTTGCGTCGTGTGCAATGAGGGCAATATTCATACACTCCCGCCTTTCTGTCAGCTTTCTGTCATTTTACATAGTAACAAAAAACTCTTAAGTTGGCAAGACTTTTTATAATTTATAAGATAAGATTGTCGAAAATGCACAAACGCGATTGTTTATTTTACAAAGATAAGCCTATGTATTCTCCGCAGATTCTTTTAGCAATATTCGTAAAAGGAACATAGGATTCCTGACCCTTTTTATAGATGTTTTTGCCCATAGCCCCCTGACGGATTTTACTGTCCTCAGGGATTACCCCTATAAGCTGAACCTGTGTTGAATCTATAACCGCATCAACATTGAGAAGTCTGCCCTTTTTAACATCCTTTTTCATAACACGGTTGATAACAAGGCGAATATCCTCAAGCCCCCTCTGATGCATCACGTTTGCCGCGGTGCAGGCGCTTCTGACACATACAAGGTCAGGTGTTGAAACAACCATACCTCTGTCAGAGACCATGGCTGCTGTTTCAAGAGGTCTGCCGATACCCGCAGGGGCATCAAGAAGTATGTAATCGTATTCCTGTGTAAAATTATCTAAAAATGCCTTGAAGTTGGGCACGGTAATGCCGTCATAGGTGGCAGGACTTGTTATCACGCTCACATCTGCCGAGGGGTATACGGTCTCGTGAGGCTGACAACGCCCGAGAATTGCGTCTCCCCAATCGTAAACCAGTCTTTCGGTGACCCCTGTAAGAAGGTCAACGCTTCTTAAAACGTCACAGTCAACCACAAGCACTTTTTTACCCATTTTGTGTAAAGCTTTGGCAAGTCCTACAGTTACCGAGGTCTTACCTACACCGCCCTTGCCCGAAGCAATAAGGATTTTTTCAGCCACAGAATTTCTCCCCTTTCGTTAATTAAGCAAGGTGTTTTCTTTCACATCCGCTTCTCCCGTATCCGCAGTTTTGAAATAATATTCCATAATAGCCGAAACAATGGGAGCCGTTGAAACACCGTAGCCCGCACCTTCAACAACAACGCTGACTGCAATCTCAGGCTCTTCATAGGGTGCAAAGCTTATCATAAAACCGTTATATGTCTCTGTTTTTTTGCCGTTTACCTTTTTTTCAAGCGTTGTGGTACCCGTCTTTGCGGCAACCTTAACGGGAACGCGGGTAAAGTCAGCGTAGCCTTCTGTACCTACCTTGAGCATACCCTTATGAACAAGTGCCCAGTTTTCATCGGAAAAGTTTGCCTTTGAAAGAATCTGAGACTCGTTTTCGCTGATTGTAAGACTTAAATCTGCGCTCTTGACACTTTTTATTATGCTTGCCTTATATCTTGTTCCCTTGTTTGCCACAGTGGAAACATAGGAGCAAAGCTGAATGGGTGTAAACTGATTGTCACCGTGACCGATACCTGCCTGAATGGTGAGACCGGGGGTCCAGATTTCACCCTTTGAGGTTCTTAATTCAACACTGTCAACAGTACCCGTGCTTTCATTAAGCTCTATACCCGTTTTTTCACCGAGACCGAACATCTTGAAATAGCTGTTGAGCTTATCAATGCCTAAAAGACGTGAGGTTTCATAGAAAAAGATGTTGCAGGAATTAAAAAGTGCGTGAACTACATCCTGTCTGCCGTGGGTGTCGATACAGCCGGGCTGATAGTCTTCATAATATTTATATATACCTGCACAGGTGATATCGGTGTCAGAATTGATAACTGCCTCCTCAAGACCTGCCATGGCAACGGCGGGCTTGATTGTCGAGCCGGGCATATAGGTACTTCTCAGAGCTCTGTTCCACAGGGGCGTAGCCTCGTCTGTGTTAAGCTGTGTTGCATTCTCTGCATAGGTGGAATTATCGTAGCTCGGGTAAGAGGCAATAGCAAGCACCTCGTTGTTTCTTGTATCCATAACAACAACCGCACCTGACATGGGGTAGCCTCTTGTGCTTTTTGTTTCGAGGTCTGCAATTCCGTCGGCAAGTGCCTGCTGAGCCACCCTTTGCAAATCATGTCTCAGTGTCACAATAACAGTGTTCCCGTTGACAGGCTCAACCGTGTATTCTTCGGTTTTGTTGCCGTTTGAATCTACGGTAATTACCTTTGTTCCGTTTTTGCCGCGAAGCTGCTCTTCCATTGTAAGCTCAATACCGCTTTTGCCCACCTTATCGTTTATGGTGTAGCCCTGAGCCTTATATCCTTCATATTCGCTCTCATTTATGGGGCCCACCATACCAAGCACGTGGGGCGCAACGGTTCCGTCCGGGTATTCTCTTTCCGATGAAATTTTAAGCTCTACCCCGGGGAATATATCGCTTTTTTCCATAATGACCGAAACAAGCTCATTGGAAACATCGGAAGCGAATTCGTAGTTTCTGCCCGTATTGAAGCCGTTTTTAACCATTGAGTAATAAACCGAGGCAATTTTTCTTGCGTTATTTAACGAATAGCCCGAAAGACTGTATCTGTCACTCAGAGCCTTAAAGCAATCCTCAACCGAGGCATAATGATTGAGATGAAGAAATGCCTCGCTTTTGAGATATGCAATTTCAGTTTCTCTTTCATCAGAAAAAGCAACTGCACCGTCAACTATCTCAATAGGCAGATTATCATTCCACTCCACCTTATTTTTGTCGAAAAGACGGATAAGACCGATAATAATTTCGTTACGGCTTTCATTGTCTTTTGGAAAATTTTCATAGTTAAAAACTATCTTGTTGACCTGCTTGTTAGTTACAAGAGGATAGCCGTTTCTGTCGAGAATATCTCCTCTTATTGCATCAACCGTAACTGTAACCCTTGAAACTGAGGAGGTCGCCTCGTTACGGGAATCAATAATCTGAATTCTGAAAAGGTTAAAGGCAAAGCCGAAAAATATAAGAAAAAAGAGGCAAATGACCACTGTATTTCTTTTTTTGCCAAGCTTTGAATTCATAGAAGTCATCCCTCACTTTCTCAAAAATCAAATAAGTAATCAGTAGCTTTTACGTCTTTTTTCGCCCGAGGTAAGCCTTAAAACAAGCCCTGCCAGACGGTAATAAAGGAAGGTAAAAGCAATAGTATAAAGTGCCGAAGGAAGATAAAAGCCCGTAAGAAGCTCAACAGAGCCCTCATATTCCTTCATAAAAATGAAAACAAACCAGTATGCCGTATTCACCGCCGTTACACTGAAAGCGGAAAGAATAAGAGCACTGAATATATTGTTTCTGATAAACCAGGTAACCGCAAAGCCTGAAAAGAAGCCCACCGTCGCAAGAGCCACGGAAAAGAATCCGTCACCTCTTACTGTCGCAAAATCCCAGAGTGCACCTGCAATAACGCCGAAGGCGAGCCCTGAGATGCTTCTTTCATACATACCGATACAAACGGTCAGGGGTATGAGCACCATTGCCTTAGCCCCGAAAATTGAAGGCAAGGCCCCTGCAGTATGCTGAAAAATTGCCGTGAGCCCGACGAGAAAAACAAAGAGGGCCCGTCTTATGTAAATATCTCTGTTATCTGAAAATCTCATCTGCTCACCGTCCTTGTACGAAAGCTTACGCTTTCGGTTCTTCACTTAATCAATAATTTCTTCCACGCCCTGACCTTCAAAGGCAGTTATAACAAAAACATCCTCAAGGTCTTTTATACGTGCGCCCGGCTCAATCACCGCAAAGCCTGAAAGGTCATATTTATTCTCGCTGACCTCGCTTACCGTACCGATTATAAGCAAGTCGGAGGCCAAGCGGTCTTAGGAAGACAAAGGGCTAT
>JAZSQD010000066.1:0-16028 GCA_045537815.1 Acutalibacteraceae bacterium | reverse complement strand
ATATCCTTGATGAATTTCTTCTTGTCGGCAGTACCCTTTGAGATGTTCTGTAATTGCTGCTCCCACTTGGCGGTAAGCTCCGCACTCTTAAGGTCAGCGGGTACAATGCTTATGAGCTGCTTACCCTTTGCCGTGGGGTGAATTTCCTTGCCCACACGCTCAATGGAGAAGTTGTCGAAAAGCTTTTCGATGATGTCAGCTCTTGTTGCGGGAGTGCCGAGACCGCTTGTCTGGCTGATTACTGCCTTGAGATTTTTGTCTTCAATCTGCTTTGAGGGATTCTCCATAGCTGAGAGGAGAGTAGCCTCTGTGTATCTTGCGGGCGGTCTTGTCTTGCCCTCGGTGATTTTCGTACTCATAACAGGAAGCTTCATACCCTCTTTAAGGGGCGGGAGAGACTGTGAACGGTTTTCTGCTTCGTCCTCATCCTCGTCCTCGTCAGCGTTGCCGTAAAATTCCTTCCAGCCCGGTGCCTTGGGTGTCTTACCTTTGGCAAAAAAGCTGTTGCCCTCAATGTCAAGCTCAACCTTTACCTCATCGTATTCGTAGGGTGCGGAGAGTACTGCAAAGAAGCGGCGTACAACAAGGTCATAGATATTTCTCTCATCGTATGAGAGCTTCTGAAGGTTAGGCGACTGCTCGGTAGGGATGATAGCGTGATGGTCGCTGACCTTTGCATTATTAACGATGTATTTTGTTTCGATTTTACCTCTTGCAAGACCCATAGCCCACTTTGCATAGGGGCCTACTGCGGCGGCACGGAGCCTTTCGGGAATTGTTGCAACAACATCGTCGGTTATGTAACGTGAATCTGTACGGGGGTAGGTGAGTACCTTATGGTATTCGTAAAGGCTCTGCATAAGTGAAAGAGTCTGCTTTGCGCTGTAGCCGAATTTCTTATTGGCATCTCTCTGCAGCTCCGTAAGGTCGTAAGCGGCAGGGGGAGCCTGCTTTTTACTGCTTTTTTCAAGCTTTGACACCGTTGCGGTTTTGTTCTTGATTGCATTTTCAATCTTTTCTGCAAACTCACGGTCGGAGAAGCGTGTGTTTCCCTTCTTGTCACGGAAGGTAGCCTTGAAGCCGCTGAAATATGCCTGAAGAGTATAATATGTCTTAGGTTTGAAGTTTAATATTTCCTCTTCTCTTGCAACGATGAGAGCAAGGGTAGGGGTCTGCACTCTGCCTGCTGAAAGTGAAGCGTTGTATTTGCAGGTGAGAGCTCTTGTGGTGTTGAGACCTACAAGCCAGTCAGCCTCTGCTCTTGCCTGAGCCGAGTGATAAAGATTATCGTAATCCTTTGCAGGCTTGAGATTTTTAAAGCCGTCCTTTATAGCCTTGTCGGTCTGGGATGAAATCCAAAGACGGTAGGCGGGCTTTTTGTATCCTGCTTTTGTCATAATCCAGCGTGCCACAAGCTCACCCTCACGCCCCGCATCGGTGGCGATAACGAGAGAGTCAACGTCAGGCCGCTTCATAAGGGCAGAAACGGCTCTGTACTGCTTTGAGGTCTGCTTGATAACCACAAGCTTCATTTTGTCGGGGAGCATGGGCAAATCGTCCATCTCCCATTTTTTATATCTTTCGTCGTATGCATCCGGGTCGGCAAGGGTTACAAGGTGACCGAGAGCCCAGGTGATGATATATTTGTCACCGATGATGCATCCGTCACCCTTTCCCTTACAGCCGAGCACCCTTGCAATATCTCTTGCAACGGAGGGCTTTTCCGCAAGAACTAATTGTTTTCCCATTGTTTTTACCTCATTTTATAACGGAAAGGCAAACCTTATCCGTGTCAAATTTTTCTTTTATTATTTTCTCGGTCTCCTCAGCGGTTACCGTTTTATAAAGCTCAAGTGAGTCAAACAGACCGTAGCCGTTAAAGTAGCAATCCATAAGACTGTTGGCGAGGGAATCGGTATCGTTAAAGCCGAACACCTCTCTGCCGTAAAGCCTTTTGAGTGAAATTTCAAAATCCTCACGGCTTATACCTTTTTCACGCAAGCTCTCCGCCTCTGCGATTATTTCGTCGCGTACCCTTTCGGGCTCGTTGCTTTCACCGCTTATGAGAAGACAGGAAAAGCCTCTGCCCGTAAAATATTCCTTGCCGAAGGAGCTGTTGATAAGTCCTCCCTCGAGAAGACGTGAATAAAGAGGGGATACCTTACCGACGAGAATATCAAGAGCGATATTTGTCAGAAGAATATCCTTTGCAGGGCTTTCGGTGACAGGCTTTAGCTTGAAGCCGACGGCAAACTTGGGCATATCAACACCCATTTCCTCGATAATCGTCTTTTCAGCCACGTCTTCGCTTTCTTCGGGAATAATCTGCTCAAAGAAAACAGGCTCCTCCTTTTTCAGTATTCTGTCTGCTATTGCGATAACCTCATCCTTTTTAACGTTACCTGCAACGGCAAGAGCCATATTTGAGTTGTTATAGAAGGTACGGTAGCAGGAGTAAAGAAGCTCTGCGTTTATTTCGGCGATAGATTCCGTTGTGCCTGCGATATCTATTCTCACAGGGTTGTTGTGATAAAGACCTCTGAGCAGGTTGAAAAGCACCTGCCAGTCAGGGTCGTCCTGATACATTCTTATTTCCTGACCGATGATACCCTGCTCCTTCTGCACTGTTTCTTCGGTGAAGTAGGGGGCTTTTACAAAGTCGAGAAGTATTTCAAGGTTTTCTTTATAGTTATCTGAGCATTGGAAAAGATAGCATGTGCGGTCAAAGGAGGTGAAGGCGTTAGCCGAGGCGCCTGTTTTGGCAAAGCGCTGAAAGGCATCAAGCTCCTCGCTTTCAAAAAGCTTATGCTCGAGGAAGTGGGCAATACCCTCGGGAACGCTTGTGTAGCTTTCGTCGCCCCTGATTCTGAAGCAGGTGTCAACAGAGCCGTATTTTGTGCCGAACAGGGCAAAGGCACCTGAATAGTCGGGCTTTTCCATAACAAATATCTTAAGCCCCGAGGCGTGGTCAATTTCATAATACTGCTCGCCGAGAAGCTCGTTTTTAATAAGTTTTTCCATTGTTTAACCTCCGCTTTTAAGAATGAAGACGGTATCTTCGGTAACCATATTTGCCGCAACGATTACTTCCTCACGGCTTACATTTTTTATGAGCTCCGCATACTCCTCAGGTGTTCTGAACTGAGCACGGTTACATTGGAGAGTCGCCCACAGGTCTGTATTGATAACACTGTCGCTGAAGGAATTGTAGGAGTCTGCAAGGCTCAGCTTGGCATTGTTAAGGGTTTCGTCGTCAAAATCGCCTTTTCTGACGTCGTCAAGCTCTTTTCTGATAGCTTCGAGGGCCTTGACGGCATTTTCGGTTTCCACACCGCTTTCGACGGTGATAATGCCCTTTGAGTCAATCAGTCTTGCAGAGCAGTAATAGCAAAGGCTCATCCTTTCTCTCACATTCATAAAGAGCTTGGAAAAGGTGCCGCTGCCGAAAATAGCGGTCATAAGCTTTATGGCAGGGAAGTTGTCATCCTCAAAGGTCATACCGGCTCTCATGCCGATAACGAGCTTACCCTGCTTGATGCTCTGTGTTTCGGTTACGGTTCTGCTTTCGTAGGCTTCGGAAATAAATTCGGTGCGCACCTCAGTGATGTCCTCCGCCCTTCTTGAAAGGGGAAGGAAGCGGTCGGTAATCAGAGCTGTGATTTCCTCTTCGTTAAAGCTGCCCGTAACATTAATTTGCATCTGAGAAGTGAAAACAAGCTTTTTCCAACAGTCAGACAGATGCTTTTCGGTGATTGAGGGTATATCCTCAATTCTGCCGAGTCTGTCAATGCCGTAGCTTTCGTCGCGGCACATCTCACTGAGCATAGCCGAAAGAGCGTAAATTCTCTTATCATCCTTCTCACTTTCAATTTTTTCCTCGAGCAGTCTTTTTTCTCTGTCGGTGTTATCCTTTCTGAAGCCGTCGGGAGTTATGTCGGGCCTGAAAAGACAGTCGAGCAGTAGGGCTATGCCGTCCCTGAGAACACTGTCGCCGCCGAGTGAAAAACGGTCGTCGATTGAAACAAGGGTCAGGGAAAGAACCTGTGCCTCACCGATTTTTCTTACGCCTGCAGTGAGAGAAGCACCGTAAAGTGATGCGAGCTTTCTGTTCATAAGACTGATTTCGGGGTAATCCTTATTTGTTCTTGCAAGCAGATTGATAAGTAAGGCTCTTGCGGTTGTGTCCTTGTCGAGCGGTGCGATTATGTTTAATGAAACCACGGAGGTTTTGAACTGTTCGGTTTTATGGGTGCAGAGGCTTACACCGGGCGCAATGGTTTTTCTTTCCATAAGCTTTCTCCTTTTCGGAAATATTATCTTTTCTATTATAGCATAAAAGATATACGATATGCAATCACGCTTTTCAATATTAGTTAAATCAGAAGATAAATTTCTTAAAAAACATAATTGACACCTGAGGCAAAAACTGCTAAAATAAACATATAATTAATACAGAGGTGTTAAAAATGAAAAAAACTGTGTCAAGATTTACGGCATTTGTGCTTTCGGTTGTGCTGATTTTCGGTATGTGTGCCTTCGGGTCATCTGCGGCAAATGAAAAAGCTGTTGCAAGAGTTTCGGTGCTTTGCCTTGTCAGAAGCCCCGGCCATGTATGGATTTATGTTGAAAATCTCACCAACAAGCCTATAGAAGTGGGCGCCTACACCGTTCCTGCCAAAAAGGGTGTTTCAGTCGGTACCTTCGGCCCCACCAGATACGACGGCTACGGTATATACTATAATGTAGAGTCCTACTGTCAGACCGAATACGGAATGACGGGCCTTGCTTCTCTTACGGAAGACCTGACCGCCGATGAGCTTGAAGTTCTTCACAACGGAATTCTGAATTACAAAAACAGCTGGGGTATATTTACAAATTGTGTGGCATTTGCCGCCAAAATGTGGAACCTTGTTTCCGATAAGAGGCTTAACAACCTCATTTTCCCTGCCTTTACCAATATCCAGATGAGCATAAAAAGATGTCAGAGGGATGAAATTGTACAGAAGCCCGTTGACGCCGACGATGTTTACAGACAAATCGGCAACGGCAGTAACGCAACACTTAAAAACGTTAAAAGCACATCACTCAGAGACTTAAAATAACCCTCCAACCTGTCGGATGCATATCCGGCAGATTTTTTTGTTACAGCAGCTTAACGCTCAGTTAAAGTAATTTTAAATATTGTTATCTATAATATATCCGTTAGTAAAACTGCACATCAATTCCCCGATAAAGAGTCTGACAAGGCGTTTCATTAAGCATAAATGTCTTTTTATGGTTAAAATTAACAATGTTAAAATGACGAAAAAACTGCTTAAAATGTGACCTTTGGGGCTAAAAATGACAAAAAAATTCTTCCGAAAGACGAAAAAACAAAAAAATATCTAAAAAATTCTCAATTTTATATTGCAAAATGACTATAACTTTTGTATAATGTTGAAAGTGACAATAGTCAAAATATCCAATTGTGCAAAATATAAGGTTGGGGGCAATTAAAATGTCTAACAGATTGTTTCAGGTAATCATACATCAGATGAAGGTAGCTATTGACCGTACCATAGGTGTCGTTGACGCTTCGGGTACCGTCGTTTGCTGCAGCGATCTGACCCGCATCGGTGAAAGCGGAATTGTTGATATGAAGGAGGTTCTCTCCGGCGGTGAGGTTAAGGTCATCGGCGGCAAGACCTTCCTTGCAATTACAGGTCAGAATCATCCCGACAGTGCTATTTTCGTTGACGGAAACGACGAGAATGCAAAGAATTACGCAAAGCTTATCTCCATTTCGCTCGGCGGAATAAAGCAGTATTACGACGTTAAGTTTGACAGAAGCAATTTCATCAAAAATGTCATTCTCGATAACATTCTTCAGGGGGATATTTATCTCAAGACCCGTGAGCTCGGCTTCAACAACGAGGTTTCACGCTGTGTTCTTCTTATAAGAACTGCCGAAAGGTCAGAGGTTTCCGTCAGTGAAACCGTTCAGAATCTTTTCCCCGATAAGAATAAGGATTTCGTTATCAATATCAACGAAACAGATATCGCACTTGTCAAGGAGGTGCGTCAGGGCAACGAAATCAAGGACCTTGAAAAGCTTGCAAGAAGTATTGTCGATTCACTTCATACCGAGTTCTACATCAACTCAATCATCGGTATCGGTACAATCGTAACCGGTATCAAGGAGCTTCCCCGTTCCTTTAAGGAATCACAGATTGCTCTTGAGGTCGGCAAGGTATTTGACACCGAAAAGACAATCGTTACTTATGAAAACCTCGGTATCGCAAGACTCATTTATCAGCTTCCCACCACTCTTTGCGAAATGTTCCTTAAGGAAATCTTCAAGAAGGGTTCAATCTCCGGTCTTGACCACGAGACACTTTTCACCATTCAGAAGTTCTTTGAAAACAACCTTAACGTTTCAGAGACCTCCAGAAAGCTTTTTGTTCACAGAAACACTCTTGTTTACAGACTTGAAAAAATCAAGAAGCTCACAGGTCTTGACCTGAGAGAATTCGACGATGCGATTGTATTCAAGGTCGCTCTTATGGTTAAGAAGTATCTTGATGCAAAGCCCATCAAATATTAAAATGATTATGCCGGCATTATTGTCGGCTAAATCAGGTTTTATCAGTATGTTTTTTACTGATGCGAAGTTAATAACCACCCAAGGCAAATACGCCTTTCTCAAAAAGAAAGAGGAACTGTTGTATGATTGAATTTAAAAATGTATCCATGAAATACAAGACCAATAACGCCGTTGCGCTCGATAAGGTCAATGTAAGGATTGATGACGGTGAATTCGTTTTCATTGTTGGTGCCTCCGGTGCGGGAAAGAGCTCCTTTCTCAACGTAATCATGGGTCAGGAGAAGGTAGATTCGGGCGAGGTAATCGTCGGCTCCTACAATCTTCAAAAAATAAAAAAAAGAGAGCTTCCTTATCTCAGACGTATGCTCGGCATCGTTTTCCAGGATTTCCGTCTTATACCCAAAATGACGGTTTACGATAACGTTGCCTTTGCTCTCAGAGTTATAGGTATGGGCGAAAGAAAAATCACCAAGAGAGTCCGTTACGTTCTCAAGCTTGTTGACCTTTCCTCCAAGGCAAAGAACTTCCCTCATCAGCTTTCGCAGGGTGAGAGACAGAGAGTTGCCATCGCCAGAGCTCTTGTCAATAACCCCGCAGTAATTATCGCCGACGAGCCTACAGGTAATCTGGACCCTGTGCTTTCAGGCGAAATTATGAGCCTTTTTGATAAAATCAATGCTCTCGGCGCTACCGTTGTGGTTGTTACCCACGACCTTGAGCTTGTCCGTCAGTTTGACCACAGAATCGTAACAATCGAAAACGGAAGCATAGTTTCCGATATTCCTGCAAGAAGTGTCCGCCCCGCGGTTAGACCTGCCCGTGAGGAAGCCGAGGAAAATAAGCAGGAGACTTATTCCGAGGAGGCTGAAGAGGCTGCTTCAGAGGATACAGACGAGACTGCGGAATTCGCAGAGGATACCTCAGAGGAATACACCGAGGATGCTGCCGAAGCTTCTGAGGAAGAAGAGGCTGTCTCTCAGCAGGAAGCTTTTGAGGCTGAAGACGATGACCGTCTTGATGATTTCAGCATCGATGAAATAAAAGAAAGTATGCAGGAGGAATAAAAAATGGCAAAGAAAAAGAAGTCCTCCGGCGGACTTAACACATCATATCTTACAAAAATGGGCGCCCACAATATGGTTGCAAACCGCAGCATGTCGATTTCTTCCATAAGCGTGCTTACCGCCTGCCTTATGCTTATAGGTATTTCGGTTGTTATCCTTTTCAATATTCATTCACTTGTCACAGATGTTGAAAAGCAGAATGTAGTTGTGGCCTTTGTTCAGGATAACGCAGACGATGCAACAGTTGAGCAGGTGCGTATTGACCTTGAAAAAATTGAAAATGTCACCAATGTGGAATTTGTACCCCGTGAGGTTGCTTATGAGGAGCAGCTTGCAGAGTACGGACTTAACCAGAGCGATCTGAGTGAGCATATCAAAAACCCCTTACCCGACTCATACAGAGTGTCGGTAAGTAATCTTGAGGAGTTTTCCGCTACTCTTGAAAAAATCAAGGCGGTAAACAATGTTCTTTCCGTTAGAGAAAGTCAGGAGCTTGTCAATCAGATTTCCACTCTGCAAAAGTCAATCACCGCAATATGCATAATTATCGTTGCGGTTCTTGCGGCGGTGTCAATGTTCATTATTTCAAACACTATCAGAATGGCAATGGTTTCAAGAAAGATAGATATTCAGGTTATGAAAAGCGTAGGTGCCACAAATACCTTTATCTGCTGGCCCTTTATGATAGAGGGTGTCATAATCGGTCTTATCTCGGGTGTTCTTGCTCTGGCTCTGACCGTTGCGGTTGAAAGAGTAGAGGGCGAAGCAATGCAGGCTCTTCTTGCAATGTTTGGCAGTAAAGCGATTTCCCTTCTTGACTATCTTCCCATTCTCATTGTCAGCTATTTAGTGTCAGGTATCGTAATCAGCTCCTTCGGTACTCTCGTTTCAATCAGAAAGTATCTTAAAAAAGAGGGCAGCGAAGCTAACGAAATGATTTAAGAGGTAAAAATAACTATGAAAAGAAATTTATGTCTGATTCTGAGCTTTATACTTGTTTTTACAAGCATGGTGTTCCTTTATTCACCCTCAGATGAAGTAAATGCAGCAACGACCGACGAGCTTCAGCAAAAAATCGACGAGCTTGATAAGGAAATCAAGGAAAACGAGGATAAGCTGGACGCTCTCAAGGCTGACCAGAAAAAGCAGCAGGAATATCTTGACGGGCTTGAAGGTCAGATTAAAAATGTTGAAGACAAAGCGACAAAAATTCAGGTGCAGATTTCCACAATCGATACCGAAATCGGTAATCTTGATGCAGAAATCAATCAGCTCAAGCGTGAAATCGAGCTGACCAATCAGGAAATCACCGACACAGAAAACAACATCGAGTCTTCAAGCACAGAGCTTGCACAGAGACTCCGCGATGCTTATATGAACGGTGACGAATCAACCCTTGAGATTTTTATGGGCTCTGACAGTCTTGCAAGCTTTATGACAAGACTTGAATATATGAAGAGAGTCACAGAAAATGACAAGGCACTTATTGAAGACTTCAAGCAGCAGGTTGTTGACCTTAACGAAGCCAAGGATAAGCTTGAGGAAAACAAAGCAGAGGTTGATGAAAAGCGCACTGAACAGCAGAAAAAGAGAGACGACCTTGCCGTTAAGGAGGATGAATACAAGAAAACTCTCGACAACCTTGAAGGTCAGTATTCAAAGATTGAGGATTATCTCGAATCTCTTGATAAGTCAAGCTCAGTTTATCAGAATTACATCAAGCAGCTCGAAAAGGAAAAGGCAGCCGCAGATGCGGAAATCGATGCGATTTACAGTGCTTATTATGCCACATCCACAACTCTTCCCGCTGCAAATGCTGACCCGACTCAGGGCAATCACGGCTCATCAGGCGGCTCCTCGGGCGGTTCTTCAGGCGGAGGAAACTATAACTCCAACGCCAGCTGGACATGGCCTCTCGGCACCATAAACTGTTATATAAGCAGTTATTTCGGTCACAGAGACCTTAGCTGGGCAACCTCAAATCACCGCGGTATCGATATTGCCGGCGGAGGAATTCACGGTAAGCCCGTATATGCCACAAGATCGGGTAAGGTTATCACCGCAAGCACAGGCGGAACAACCTACGGTATTTATACCATCATAGACCACGGTGACGGCTATACAAGCCTTTATGCGCATATGTCTGCCCTTTATGTTTCTTCGGGGCAGTATGTTCAGAAGGGCGATATGATAGGCAGAGTCGGCAGCACCGGCCGTTCCTCAGGTCCTCATCTTCATTTTGAAATCCGCTATTACGGAACCTCAAAGAATCCGCTTGATTTTGTCAAAAAACCGTAAAAAAGAGGGGTAGGTCACTACCTCTTTTGAATAATGTATATCACCGCATAGGCGTCATAAGCGTCTATGCGATTATACCTTAAAGGAGTATTTATATGAACAGAAAAATTTCCTTGGGAATAGTAATCGGACTGCTTGTTCTTGCGGTTGCCCTTTCTTCTGCGGCTTCCGTGGGGGTAATGACAAGAGAATATGACAGGGTTCTTGCGGGTCTTCCTCAGAAGCTTGAAAGATATGAAATTCTCGATGAGCTTGACGACATCATCAACAAGCATTACTACGGCAAGAGTGTAGAATCAGATATCGAGCAGGCTATTGCTCAGGGCTATGTCAGCTCACTGGGAGACAAGGGCTCAAAATATATGACTGCCTCACAATATACAAGCTTCCTTGCCGAAAGAAACGGTAATATTTCGGGTATCGGTATAGAATACACAAGAACTGCCGAAAGCTACCTTGAAATCACCTCTGTTGATTCTTCGTCGCCTGCCGCAGATGCGGGACTTCAGGAGGGCGACCTGATTATTGCTTTTGACGGAATAATGCTTGACGCTGAGAACTATGATAATATGGTAGACAAGCTTACCTCCGAAAAGGTAACAGGCGTAAACCTCATATATAAAAGAGGGGAAACGGAAACCACCGCAAACATCACAAAGGGTTATTCCGCCCGTTCTGTTGTGACTGATGTTTATGAAAACGTGGGCTATATTTCAATTACGGATTTCTATCCTTCAACCGTTCTTCAGGTCGAGGAGGCAGTTAACCGTTTTGCAGCCTCTCAGCTTGGAGCAATCGTTATTGACCTGCGTAAAAATACAAGCGACAATTACGAGGTTGCGATGCAGGTCCTTGATTTATTCGTCCCGATGTCCGATTCTAGCAAGGCGGCGGCAACCGTTGTTGACGAGGACGGTAACACGGTTAAAACCTTTACCACAACTGCAGGTGAGGTCAATATCCCTGTGGGTGTGCTCGTTTCAGCCAAAACAAAGCAGGCGGCAGAGCTTTTTGCCTGCAATTTAAGAGATTTCGGCAAGGGGCTTATCTTTGCTGAAAGGACCACGGGAAAATCTGCTCTTTATCAGGAGGTCTTTGAGCTTTCAAAGGGTAATGCGGTGCTTCTTACAACGGGTAAGGTTCTTCCTTATTCCTCAGAAAGCTTTGACGGTGTGGGTCTCACACCCGACTATGTGCTTGAAGCTAAGGCGGGTAAGGGAGCTATTGCCTCCGACGGTCAGTTTTTATATGCAGTTTCAGTGCTTGTGAAATAAATTAATATGAGAAAGGGTGTAAAGCAATGAGCAGGGTTAAAATTAGTGTTATTGTTGCAATTAATAACGGTGCCGGACAGCTCGGGGCTACACTCGACTCAATCAGGGCCCAGAGCTTCAGAGATATAGAGGTTATTATGCTTGACGCCGCATCTGACGACGGAACGGCAGATGTTATGAAGCAATATCTTTCCGATAAGCGCTTCAGCTATGTGTACTGTGACAGTACAAGCATCTCAGAGGCGAGAAATAAGGGCATAGACAGGGCAAGGGGAAAATACCTTGCCTTTGGTGACAGCAATGTTATCTTCTCACGCGATGTTTTCAGAAGACTTTATGATTGCGCCGAAAAGGAAAAGGCAGAGCTTTGCGTTGCGCCGATGACAAGCACGGATATTTACGGTGAGCACAGATTTTCTTCCACGGGCTTACTTTCCAAAAGGCGCAGAATTAGTAAATTTGACGCTGATATGATATGGAATCCCGCCATAACAAACAAGCTGTTTTTGAGAGAAAAGGTTGAAGAAAGAGGTCACCGCTTTATCTGCTTCGGCAAGGCAAGGGAAGCGGCATTTACCCTGGCTTTTGCTCTCAAGAGCGAAAGGGTGACGGGTTGCACAAGGGGCAGTGTATGCTATGTTGCCCCTGCGGTGAGTGACGGCGTTGCGGTTTATCCCATTGAATATTATCTTGACGGCTACGCTTATATTATCAGTCATGCAGAGGAGGCTTTTGATAAGGCTATAAATGAAAGTGTGACTGAGTTTGACAAAAAAGAGCTTGTCAAGCGCAGGACATATTATATCGACACTGCTTACAGTAAGCTTGTCACCGTTCTGCTTTACAGCTATTACAGATATTTCTGGCTTCTTAAGGATGAAGAAATCAGGAAGTATGCAGAAATAATAACAGGTCTCGTTTCAAAGCTTTCTCCCGGCGGCAAGGGTGCTCTTCTCAAGAAAAACAGAGATATTTTCTGTTCGGGCAAGCTTATTGACAATAAAAAGGAAATGGCAGAAAGCCCCAAGGCTACCGTTGCCATATCCTTTAACGACAAAACCTCTGAGCTTTACGACGGCAGAATGGAGACTCAGCTTTCATCGGTATACAGTCAGACGATGCCCTGCTTTGAGCTGCTTGTTGACGGCAGGCTTAAAAATCAGATTCCCGACAAGTGGAAAAATGCCGAAAACCTCCGTTTTGTTGAATGTGACGGTACGGGGGATTTCAAAAACAAGGCTCTGAGCATGAGCCGTACCGATTATATAATGTATCTTGACGGCTTTGCCCGTCTTAATCCGAAGCATCTGATGAGGCATTATCTCTGCCTTGCGGGTAAGGATAAATACGGCTTTTCAACCTCACCGATTTCTCATTACGACGGTGAAAAGACAGGGGATTATTCCTTCTCGGATCTTTTTTCAAAAAGCAATTCGGAACAGACAAGAGTTACAGACGGTGATTCCGCCTTTGTGCTTGACCTGTTTTTTGCAAATAAGCTTTTCAGAACAGAGCATCTCAGAGGTATACATTTCAGCTTTTCCGATAATGCTATTACCGATATGTATAAGCTTTATACCCATTCCCGATTCAGAAAGCTTGCAAACACGGGTGTTTATCTTATTTTATCAGAGCATCAGGCTGTTGAATATATTCTGAGTGAGAGTAAAAATATGCCTTCGGGTGCGGTTGCCGTGTTGAAGTCTTATAAAAGACTTGTATTTAAAACCGTCAAGCTTAAGAAAGCACGGCAGAGGGCAGAGAGCTTTGCTTATGCAATCACACGGCTTATTGTGGGTGCTGCAGGCAGAATGATTACCGGCTTTTATTCAAGGCAGAAGCTTAAAAACCGTGTTCTTTTCTACAGTACACTTCCTGAAGGCGGCTACTGTGATAATCTTGATGCTGTATACAGAGCCTATGAGGGAGAGAAGCTTCTTTTCCGCAAGCCTCATCCCCACAGCCTTTCCGATGTGGCGCGGCTGAGAAAATATATTCTCACAAGCAGGGTAATAGTTATCGACTGTGAGATGGAATATCTGAGAGGTCTTAGGCTGAGAAAAGAGCAGAAGGTTATTCAGCTCTGGCATAAAAACGGCGCATTCCGACGCTTCGGGCTTGATAAGCATACCGATGTGTCACCCTTTTCAGAATATAAAAACCATTCACAATACAGTGACGTTGCAGTTACGGGCGAATACGTAAGGCAATTTTATACCCACGCCTTCGGTATTGATTACGATACTGTCAAGGCTCTCGGAACGCCCTGTACAGACAGTGTTCTGAATAAATCGGATAACGAAGCTAACAGAGAGATTATCCGCAACAAGCATCCGCTTCTCAGAAACAGAAGGATTTTCGTTTATTTCCCCACCTTCCGTGAAAGTGAGGGTGAGCTTAAGGCTCTCGACCCGAAAATTGACTGGGCAGAGCTTAATAAAAATCTTGCAGACGATGAAATTTTTGTTATATCACGTCATCCCTTGTCCGCTCAGGAGCTTCTCAAGGGTAAGTTTTACTCAAGAGTCAAGGATTATACCAAGGACCCGACGAATGAGCTTCTCAGCCTTGCCGATGTGGTAATAACAGACTATTCTTCCATAATTTTTGACGCTTCTCTGCTCGGCAAGCCTATGGTTTTCTATTGCAGTGATTTCGGCGAATTCGAGCCCGATTTCTATCTTGATTATGACAAGGACCTTCCCGGTGAAATCGTAAAGGATTCGGAAAAGCTTCTTGAAGCAATCCGCAGAGCAGAAGCCGTAAGCACACCCGAAAGGGTTGATGCTTTCAGAAGGAAATATATGGAAAGCTGCGACGGTAAAAGCACTAAAAGGATAATAAAGCTTATAAAAAGTTATCTCGCATAAATTTTTCCGCAAATAAAAACACCTCTTTGTGAGCAAATTAATTTTGCACATACGCCGTCGGTCGGCGTAAAACAAAGGGGTGAATTTTTTATGGTTAAAATAGTAAGAGCTTTAAGATATGCCCTGCTTTTTATCACGTCAACATTTCTTGCTCTGCTTCTTTTTTCGTTTTATACTCTGCCTGATGAGATAGATTTTCTTCAGGGCCAGAATAATTCTGTCAATGAGCTTTATACTCTCACCTATGAAAAAACCGACAGCGAAGGGATGAGAAGCCTTTCCGAGGGGAGCTACAAGGTAAAAATAAGCCTTTTCAAAATGCCGATAAAGGATTCTGTGCTTAATGTAAAAAGTCGGCATTATGTGGCGATTTCGGGTGAGATAATCGGCTTGAGAATGTTTACCAGAGGGGTTATGGTCGTAAGCGTTGACACTGTTGAAACCACGGGCGGTACACGCTCACCGGGAGCCGAGGCGGGGCTTTCGGCAGGTGATATAATCTGCCGCATCAACGGAGAAACCGAGCTTTCGGTCAACAGGGTTACCGAGCTAATACGCAACGGAGGCGGTGAGCTTCTGGAAATTGAGTATATCAGAAACGGCGAAAAGCACATAACGACACTTCTTCCTGCCTACAGCACCGATAACTCATATAAGGGCGGTCTGTGGATAAGAGACAGCGCCGCAGGTATAGGAACAGTGAGCTTTTATGATGTTAATACGGGTGTTTTTGCCTCGCTGGGCCATGCGGTCTGTGATATTGATACGGGTGAGATTCTGCCTCTTTTAAACGGTGACGTGGTTTCGGCTCAGATTGTAAGCTGTAACAGAGGCGTCTGCGGCAAGGCAGGTGAGCTTTGCGGAATGTTTAACACAGAATCCGTAGGTGTGATTCTTCAGAACGGTGAAACGGGAGTTTACGGGATTTTTGACGAGTGGGATGAGGATGCGAAGCTTTATCCCGTTGCCACCTTCAGTGAAATTGAAACAGGTGAGGCTCAGATACTTTCTACCGTTGACAGCGGACCCTGTGAATTTTATGATATAGAAATATTGAAAATTGATGAGAATAACGGTGAAAACAAGCATATGGTAATAGAGGTCACCGATGAAGAGCTGATAGAAAAAACAGGAGGAATTGTTCAGGGCATGAGCGGAAGCCCCATAGTTCAGAACGGCAGGCTTGTAGGTGTAGTGACCCACGTGCTTGTCAATAATCCCAAAAAGGGCTACGGCATTTTTGCAACGGAAATGATTGAGAGTATAGGCGGATAAAAAAGGGGCTGTAAAAAATACAGCCCCTTTTAAGTAGTCAGTAGCCAGTAGTCAGGAATCAGGAATTTCCCTTATAAAATCTGCTTAATTGACAGCTCCTTGCTTTTTATTCGATTCCTTTAAGAGCCTCCAGCTCCTTCTTATCAACTCTGATTTGTGAATCCCTGAGGATGTTAACATCCTTACGGCTGACGGTAATGGGAGCCGCATCAGGCTTCTTTTCGAGTGAAACCTTAAGCATGCCTGTCAGAAGGTTGAAATCCACAACTGTGCCCTTACCTTCCTTTGTTTCAACTATTGCACCGTTTTTGGGCGTAACCCTGAGAAGATGCTCATAAGCCTCCTGCTCATATTTAAGGCAGCACATAAGTCTTCCGCAGGTGCCGCTGATTTTGACGGGTGAAAGAGAAAGGCTCTGCTCCTTTGCCATCTTGATTGAAACGGGCTGGAAATCGCCGAGGAAGGTGTTGCAGCAGAAGGGTCTGCCGCATATGCCGAGACCGCCCACCTTTTTACTTTCGTCTCTTACGCCTATCTGACGAAGCTCGATACGGGTGCGAAAAACGGAAGCAAGGTCTTTGACAAGCTCACGGAAGTCAACTCTGCCGTCGGCGGTGAAATAAAAGAGAATTTTGTTTCTGTCAAAGGTGTATTCAACATCTAC
>JAZSQD010000028.1:0-5699 GCA_045537815.1 Acutalibacteraceae bacterium | reverse complement strand
CTGTACTGAGCCTTATCAATAAGCTCACGCGGGTGTTCAATTCTCGCACCGACGGAAAAAGGCTTCTGTATCATCTGAATTCCCTTTGTATAAAGCATTTTTACAGTATCTCTTGCGGAATGGCCGATGGCAATAATTGCGGTATCAGTTTCAAAATCATAGCTTTTACCGCCTTTTTCATAAGTAATGCCCTGAATTGCTCCGTTGTAAACTATAACGTCCGTAAGCTTAGCTTCAAAGAGCACCTCACCGCCGAGAGAAATTATCTCCTCTCTCATATTCTTTACGACGCCCGCAAGCTTATCAGTGCCGATATGAGGTTTACCCGAATAAAGAATCTCTTCAGGAGCACCGTGCTCATAAAACTCAATAAACACCTGTCGGCAAAGAGGACTTTTTATGCCTGTGGTCAGCTTACCGTCAGAAAATGTACCTGCACCGCCCTCACCAAACTGAACATTTGATGTTTCATCAAGAATTTTTTGAGTAAAAAACCTGTTAACATCATTGGTTCTTGCTTCAACATCCCTGCCTCTTTCAATAACCAGAGGCTTAAGACCCGACCTTGCAAGAATAAGAGTAGCAAAAATACCTGCGGGACCGAAGCCGACAACAACAGGTCTTAAATGTGAAGTTCTTTTATTTTCGGGAAGCTCATAGCAGAATTTTTCAACTATCTGAAGCTTATTTGAATTACATCTTTTAACAAGCTTCTCTTCGTCTCCGTCTATCTCAACATCAACCGTGTAGCAAAAAAACACATTGTCCTTTTTTCTGCTGTCAACGCTCTGACGGCTTATAGTCATTGATTTTATCTGCTCGTCCTTGATTTTTAAAATCTTTTTGCAAGCGGAAAACAACGCTTCCTTATCAGAATCAAGGCTTTGCTTGATTTCGTTTATTCTTATCATAATGTATTACCTTTCATTTAATCAGACTTTCGCCGCATAATCTGCCGCAGGACCATGCCCACATCAGATTGTAGCCACCGCACAAACCGTCAACATCGAGAACCTCACCGATAGCATAAAAGCCTTCGCATATTTTTGATTCCATTGTTCTGCTGTCAAAATAAGAGGTATCCGCACCGCCTGCAGTTACCTGCGCATCCTCAAAGGGTCGGACAGAATCAATATCAAAGGTATATTTTTTTGCCCTTGCAGCTATATGAGAAATTTCACGCTCACTTAAAGCTCCGACCTTACGGCTGATTTCAATTCCGCAGCTTTTAACAACAACCTCTCCGAGTTTGCCGGGCATAAAGCCGATAAGAAGCTTATCACAACAAAGCTCAGGCATTGATACGGTTATTTTTTTAATCGCTTCATAAACAAAAGACGCCGAGAGATCAGGTATAAGGTCTGCAACAACCTTCCAGCTTCCTTTTTTTCTCGTGATAAAAGCAGAAAGCTGCATCACGGCAATACCCGAAATTCCGTATTTTGCAAAAAGAAGCTCACCCTTTTCTTCGCATATGAATTTATCTGAATCAAAAAGCGACAGCCTGACTTTGTGGCGGATGCCCTGAAGCTGCTTAACATCGTTAGTGTTCTTAGTGTTGAGCTTCGACAGAGAAGGATAAACGGGCGTAACCTTATGCCCGAGAGATTTTAATAAATCATAGCCGTTAAAATCCTTAACCGAGGCCTTGCCTCCGCAGGCAAGAACAACCTTATCAAAGGTAAATTGAGAGTTAATAATAAATTTGTTTTTATTTTTACTTATTGATACAACCTTATAATCTGTGACAAACTCGACACCAAGTCTTTTGCACTCATTTCTCAGGCAATCGAGCACGGATGTTGCCTGATTGCTCAGAGGGTACACCCTACCCTCATCATCTTCACGGGTATAAAGACCTAAAGACGCAAAAAAAGCAATATCAGATTTCGCATCAAATTTATTTATAGCAAATGAATGAAAATTATTAACGGAAAAGTAAAAAGGATTTTCACAGCTGTTAAGAATATTGCATCTGCCGTTACCTGTAGCGAGAATCTTTTTGCCGACCCTGTCCCTCGCTTCAAAAACAGTAACACTTACGTTAATATTGTTCTTTTCTGCTTTACGCAAGGCAGAAACAGCGCAAACAAGACCGCTTGCCCCGCCGCCGATTATCGCAATTTTCATTTCATTCACCTGCCTTTTTCTGATTATTTTATCATATCATATCAGATATGACAATACCTTAAAGAAAAAAGGTCGCCCGAAAGCGACCTTTAAAAGCAATATCAATCCCATCTGGGGAATTCTTTTTCACCTGAAAGCATTTTGAAGAGATTATCAAAGTAATCAACTATCTTTTTAAAGAATGCTGCAATGGCATTTTTTATTGATTTAAAAATAACGTTAGGTGTTTCAGTAACATTCTTTGAGAAAAGAGCGGAAAGACGACTGACAAGATCCTTGAGATCGCCCTTGAGAACACCGTCAATGATCGACTTGATGGTAGCCTTATCATCAGCGCTGAGCTTCATTGAATTAACCTGTGATTTATATCCTTCAATAACAGACTCATTGTCCTTATACTTTGAGTTAATATTGAAGTAAACAATAAGATAAAGGAAAAGCTCTGTTTTATCAACGGAAGTTCTGAATCTGTTTGTAGGCATCTGAACGAACTGTAGCTTTGATGTGTCATCTTCATTATTGCCGTTAAAAACGATGTTGAAAATTTCATGTAAAGACTTAAGCTCTTCAGGAGTTACATCACCTGCTGAAACTCTGAGACTGAAAAGAGCAAGCGTTGCGTCATAAAGATACAAATAATAGCTTCTTGAATAGACATGAATAATATCAAGCATTGCATTGACGGGGCCTTCGTCGATGAACTTGTTAATAACTGCAGCCACAAGCTTTTTACCGAGTCTGAAGCCGTCTCTGTATTCACTCTTGAGAACATTTTCGCACTTGAGTCCCCAAGTCTCAATCATAGGTCTGAAGTCAACACCGATCTGATTGCACCAGTTGTATTGAAGAAGCTCACCAAAGCCTGACTCCGTTACGATTGTTCCGTAAAACTCATCGGAGGATATGTGCTCCGTACCCTCAAAGGATATTGTTTTATCTGTATAATTGGGATAGAAGAGATTGCCGAGGAAATTGGTGATTACCGTTGCATAATATGATGCAGCCGGGATTCCCTTTTCGTTGGGAGTCATTGAAAAGAGATTGAATCCGCCTAATTTCTTCACAAGAAGACGCTGAAGATAGGTATTGACGTTGGCTCTGGCAAGTGAAAGGTCATCTCTTGATACATCAAGCTTACCCCATGCAAGAGCTGCTGATTCGTTATAGAGGAAATCAAGGGTGATGCCGAGCATTTCGCCTTCAATCTCTCCGTTTTCAATCATTTTGTCAACATCATAATCGGCATCCTCAGGATAAATGAAACCCGAAGAACCTGTGATTATGGAATTTTCAAAATTTTCCATGTTAGTTATATCGTCAAAGATATCCTCGATAACGGAACCGCTACCCTCTGCCGCAAAAACATTTACACAGAAAAATGAAGATAATGCAATTGTTAATGCAAGGAAAACACTTATCACTTTTTTCATAGTTAACACTCCTTAAATAAAAATGAATTTATTCGATATTATATTACCATTAAAATTAAACAAAGTCAACAAAAATACGATTAAACTTATCGTTTTTCTATTTACATATTAAAATTGCTATGATATAATTGGTCAAAATAAAGGAGGTTTTTTTAAATGTCAACTCAATTAAACAAAAAATACGGACTCTTAACCGCTATATGTACCGTAGTCGGTACCGTTATCGGCAGTGGTGTCTTCTTCAAGGCTGAAACAATCCTTACAGCAACCGGCGGCAATCTTCCTGTAGGTATCCTCGCCTGGATTATCGGCGGTATCGTAATGGTCAGCTGTGCATTCGCTTTTTCAATTCTTGCCACAAAGCATGAAAAGGTCAGCGGCGTTGTAGACTACGCTGAAGCCCTTGTCGGCAAAAAGTATTCATACTTCGTCGGCTGGTTCCTTGCAATCTTCTATTACCCCACACTTACATCTGTTCTCGCATGGGTATCTGCAAGATATCTCTGCGTATTACTCGGCTGGAATATTTCCGGTCCCCAGTGTATGATATTTGCAGGTGTACTTCTTGTCGCTGTTTTTGCAATGAATGCACTCGCTCCCAAAATTGCCGGTAAATTCCAGGTTTCCGCAACCTTTATCAAGCTTATTCCCCTCTTCCTTATGGCTATTGTAGGTACCATCAAGGGTCTTTCAGGCGAAAAGCTTCTCATTGAAAACTTCACAACAATAGTAAATGATGTGCCTATTTCAGAAGGTCTCTTCAGAGCAGTTGTTGCAACCGCTTTCGCATATGAAGGCTGGATTTGTGCAACAGCTATCAACGCTGAGCTTAAGGATGCCAAAAAGAATCTTCCCAGAGCTCTCGTAATCGGTACAATAATCATTGTTGCGGTTTATATTGTATATTACATAGGTCTCGCAGGCGGTATCACAAATGCTGAGATGATGGCCGGCGGTGAA
This sequence comes from Acutalibacteraceae bacterium, assembly GCA_045537815.1. Classification (GTDB taxonomy): domain Bacteria; phylum Bacillota; class Clostridia; order Oscillospirales; family Acutalibacteraceae; genus UBA6857. Next base: position 1,179 of record JAZSQD010000028.1, on the reverse strand, counting down.
GCAGGTGCAAAAATTGCTTTCTCCGCAGTTTTCTCAAATATTTTCGGCACTATTCTCTTTGTGTTTGTTGTTATTTCCTGTCTCGGCACCCTCAACGGTCTTACCCTCGGCTGTTCAAGAGCAATTTATTCCATTGCTTCACGTAACATGGGCCCCAAGCCTGCAATCTTCAAACAGGTTGACCCCGAAACAAATATGCCCGTGAACTCAGCCTTCTTCGGTCTTGTTATCAGCGGTCTCTGGTTACTTTACTTCTACGGCGCTGTTGTAACTACAATCCCCATGTCATTTGAAAGCGGTGAGCTTGTTAATTATCAGTCCTGGTTCGGTAACTTCTCATTTGACTCATCCGAGCTTCCCATCATCACCACCTATGCTATGTATATTCCTATCTTTATCTCGATGATAATCAAGGGCAAAGACTTCGGTTTCATCAAGGGAAAAGTCGCTCCCGTTCTTGCAATCATCTGCTCAATCTTTATGTGCATTGCGGCAGTATTTGCTCACAAGATTGCTGTTGTTTACTACCTTATAGTATTTGCAGTTCTTATGGTTATCGGCGCATTCTTTATAAACGGCAGCAAGAAGAAGTCAAAATAAGAAATCAGTACAACGTAAAAAAGGTGCTTTTTAAGCACCTTTTTTGTTTGCTTAAGGCTTATGTAAGAGGGCCATCAAGACCGAAGCTTACTGATAAAGCCTTATCAATTTTATACATATCTGTTTTATCAAGGTTGCCCATTTTTTCTTTGAGCCGTCTTTTATCAAGAGTTCTCACCTGCTCGAGAAGCACTATCGAATCTTTTGAAAGGCCGCACCCGTGGGCATTAACCTTGATATGTGTGGGCAGACTTGTTTTGAATTGCCTGCTTGTAATCGCAGCCGCTATTACAGTCGGGCTGAATTTATTGCCCACATCGTTCTGCACAATCAGAACGGGTCTTATACCGCCTTGCTCAGAACCGATCACAGGGCTGAGGTCGGCATAATAAATCTCACCTCGTTTAATTGTCATAATTCTCCTCCCCGTTTGTTTTCTCATCAATAGTTTTAACCTTTTTATAGCTTTTTAAACAAAGGGATTAAGAATATTATATGTTTATAAAAATAATAGGTGAAAAAATGCACATCCGCTAAAGATGTGCATTTATATTTTTTTACATCAATATGACAGAACAC
>JAZSQD010000065.1:0-4708 GCA_045537815.1 Acutalibacteraceae bacterium | reverse complement strand
GTTTTCCTTCACGCGCCAATCGTTGATCTGCACATAGTTGTCGACGATCTCTTTGTAGTCGAGGACGGTCGACTTGAGGTTGCGGATCTTCTCGCGCTGCTTGCGGTAGAGTATGTACGCTTTGGCAACTTCCGAATATCCGGCGGCGCTCAAAACCTCTTCAACGCTGTCCTGAATATCCTCAACGGTTACATGGTGGTCCTTGATTTTGGGCTCAAAGTCTGCGGTAACCTTAAGAGCGAGGAAGTCAATGAGGCTGGGATTATAATTTCTCTGCTGAGCATCAAATGCGAGGGTGATTGCCTGTGTGATTTTTGCTAAATCGAAGTCTACAACCTTGCCGGTTCTTTTTAAAACTGTATACATTTAAAAATCCTCCTTTTGTTTTTTCTTTCTACCTCAATAGGTGAGTGCAGGCACTATTCTATCACAAGATATTTGAAAAAGCAATAGGAGGAACACAAAATATGTATATTTTTTTATTTTTTAACCACAAAATATAGTGGTTTTTTAGCTTTCGCGTATTGACGCGTTAAAACTGTGAGACAGAAGTCTCTTATTTGTTGCGCGTAAATCTTCTATATTCCAGGGGGTGTGGTTATCCTCAATAAGACAGCCCGAATCCTTGAACTGCTGAAGGAAGTATTTTGCCTTGCTTCCCACAAGCTCAGCTATGGCAAAAAGGTCCTTTTCAGAGTGAAGCTCCTTAGTTACCGTGGTGCGGAACTCATAATCGGGAGCCTTTTCCTTTATCAGTCCGATGCTTTTTATTATACTGTTTATATTTACATCCGCACCTGAGGTCAGCGAATATTTTTCGGGAGCATTTTTGATATCCATAGCCACATAGTCGAGAAGCCCCTCAGAGAGAAGCTCATCTAAAAGCAAAGGATTGGTGCCGTTGGTGTCAAGCTTAACAGAATAGCCCAACGAACGTACCCTGATTATGAATTCTTTAAGGTTTTTTTGCAATGTGGGTTCACCGCCGGTTATACAAACCGCATCGAGAATGCCCTTTCTTTTTTCAAGGAAGGCGAAAACCTCATTTTCAGGGATATTATCCTGCATTTTTTCCGTCACAAGCAGAGCATTATGACAGTAGGGACAACGGAAGTTACAGCCGTAGGTGAATATAATAGCGGCAGTTTTGCCGGGGTAATCTAAAAGTGTAAGCTTTTGTAAGCCGGATATAAGCATAGAGACAACTCCTTTTTTAAATGCAGAATGCAGAGTGCAGAGTGCAGAATGGCGGGGGAAAGTTATTTAACGGCGAGGTTTTGCCCGCCCCGTCGGGTTGAGGCCGTAGTGACAGGTTGAGCCGTATACGCTAACCAGATGGATGAATATATTTAAATGCTGTAGGGGTCGACGCCCACGGCGACCTATATACCTACAATAACACCAATGCTTAATAAAGAAACAAATCAACAGCAAACTTCGATATATCCGCCTACAGCGGATTCGATATAGCTACGCTTCGATATATTTACCTGACGGTAAATTCGATATGTTTGCGTTGCAAACGAGAAATGCAGAAGCTCACAAGGCATTCTCTTACTGAAAGCTCATACTGAGCGGCTACGCGGTGCGGAATATACGGTGGGGTGAATTAAGGCGTTTAGGGTGGAGATGTATTTATAGAAAGGGTACAACAGAGCGGTTTCCTTTGTAAAACACACAAGTAAGGCACCGCATAAAGCTCCCGATTGGCGATAATGCAGACGAAGAGAAATGTTGAGCCCGAAGATAAATACACATTAATTACGGAAAAACAATTGCCGAAAGGAGAGAGCCTTTCTGAGAAGCAATGCGAAACCGCTTTCGGACCGATTGCACAAAGAGTATTTTGCTTCCTTTGTTGCCCAGGACAAAGGAAGTGCCCGAGCGGCATGAGCGATGACGACTGGCTGTTTTATTAAATATAAAGGTGAAAAGTAGTGCTTTCAAGGTTAGAAGGAGTGCAGGCGATAGAGGGTGAAGTACCCTTCCGTCACTGCGTGCCACCTTCCCTTTCAAGGAAGGCTTATATATCTGTTTTATCCAGACGGGGCGGGTAACGCCTTTCCACCTGATGACTGTCCGTCGCAATTCTTCATTCTGCACTCTGCACTCTGCATTTTCTTTAGCATAACATTTTAAAGCTCAAAAAACAATACTTTAAACAAAAAAGTGAAACATGTCGCATTTCACTTGATTTAAATGTTTTTATGTGGTAGAGTATTAGCATATTAAAAAGGAGTGATAAAATGGAACAAAAAATCCTTAAGTTGATAGGCGTCAAGGGTACGTTTAAAAATGACGTTATACCTATGATTAACTACAGCTCAGCAAACATCACAACATCGGGCTCGGGCTATGTTATCAGCCTATATTTCACCCTCTTTCTGACAGGTGTTGTAAATCTTAAGCCCGAGCAGGCGGCGATAGTTACCTTCGTTGCAGGTATATGGGATGCGGTTATTGACCCCTTTATCGGTATCATAACTGACAGAACCCGCTCAAAATACGGCAGACACAGGCGCTATATCCTCTGGGCAATGCCTCTTTATGCCGTCAGCTTCGCATTACTGTGGAATTCCTACGGTCTTGACGGTAAAGAAAGACCTACCCAGGCTATTATATACTTCACGGTAATATACGTGCTTTATAAAACAGCCTATTCCTTCGTCGATGTTCCCCACGTTGCAATGCTTCCCGAGCTTGCACCGGATTACGACTTAAGAACTCAGTACAATTCCGTGGGCTATATCTTCAACTCCGTCGGTATGTTCCCCTCATTCTTCCTTGCGGCAGTTATTTTTGGTGCCTTCGGCTTCAGCGGTCCCGAAAGCGGCGCAGAATTCCCCTCGCTTCTTGTGGGTATCATTCTCGCTGTGGTATATGCCCTTTGTCTTACTCATACCTTCAGAAAAACAAGAGAGAAGCCGTCTCTTGATTTGAAACTCGAAAAGTTTGACTATAAATATTTCTTCTATGAGTACAGACTCGTTATCAAAAACAAGGCCTTCAGAAAGTATTTTTATATGAGCCTTGTATATAACACCGCTTGTAACTTCTACCGTTCAGCACTTGTATTTTACATAACATATATTTCTCGTCTTTACAGCTATTACACTCTTTTCACTACAATTGAAGGCGCCTTTGAGGCCGCGGCATTCCCTCTCAATTATGCGCTGACAATGAAGTACGGCAAGAAAAAGTGTGCTTATATCGTAACGCCTCTTATGCTTTTAGGCTTTGCCGTTTGTCTCTTTATGAACCCCAACGATAATAACAGCAGCTCATTTATATGGGTTGTCATCCTTATGCTCAGTGCCGTGTTCTATCCCTTCGGTAAATCAGGTATCGGCTATGCCGCCACAAATATTTTCCCTGATCTTTCCGATATAGATGAGGCAATCACGGGCAGAAGACGTGAGGGTGTTATCGGTACCTTTAATACTCTTATCAAAACCTGTGCTTCAACCACCGTTCAGAGCCTTGTACTTGTTCTTCTCGGTATTTTCGGCCTTCAGACCGGTAAGGAGGTTGAAAATTATGAGGAGGCTACCGGCTTACTCTATCCCCAGTCCGACAGTGCACTTTTAGGCGTACGTATCTGTGTGACTGTTGTTCCCATTGCACTTACTCTTCTTTCTCTCTTCCTTCTTCATAAATTCCAGATGAATAAGGCTGACCACAGACTTATCAGTGCCGCAGTTGCTACAAAGCACAGATACGGCAAAGTTACTCTCACTGCTGAGCAGATTGCAATTGTTGAGAAGATTTCAGGTCAGAAATATGAAAACACCTGGCTCGGTCAGAATAACGAGGGTGAAGAGCACACCATTGAAGCAAATGAAGACGGTGACTATGATATTCTTCTTGAAAAAGAAGCTGAAATGGCCGCGATCAGACAGAGCAAGAAAAACAAGACAGAAGAAACCGGTGAATATGAAGAATCCATCGAGGCAGTTAAGGAAGCTCTCGGTGAAAATGAATAAAGGAGAATTATTATGACTAACATTGATATCAATCAGAAGGAACCCAAGGCCCCCGAAAAGGGCTTTATGACCTCACTTAAGAAGTTTGTTTTCTATCTTATCCAGTGGACATGGGGTCTTCCCGTAAACCTTATCGGCGGTATAGCATATCTTATCTGCACTAAAATCAAGGGCTACCGTTGGCAGCGCTTCGGCTATGCAAGAATAGTTTTCGTTCCCTGGAAGGGCGGCGGACTTTCACTGGGTCTGTTTATCTTTATGAAGGATAACCACAGCAAAAAGACATGGACCTACAACACAAGAATCCACGAATACGGTCACACATGGCAGTGCCTTCTTTTAGGCCCTCTTTACTGGATTGTAATTGCAATTCCCTCATTTATCTGGTGTAACTGCTTTTCTTCCTACAGAAAGAAGAACAATGTTCCTTATTCTGCACTTTACTGCGAAGCATGGGCAAATGCGTGGGGTCAGAAGTTCAGTAAAATGAAGCAGACAGAACAGCATTAATTTAAAAAAATCACTCTCTTAGCGTTGTGTTCGTAAGGACACAACGCTAGTTTTATTCGCCTTTCGGCGAGTTATATTACTGCGCAGTTTTATTGTGCTTCGCACAGTTTTATTCGCTTCACGAGTTTTGTGGCGAATAAAATAACACTGAAACCGCAGGTTGCAATAAAACTTTCACGCAAGTGAAAATAACACTCTGCCGTATGGCAGAATAA
>JAZSQD010000090.1:0-2369 GCA_045537815.1 Acutalibacteraceae bacterium | reverse complement strand
TAGTCGCCGTCAGAGTGGGCAACGGATGCCACAATGCCTCTCTTTTTTGCTTCCTCGCCGACTATAAAGCCGTTTTCGATTTCGGGAGCGGCACCGATGATTTTAATGATATCGGAGCTGTCGAGAAGCTCAGAAACATTCTCTCTTGTGGGAACGAGGATGTTTTCGGGGCTTTGTGCGCCCTTCATTTTCATTGAAATAAAGGGACCCTCAAGGTGAACACCGAGGATATTGGAGTCCTCACACATTTCCATTGCCTTTTCGATATTTTTAATGCACTTTTTAAGCTGACTGACGGGAGCGGCAAGGGTTGTGGGAAGAATTGAGGTTGTGCCGTAAAGTGCGTGGGCTGTACACATTTTCACAATGTCCTCAGGTGTGCCCATTGCGGAATAACCGCCGCCGCCGTGAACGTGGATGTCAGCAAAGCCGGGGGAGAGATATCTTCCCTCGCAGTCAATAATTTCCGCATCTGCCGTTTTCGGAACAACAGCTGTTATATCAACAATTTTTCCGTTTTCGCAGGCTACTGCCTTTCCCTCAATTATTTCATCGGGAGTTATAATTTTTGCATTGATATAGTATCTCATAATATTACCTCACAGTTTTCCGGAATCAGGATTTTGTTTATGATGATATTTTATCAAAATTGTGAATAAATTTCAATAAAAATATAAATTAAGTATGGAAATATTATTTTGTATGTGTTACAATGTGCTTATATAATGCTTTGAAGGAAGGTTATTTTATGAGCGATGTAAAAAAAGTCCGCATCGGTGCTGTCGGTATAAGCGGCAGAGGCTCGAGTATGCTTGAGCTTCTCCTGGCTGTTCCCGGTGTTGTATGCCCCTGTGTTTGCGATAAGTTCGAGGACAGAGCCGAGCGCGGTATTGAAATTGTAAAGAATTCCGAGAATTATGACGGATATAACGTTAATTCTTATCTCGATTACGTGGAGATGCTTGAAAAGGAAGAGCTTGATGCACTTGTTGTTTTCACAACCTGGATCACTCATTCAAAAATTGCGATTGCCGGTATGAATCACGGCCTGAACGTTGCAATGGAGGTCGGCGGTGCCGCTTCCGTTGAGGAGTGCTGGGAATTGGTAAGGACAAGCGAGAGAACCGGCAAGTTCTGTATGCTTCTTGAAAACTGCTGCTATGACAGAAACGAAATGGCAATTTTCAATATGGTAAAGAAGGGTCTTTTCGGTGAAATCATTCATTGTGAGGGCGGTTACAGACACGACCTTCGTGATGAAATCAGCCTCGGCAGAGAAAACCGTCACGGCAGACTCTTCAATTTCCAGAACAGAAACGGTGAATTGTATCCCACACATCAGCTGGGCCCCATCTCCAAGGTGCTCGGCATCAACCGCGGCAACCGCTTCCTTTCTCTTGTTTCCATGTCCTCCAAGTCAAGAGGTCTTAATCAGTGGATAAAGGACAACAAGGGTGAGGATTATGACCTTTACGGCTATGATTTTGCCTGCGGTGACGTTGTAACAACAATTATCAAGTGCGCACACGGTGAAACAATCACTCTCACACACGACTGCTGTCTTCCGAGGCCTTACACCAGAAACTATCTTGTTCAGGGCACAAAGGGTATCTTCTCCGATATAGACGATGCGGCGGCTATTGCCTGTGACGGTGTTACCGAAAGCACTCACGAGTGGACAAAGTTTGAAGAAATCAGAGAAAAATACGATCATCCTCTCTGGGCTCAGTATGAAAAGGCAGGCGTAAAGGCAGGTCACGGCGGTATGGATTATCTTGTGCTTTCCGCATTCGTTGATGCCTGTCAGTTCGGCTCCAAGCCTCCCATTGATGTATATGATACTGCTGCATGGATGGCAATTACCTGCCTTTCCGAGCAGAGCGTTGCTATGGGCGGTCTTCCCGTTCCCGTTCCGGACTTCACAAACGGTATGTGGATTGACCGTGAGGACTACAGAAGAGGCGTTTACTGTCTTGAAGAGGTCTGTGAGGATTTCTTTACAGATGAGGAGGAGAAATAATGAGCTTTTACATAGGTGTTGACGGCGGCGGTACAAAAACCCAGTACGCACTCTTCAATGAAAAGAAGGAGATGCTCTCAACCGTTAAGACTGCAGGCAGCAACCACGAAAATCTCCCGGGGGCAATTCCCGAGGCTGCAGGCATTATTACGGGCGGTATAAATGCTCTTCTGAAGGAAAATAATCTCGAATTATCCGATATCACTCATATTCTTATGGCACTTGCAGGTATTGACCATCAGTATCAGTGCGACGAAATGACCGATGAGCTTAAAAAGCTCGGTCTTGATGCTCCGTTTTCTATCTATAATGACGGCTTTATCGTTGTTAAGGCAGGACTTACGGGCAA
>JAZSQD010000073.1:0-3403 GCA_045537815.1 Acutalibacteraceae bacterium | reverse complement strand
ATGAGTTTGACAACTCATAGGTAACACCGATTGTTTCGATAAAAGCTTTTGTTCATAATCTGCTAATAATTAAGGTATAAAATGCATCTTAAGAAATACATTACTAAATCAAAGGAGAAATTACCATGAAAAAAACTCTTTGTCTGATTCTTACAGTTGTAATTGCTCTGAGCGGTTTTTGCTTTGCAGCCCCCGGTTCAAGCAGTATAATTGCCAACGCAGAATTTTTTGAAACCGAGCGTGGTGTTCAGGTTGAAATGGCGCCGTTTCTTTACAAATCAACTCTTTATCAAATGGAATTTCCGAGCCATCAGTCTTATGAAATCAAAGAAAAAAGCATTGTCGGTGATTATACTGTTTCACGAGAGCTGAACGACCTTTCCTATACCTTTATCTTCCCCGCAGGAACAACAAAAATAGAATGTATGTTATCTCTCAACGGCGAAACCGATTGGCGCGGTTTTACCGTTAACAACATCGAAAATCCCTCTTATTGGGAAAAAGACGAGAGCGGAAATATTGACTACAGTCAGCCTTTGACCTTTAAACGCGACGAAATAACTGCCGAGCGTGATGAATACGGCGTTTTATACAGAGATTATCTTAAGGACAAGGATGTTAAGGGCTTCAGGGATTATGAAAAGATTTATTGGAAGCTTAGTTACATATGCAACGGAGAAGAATTTACAGAATACTTTGATATAAAGGTCTACGATTACGACGAATCCGAAAAATACACTCTTAAAACAGTTAATTTCAATGTTGCAGGCCTTCCCTTTGCAGCTTTAACCGGTGAAAATCTGGTAGCTAATCAGAATGCTGCAGGTAAATATCTTTCCGAAAACGATTTTGATATTGTTGCCATTCAGGAGGATTTCGGTTTTCACAAGAATCTTGTTGACAGTATGAGCGGCTTTAGTTATATGACCAACCACACCGGCAGTATCCCCGGCGGCGACGGACTTAATATATTTACAAAGGATATGCCCGTTTATAATGAGACCCGAGTTACATGGAATGAAGCAAGCGGTATTCTTTCTGACGGCTCAGACGAGCTCACTCCGAAAGGCTTTGTATACACCGTAATCGATATCGGCAATGGTATTTATGTGGATTTTTACAATTTACACGCAGATGCTTACGGCGGTGAAGGCTCAATCGCCGCAAGAACAAGTCAGTACAAGCAGCTTGCCGAATTCATTAAAGCCCGCTCTGCCGAAAATGACAGACCTGTAATTGTAACCGGCGACTTTAACAACCATATACATACCCACGAAGATGACGGAGCACTTTATAAAACCCTTTATCTTGAGTGCGGACTTAAGGATGCATGGGTGGAATATCATAACAACGGTGATTATTTTAACATGTATAACTGGCATATAACAGGTCTTCCTGCCTGGGGTAACTGGGACTCAGTTGAAAGATTTATGTATAAGCCCGGCGGCGGTGTCGACATTGTTGTAAGTGATTTCAGATATGTTGAGGTTACTGACGACAACGGAAAAGTAATTTCCGACCATTCCTCTGCTGAATGTGATTTTACATTTATAAAAACTGATGACTTTGTCGAAAACACTCAGGAGCTTGAAACTGTTACGCAGTCCCCTGTCAGCGGCTTCCTTAATCGTTTTATCTGGTTCTTCAAAGCCTTGATTCTTGTTTTATCAGACCTTGGCAATCTTCCCGAATTACTGAAAGAATTAACTGCATAAAACAAATATAAACAACGCCATCCTTGGAATTACCGTTTCAAGGATGGCGTTTTATTTAATCAGAATTATTATCCGTATATCAAAGTGAACCGCTGATACTCGATTATACTCCCCAGCTTTCACAGATTGTTTCGTATGAGGTTTTTACGCGGCTCACAAGTGTGATATATGTTGCTAATTTTGCTGTAGAAGAGACATCAAACACAGGGCTGTCAATATCACAGGCAGAATATAAGGGCAGAAGCTCCTTCTTATAAGGAGAAATAATCCTTAAAATATTTTCAAGCCTTGAATTGATGTCCGATACGTCTTTTTGCATTTTGACAAGCAGAGAGGCGTCCTTGTTTATTTTATAAAGATTAAGCTTTGCTTCAAGAACAGGCCATGAAACATTGATATAGCTCACCTCTCGACCGCACCCTTCAAGTGCATCGGCAATCTCGGATTTTCTGTCAGCGGAAACCCCTGAGCCGCCTGACGATGATGACTGGCCTTTGCCTTATGAATTATTACTTCCGGGGACCGCCCAATGTAATGAATCGGGATTAGGCACGGTTGAAAAGAAGGAGCCGTTCAAGCCGTCATCAGAATCATCAGGGTTATATTCAAGCACAAGAACCTCCTTGGTTTTTAAAACCTTCCATTCATATTCGGAGGTAAGCTCATCACCGTAATACATATAATTGAAAAAGCCATATTGAGGCTCAGCAGTGCCGTCGTCAAAATAAACCTTGAAGCTGCCCGGTAAGATTTCACTGTCGCGAACCTCATTCTTTATGGTGTAGCTGATTTTATGGCTTACGTATCCTGCCGTTTCTGTTACGGTATAAGAATTAAGAGTCACCTTAAGACCGTTTTTGGCTTTATAGGAATTTTTCAGCTTTAAGAGCTTGAGGTCATCAATATTGAAGGAATCGGACTGAGAGCTGCCGCCGACTGAGCTCTCATCGTTTTCTGTAGCATCATAATGTGTTGTGGGCTGTGTGGTCCATGCAGTTGTTGGAATTGAAGATGTCGGCACCGTATTTGTTGTGGGAACGAATGTTGTGGGAACGGATGTTGTAGGAACATTTGCTATAGTTACGGCAGGCATAGTTGTGGTGGGAACCTCGGTAGAAGCAGGTATTGATGTTGTATATGAATTACCTGCACTTACAGAATCAGCTCTGTAGCCGTTTGAACCGTTATAATGCAGAACTAAGCTCTCCTTTTCTCCTGTATAAGTAACACTGAAGCTCTCACCGGTATTGGTTTTAATACAGTCAAAGCAGTCGAGCTTTCGGTTATATTCCCATCTGATAAGCGTCTCTGACGGGGAATAAAACTTTCCGCTGTAATCCTTATTGAAAACTATTGAAACTCCGTTGTCAAAGTTCCATACGCCTTCTACCATACTCCTTTTACCTAAGGAATGTGCACCGCATGCAGAAAAGCTGAATAAAAATACTAACGTCAGAATCAGTGAGGTTAATTTTTTCATAAATAAGTACTCCTTTATTTTATTCATCCCCTTCGGAGCTTTCTTTAGTTCCGAACAACCTGAAATTAAATATTTCAGAAAAAATAAAAAATCTCAAACCGTAAAGGCTTGAGATTCTGGTGCGGATGTTCATAACACAAGTAGTTCTCCGGCAATACATATTCTATCTTTTTTAATGTAACACATTTCCTATTCAATAATGAACCAC
>JAZSQD010000106.1:0-2573 GCA_045537815.1 Acutalibacteraceae bacterium | reverse complement strand
AAAGACGGAAGGGTTCAACCACCCTAACCTCCAAATACACCTACCCGTCAAGTCGTCGCGGACGTCCGATGGACGCCCCTACCGTGTTAAATTAAATATATTTATCGGTCGGGTTTGCGGACACGGCGAGCCGTGTCCCTACCGTATCGGTTTTGATTTAAGGGAATGAATATCTTACGCCATTAAACGCCCAACGGGCGTTCCCCTGACTACTGACTACTGGCTACTGACTACTTTTCCTCATACCTTACTGATTACTACTAGTCCCTAATCCCTAATCCCTAATCCCTAAATTTAACTTTGATATTTACAAATCCCTCAATCTATGGTATTATATACCCGAATCAAATCAGCAAAGGGGAAATCAGCATGATAGCATTGGGTGCAGACCACGGCGGATACGCACTAAAGGAAGAAATAAAAAAGCATCTTGAAGAAAAAGGAATTGAATACAAGGATTTCGGCACCTATACACCCGAATCCATCGACTATGCGACAATCGCATATAAAACCTGCAAGGCAGTAACAGGCGGTGAATGTGAAAGAGCAATCCTCTGCTGCGGAACAGGTATCGGTATTTCAATGGCGGCCAACAAGGTAAAAGGCATCCGTGCCGCCTGCTGCAGTGACTGGTTCAGTGCAAAGTTCACCCGTCTTCACAACGATGCAAACGCTCTTTGCCTGGGCGGCAGAGTCGTCGGTGCAGGTCTCGCACTGGAAATGGTAGACGTTTTCCTTGAAACCGAGTTTGAAGGCGGCAGACACCGGAGACGTGTTGACCAGATTATGGCAATACAAGACGGAATATTTGAAGAATAATAAATAAGGAGAATTATTATGTTATATTTAAAAAGCTTTATCGCAATCATAACAGCAATCTTTTCACTTATCACAGGCTTTCTCGGCTTTGAAACAAAGCCGGAGGACACCACCGACAAAGACTTCAGAGTCAAAAGCTACGTAATCTGTGACAGAATTCAGGACCCGTCAAGTCTTTGCAGTGAGGATTTTGACATCATCACCGATGTTATTCTTTTCGGTGTTGCAACCTTTGACGCAAAGGGTAATGTAAGTGTTGACAGAGATATGCTTGAAACTGCACTCAACAACCTTAAAACAGTTGTAGGCGACAGAGACATCAATTACACTCTCAACTTCCTTGGCCCGGGCAGTACAACTGATTCCTCCGACTGGTATGATCAGATGGAATCTCTCGGCAAGGAGCATAACAAGGCCTTCCTTCGCCCGAAGCTTCAAACCAATATTATAGCAGTTTTGGAAGAATATGACCTTGACGGCGTTCATTTCGACTATGAATACCCCACAACAAACGGAGCATGGTTCGGTTATAACAACTTCCTTGTTTCCCTCGGTTCAAAGCTCGGTGACGATTATACATTGAATGTTGCCGCTTCCGACTGGTGCTTACAGTACTCAGACCTTGCCGTTGAGTTCGTTGATTGCTTCGAGCTTATGATGTATGACGTCTATGATGAAGAAGGCAGACACGCAACCTACGACACCGTCACTACACGTTCTCAGTGGATAAAGGATTCAAACATTCCTCTTGAAAAGATAACCTTCGGTCTTCCCTTCTATGCAAGACCCACTGACAGTGATGCTTATTGGTATGACTATTCTTCTTATGCAGATAAGCTTGACGAAAACGGCTTCTACACCGACAGCAGCATCAACAAGACCTTCTGGTTCAACACACCCGATGTTATTGCAAAGAAAACACAGTTTGCAATCGATGAGGGCTATGCCGGCGTTATGATATGGCATTACAGCTGCGACCTTCCCTCAACAAACGAGAATTCACTTTTAGGAGCAATCGGAAACACTCTTGACAACTATAACGGTTGATTGTTTTCAGCAGAGCTGTAAAGAAACGGAACAGACAGGTGACATGTTGATATGAAAAAAGAAGTGAAGCCCTCACCGTGGATGGCAGTTTTTTTCGGTGTTATAGCAGGCTTTTGCTCAGCTTTAACGATTTCAGGCTTTATTACCGGCGACACTGCATTATTCCCTGAAATACTATTAGACTTGATTGTTATCGGTGTCTTTGTCTGGCTTCTTCTCAGATACCTTTCTCAGGAAAAAATCTTTTATGACGAGACCTGTTTTACCGTAGGTGAAAAAACTTATATCTATGAAGCTATTACCGATGTTACCGTAGATGCTGAACAGGTTATAAGAAATGTTCCGACACTCAGAATAAAGATTTATATAGACGAAGAAGAAATCTGCACCTTTACAAAGAATGATAAGGGCGGCAAAGACTTTATTGCTGTGCTTAAAAGCAATGATGTTACGGTAAATATTGATGTTTAGTTAAATTTACTTGACAAAGCCCTTTCACGGTGCTAAAATAAATCTCAACGAAAGAAAAATCAACATCCCGCAAATCGTTGAGGGAGACGACATTCTTCAAAAAAGAATTTTTCAGAGAGCTTTTGCCGTCGGCTGTGAGCAGAAGCAAATTCAGAGGAAGGAAGTCGGAGGCCAAGCGGTCTTAGGAAGACAAAGGGCTATGACTACTCCTTGGCTCACAGAACGACATGGCTACG
>JAZSQD010000076.1:0-6790 GCA_045537815.1 Acutalibacteraceae bacterium | reverse complement strand
CATCGGCAATCGCTTGCCTTGTTTCGTTGTCTCCAACTGCAGAGGTATAACCGTGAAGATCTGTAGAAAGCATATTTTCTGTAAGCTCACGGATGGTTTCATTAACTGTTTCCGGTGCGGGAACACTGGGGTTACCGAGACTGTAGTCATAAACATTTTCTGCACCGATTTCTGCCTTTCTTTTCTTACCGTATTCAAATATTTCTCTTATAACCGAGCTTTTTGCGCCAAGCTCATACATTTCCATTGATACCATAATATCACCTTACCTGTTTACAAATCGAATTTAAAAAATTATACACCGACTGAAAACTACAGTCAATATATAACTGCATATTTTCTCTTCCTTTATAAACTTTTCGCAAATATAATTATATCGTGAACAGGACTGTCGTAAACGGGTAAAAAGGAACCTCCTATGATATCATAGGAGGAATTTATATCCGAAATAACAAAATACAGAGTTTCTTAATTTTATTATGCAGATTATTCCTTTGAAAAAGCATAATAAATATCTTCTGTATAAACATTGTTTTCATCTTTGTCATGGTGAGAATACCAGACCTGCGCAAAAAAAGGATTTACTTTTGCAATTTCGTCATACCGCCACGGCATCGGCAAACAATCGGGACACCAATGTCCTCCCTTGAGCACAAGATTAGGCGACATCTCAAACTCATGACCGAAAGCGCATTTCCATTTAACGGGTGTGTAAAAGTCTTTTCCCAGCTTTCTGCCAATAAATTCACCACCCCTGAACTCAGCCGCCTTTTTCATATCTTCAACCGTCAGATCGTTTATATCCTTACTTTCATCGTAACCGTGATCAAGATATGATTTTTCGTTTTTGTCGGGCACAATTATCTCAAAATCAGACCACTTTTCAGGAATTGCTTTATATTTTTCAATAGAGCCGAAATATGCTGTTATTCTGTCTTTTACACCGTTCTTAAGCCATGACTGTGTTCCGTAAAGGCTTATGTTAGCTATAGGCTCCATCAGATATTTTTTCAGAATAGACGGGTGTACAACTGAAGAGAACTTGTAGTAATAATCAAGCTTCTTTGACATCTCACCAAAATATTCTTTAATCGGCACGTTTTTTCTGAAATGCAGATACTCTTCAAGCACATCTGAATCGGTAAACCACTGACCGTGAAAATTTTGCAATATAAACCAATTAGGTTCAAAAAGCTTTTTCGGTATATCTTCTCCGCGCATACCCATTGCATTCAGAAGCAAAACCTCAAACTCATAATTGGTTATTCTGTATTCAGGGCCTGAGCTGATATTGTAAAATCTGCGCCAAAAGCTTTCTTCAACCGTTGCGTTACACACCTTTGCAAGCAGTCTTCCACTGTCTTCTACGGTTGCCCACTCGAGAACTCCGTTTATCGGCACATGGAACATAATCGGATCAACATTTTTAAGTATATCAGGGTAAAGAATACCGGTCTGCCTTAAAGAAACCCAGTATTTCAGACCCGACTCCGCCAGTATTGCCTCAGCCTTTGTTTTGCTTATCGCATAGTGGTCATAGACACTTATTTGAATAGGATCGCCTGTTCTGCCCCAATGAGTGGGTATATTACGGTCACCTGTCTGGGCAACAGAGCCTATGTAAACTACCTTGACTGCGTCGGGGTCAGGCTGTGCTTTTACCGCTCTGACTATATTTTCCATAGCTGTAACATTAACATAAAGTGTTTTGTTAGGATAGTAGTCTGCCGCAGGTGAGACCATACCTCCAACATGAAGGACATAGTCTGAACCCGTGACGCACTCCAAAACATCATCGTAATTTGTCAGATCACCCCAGATTATTTTCACCGACGGATCAGCTTCATATTTTTTAAACATTTCTCTTTCAGACGGCTTATCCAACAAAAGTAAAGTTATGTCATACATATTTTTCCTATAGTATAGCTCCTTGAATCCTTGAAAGCCCATATTGCCTGATGCACCTGTTAAAAATACTGTTTTCTTCATTGATTTCACCTCTTTCGTCTTACCGATTTTAATTCTGACATAACTTTACAGTATTACATTATAATTATTAAACAATTAGTTAAATTTAACTTAAAACATCACAATATTTTATTTATTTTTGGGCAAAACAACGAAAGGAACTGCTGCTGTTGCAACAATTCCTTTTTTGTCAGTTATATGCATTCAATATATCCTGAGCTTTTTTTCTGACATCCTCACGAAGCTTTCTGGGTGACCTTACCTCTATTTTAGGCCCGAACTGCATTATCCATGAAACAAGACCTTCACTTACAACACATTTTGTTACAAGAATAAAGCAGCCATCCTTATCAGCCTTTTTTAAGGTTACTTCTGTACCGAAGCGGTCAAGAATTTCCTCTATGATTGAATTGTCACAGCTCAGCTCAAGCCTTTGGGTATCACCGCTGAACATATTAAAAATCTTGCCAGAATAGTCAGCAGAATCAAAGAACTTTTTATAGGGCGAAACCTCACTGAAATTTCTTGCTCTTTTGTCACTTATTTCAACCTTTTTCATTCTGTCTATTCGTGTATGCATCAGATTATCGTATTTTTCGTTATTAGCAACCAGATAGTAATGGTCATTACTCCAGATAAGTGCGTAGGGGCTTACACAAAAATCCTTTTCACTGAGCTCATACCCTTCTTCGTTGTCGGCTGTAGTTCTTTTCTGATAAGTGAAGCTTACCTTTCTTTTTTTCTGAATTGCTCTGTTAAGAATATCAATATTATAATAGATTTCTTCATTGGTGCACTTGACACGGTTATCAATATAAACCTGACCTTCAATGAGTTTTCTCTGACCCTCACTGCAAAGTGTACCGATTTTATTAATAAGCTCCTTAGATTTTTTCTGAGTGATAAAATTTGCCGCCTGAACTGCATCTATAAGAAGTCTCAGCTCGGGAAGCTCAAAATCTCTCGATAAAATACTGTAGCCCGGCTTCGGAAATCTTTCGGCACTGATATCAACACCGTATTCCTTAAGAGTCTTGACATCGCTGTAAATGGACTTTCTTTCGCAGTTAATCCCCTTTTCGCTTAGCATTTCAATAATCTGCTCAGTGCTCACAGGGTTATCCTCATCACTGTATTTTTCAAGAAAATCCTTGATATATAAAAGCTTAAGCTTAGTGTAGCCCTTATCTGCCATTTTTCCACCTCGTATATTTAAAACAAGCACCGCAGTAATAAGCTGCAGTGCTTATTTATTAATCAATAGGTCATTTTTGCATTGAGCTCTTTTACTACGTCCTCATGAAGCTTGACAAGCTCACGGTCATAGGAAAGCATACCGTTAACCTCAAACTCAACGTCAGAAACCTGAGTGTAAACCGTTGCGGAAAGGCCCTTCTTAATCTGAGGAATAATCTGCTTTTCGTGAAGCTTTCTGTATGCCTCGGTGAGAACATCCTTACTCTTATACATCTGATAGCCGAAGCTCTTCTGATAGTTCCATACGTGACCCTGCACGTTGTGGCTGTATCCGCCGTATTCACTGAGCACAATGGGTCTGCCGTCATATTTGGGAAGAATAACAGGAAGGATATACTTATGCATACTTCTGAAATCTGCGCCCTTCTGATCGTACCAGCCACTCGCGTGGTCACAGAAGCGTGAGGGGTCCTTTTCCTTCGTCCAATCGCCGATTCTCTTGGCATCAAACTGACCCCAACCCTCGTTGAAGGGTACCCAGCAACAAATTGAAGTAAAGTTGTAGAGGTTATCAATCATCTCTTCATACTCTTGCTCAAACTGAGTTCTCCACTCAATTTTATCTCTGTTAAAGGTCTTATAGGCGTTATCCTTCTTTGTGAGATAAATAAGAGGATTGAGAGTGCCGTGAATATTGGGAAGAACACCGGCATGGAAAAGGTTAAGTGCCTTTCCGCCGCTTACCATATCCTGCCATACAAGCATACCGATTTTATCGCAGAGATAATACCATCTGTGTGACTCAACCTTGATATGCTTACGAAGCATATTGAAGCCTAAATCCTTCATCTTCTGAATATCGTAAATCATTGCTTCCTCTGTGGGAGGAGTCATCTGACCGTCGCTCCAATATCCCTGATCGAGAAGACCCTTCTGGAAATAAGGCTGATTATTGAGGAAAAGACGTGCATAACCGCCGTATTCACCAATGGAAAATTTTCTCATACCGAAATAACCCTTGACGCAGTCGGTTTCTTCACCGTCTTTAGTAAGTGTAAGAATAAAATCGTAAAGGAAGGGACTTTCAGGGCTCCAGAGCTTTGCATCGGGAATGTGAACCTTTGCATCGGCGCTGATTTCTGTTTCAGTGACAACCGTATCTCCGTCAAAAATTTTGATTTTAAGATTTCCCTCACCCTTGATATCGGTCTTAACGGCAATTAGGCCCTCGTCAATATCGGGAGTAAGCTTATATGATGAAATGTAGTTTTCATTTACACCTTCAAGCCACACGGTCTGCCATATGCCTGAGGTTGATGTATACCAGAAGCCGTGAGACTCACTCGCCTGCTTACCTCTGTTCTGCCAA
Source organism: Acutalibacteraceae bacterium (assembly GCA_045537815.1). Classification (GTDB taxonomy): domain Bacteria; phylum Bacillota; class Clostridia; order Oscillospirales; family Acutalibacteraceae; genus UBA6857. The sequence goes on along the minus strand of JAZSQD010000076.1, from coordinate 2,256 downwards.
CCCTCATCTGTCGGGTCCCAAACCTTGACAACAAGCTCATTTTCACCCTCATTAAGATAATCGGTAATATCAAAGCAGAAAGGATTGTAACCGCCTATGTGTTTGCCGACCTTGTCGCCGTTTATATAAACCGTAGTCTTCCAGTCAACCGCTTCAAAATGCAAAAGAACTTTCTTGCCCTTGAAATCATCTGTAAGTGTGAACTTTTTTCTGTACCAGAGAAGGTCATCGTCGTCCACTCTCTTACAGATACCCGAAAGACAGCTCTCAACCGCGAAAGGAACGCGGATTTTATCATTATATTCGTCACACCAATCCTTATCATCATCGGTTATGGCAAAATCGAAAAATCCGTTAAGATTCATCCAGCAATCTCTGACCATCTGAGGTCTGGGATATTCGGGAAGGGGCATATCGCACATTGCCGCATCTGCCCAGCGAGTTTTTAATGTCATCATAATATTTCCTCCAAAACAGTTTATTTAAGATAAGCAGTTGAAACCCAGCCGTATGTTCCGCTTGTAAGGTCAGTAACATATGCCCAACCGGACACACCTGACTTATAGCCTATAACCTTAACAGGATAGTTGATGGGAACAGTCTTGATTACATCGTGACTTGTAGAGGGGCCCTTTCTCAGGTTAAGAGTATCGGTTGTATATTTTGTCTCTCCGCTTGCCTTGACGTCGGGAGAAACGGTGTTCTTTTTAACTGAGGTTGTGCTTTCTACAGGTCTTGAATTCGAAAGATATGAAGCTGAAATCCAACCGTATGTACCGAAGCGTGTTGACCATACATAACAGAAGCCGTTCTGCTTGGCGTAAACAATAACCTCGGAGCCTTTTTCAAGATACTGCACTCTTTCTGCTGACTGAGCAGGCTTTGCTCTCATTTTAACGGAACTGACATTAACATAGGCGTGATATGTTTTTGACAGATAATTTGAGGGCTTCTGAAGAGTTACATCATTGATACCGTAGGGGTCGGTAGTGGTCGGCTTAGTTGTTGAAGGCTTAGTTGTTGAAGGACGCTTGGTAGTCGTAGGCCTTCTTGTAGTTGTAGTACGCTTTGTGGTTGTCTGACGTTTAGTAGTTGTAACCCTTGTGGTCGTCTGACTGCTTTCGGCGGTGCTGCGTTCTGTGGTGGAAGGAACTGTGGTTGTCTGCTCATCCTCTGTAGTCGGAGCAGTTGTTGACTCTTCTGTAACTTTATCGGTGGTGTTCTCCTCTGAGGTTTCCTCTTCATCGGTTGCGGTTTCGTCAGTTACATCATCGTTATCGTTGACATTTACATTAACTGAATCAGATGTTGACGGCTCTGTTGTAGTTGTACCCCTCTGAGGAGCGATACGGTTGTAAATGTAACCGCCGGCAACAACAAGACAGACAAGCAACAGGCAAAGAGCAATTATAGTGGCTAAGCCGCCCTTTTTACCGCTTTTGATGTAGGTATCGTCATCATTGTCAGCTTCTACCTCTTCGTATTCATCTTCATCATCAGTTGCAGCAGAAGCTTCGCTTACTTCTTCAACAGGAACAACAACCGCTGCAGCATAATTATCATTATCAGCATCGGCATCATCGTTGAGTATATCATCAACTATAGCATGTTCGCCCTCGTCCTCAACAAAGGCTTCGTATTCAGGGTAAGAAACATCTTCAACTGCGTTTTCAGCCTGAACGTCAACAGGTGCCTCGTATACTACAGGCTCGTCAGGTGCTTTTTCATAAGCAGGGGCTTCATAAACCTCAGGCTCAGCAGGCACTTCTTCATAAGCAGGTGCTTCATAAACCTCGGGCTCAGCAGGCACTTCTTCATAAGCAGGTGCTTCATAAACCTCAGACTCAGCAGGCACTTCTTCATAAGCAGGTGCTTCGTAAATCTCAGTCTCGGCAGTATTTTCAGGAACAACCGAAGCAGATTCAGCAACAGGCGCAGGAGCAACTATTGGCTCTGAGCCGAAAACATTTGGTGTATATTCGGGTATTGTGATTTCAGAATCGGCATCGTTACCAAGGCTGATAATCATTCCGCAGGATGGACAGAGCTCGCTGCCTTCAGGTACATTACTTCCGCAAAAACTGCATTTCATTAACGTCACTCCTATATTTTAACTTTATTATAAAATTCCATCTTGTATAATAACATAATATATTTACTATTTCAAGAAAAATACAATAAATAATTCTGAACGGGAGAGTTAAAATGAAATAAAAAAACATCTCCGACACAACTTCTGGTGTGCCGGAGACTTTT
>JAZSQD010000178.1:0-6099 GCA_045537815.1 Acutalibacteraceae bacterium | reverse complement strand
CGTTTCCGTCGATATCATAGAGCTTTGCGCCCTCTGCCTTTGTGAAAACAAGGGGGAACGGATAGTTGAAAGCAAGGTTGTGCTGAACGCCGCCGGGGATGATCTGCTTTGCTTCTGAGATCATTTCCTTTGACTTTGCGCACTTCTTCTCAAAGTATTCTTCTTCATACTGCTTAAGAACGTCGGGTGCGATTGAATGCATGGGAAGCTTGATAAGCTTGTCGAGCTTTTCGGTAACTGCCTTGCAATCAGGATAATTTGTAATAGCAAATCTTGTGTCCATCTTTTACATCTCCTATAAAAATATTCGGTGAGCCGCCGCTCACTCATTTGTCCCTATAATTATACAATATTTGGTATTTGATTGTCAACCTGACTGAGTGTAGAAAAAAATTAAGTTTTTTTATATATGTTTACATATTTTTCAATTATTCTGACAAAAAACTGCCTTGTGTGCATATATTTGTAAGGGATTGGCACAGCACTGACCGAAGAAACTGATGCAACATGGCAAATGCAACACTTTTCATTCAAATTTACCTCGGGAGTACTTTTTAAGGGACCAACCTGACGCTCTTTTGATTGACAGCCGTGATTTTTACTTCTAAAATTTTAAGTGAGGGGATACAGCCGCCCGTCTCCTCTCAGGCCGCAATATAAAATACTGCTCTTTTTCCGTCGCAGCGGGCAGAAAATTTCTGCAAAAGAGGTATTTTAATGAAAAGAAACTATCTGACCTACCCCTGTGAGGTTATGCGTATAACACAGACCCCCTCGGGTAAAGCTTCACATCTCCCCCATTCTTCGGGAGTACCCGCCGATTTTCCCTTTGACGAGGGCTGTGAAAACGGCGGAAAAAGCTATATGTACTGTCCCTGTGACAAAATGCTGATAAAACGCATTTACGGTGTAGGAAACGGCGGCACAAACACTGTCTGGCTCGAAAGCACGGAAAAGGTCGTCTTTGCCGATAACAGTGAGGATTACTGCACTCTGCTTGTAACACACCCCGATGACGAAAGTCTCAGAAAGCTTTATGCCGGCAAATTCTTCACACGCGGCGAACCCATATGCTCAGAGGGCAAGGACGGTTGCTCGGGCAATCATTTCCATTTCAGCGCAGGTAAGGGTAAAATAAAAGGAACCGGCTGGGTTAAAAACAGCAAAAGCAAATGGGTGCTTACCTGCACTTCAGGTGCTTTCCCGCCTGAAAAGCTCTTTTTTGTAGACCCTGCTTTCACAAAAATCCTTGACAGTAATGGTATAGCCTTTAAAAATCTCCCCGACGGTTATGAAAAGGGCAACTACCGTGTCACCGCCAACCTGCTCAATGTAAGAAGCGGACCCGGTACCGGCTATAAAAAGAAAAAATTTTCTGAGCTTACCGAGGATGCAAAAACCAAAATCCTGAGCCTTTGCGGCTGTGAGCGTAACGGTTATGTCAAGAACCTGACCTTCACCGCCTATGCAACCGAGGGAAGCTGGGGCAGAACTCCGTCGGGATGGGTTTGTCTCGATTACTGCGAGGCGATAAAATGAGTGAAGGAATAGCAATAGCCCTTCTCAGCCTTATCGGCACTCTCGCAGGCTCCTTTGCAGGCATACTCACCGCAGGCAAACTCACCAACTACCGCATCGAGCAGCTCGAGAAAAAGGTAGAAAAGCACAACAGCATTGTCGAGCGCACCTACCGCCTTGAAGAAGAAGCCGAGGTAGACAAGGAACGCTTCAAGGTCATAAATAACAGGCTCAGAGACCTTGAAGAAATACACAAGCCCGACCGGAGAAATCAGTAGACAGTAGTCAATAGTCAGTTATAGTAACAAATAAGAAGAAAGGAGAATTTTATGAAAAACATAGATATAACACCCGTCATAGAGGCTCTCATAGCTCTTGTCAGCCTCATTATAACAGGCTTTCTCATCCCATTTTTAAAGCAGAAGCTCAGCAACGAAAAACGTGAAAAGCTCAGAAGCTGGGTAAGCATTGCCGTTGCCGCCGCCGAGCAGCTCCTAAAAGGAAAAACGGGGCTGGAAAAGAAGGAGTATGTTGTTGCTTTCCTTCTTTCAAAAGGGCTCGTCTTTGATGTGGATGAGGTTACGGCGATGATTGAGTCTGAGGTTTATAAATTAGGGAATAGGGATTAGGGGTTAGGGACTAGGGATTAGTAAAAAGGGCTGACACCTCCCTGTGTCCTTACCTATGGCAAATCCAAACACCAAAAGGATATCCATACGTCTCCCTGAAAAGGAAAACAGCACCCTTCCGGACTGAACCGAAGGGTGCTGTTATTTTAGTTTTCAAGCCACGAAAGTATTTCCTCAAGGTTTTCTTCGCTGACGCAGTCAACTCCGCCCTCAATGGCACTGATGAATTTATCCGAATCAGGCTGAGGATTTTCCTTAAGCTTTCCCTTGAGCATTTTGAGCATCATGCTCATCATCATTTTATACATACCCTTGAGCTTATCAATATGGAAGTTGCCCTGGAGGGTGAACATAGGCTCAGTAATTACGTTTTTCTCCTTAAGATCAAAATCGTTTTTTTCGCCCTTGCTCAGACCTACGGGGCAGATTGCTTTAATATTCGGGAAGACCTCTCTTGCCTTAGCCAGACCCTGAATAACACCTGCCATAACCCAACCGATAAATATAATTTCCTCGTCGGGTGCAAATTCCTTTACCGCATTGCTCAGGCTCATAGCCTCAAAGCCTGTCCTTTCAGAAAGCATCTGTGCATATTTTTGAGATGAGCCTGTATTTGTTTCATATACTATTTTCATTTTTCTGTCCTTTTCATTATTGATTATACTGATTACATCCGATAGAGGAACGCCACATAGGGCGTACCCTACGCGGTGCATTTATTGTCGGTCACTACGGTAACAACCTGCATTCTGCGGGCAGTATCTTTCAGTTTTATCCCGCGTCGGCGCGTGACTACTGACTACTGACTGCCTTTAGACCCGACGGTAACTGCAGCCTAATGCCCGAAGGGCATCCCTGACTACCGGCTACTGGCTACTGACTGCCTTTAGACCCGACGGTAACTGCAGCCTAATGCCCGAAGGGCATCCCTGACTACTGGCTACTGACTACTGACTACTATTATTCCACGGGAAGATTGAAGCAGTGCATCTGAAGGTTACTGAGAAGTCTCAGGGGCTCAGCCGCCTTGAAGGCAGTACCCTCGGCATAAACCTGATGCTGCAGAAGCATGGCCGCAAGCAGTGTAGGCTCAGCCTGAGATTTGTGGCATTTGATGCTTTCCATTTTAAGCTCTTCAAACTCGGTGATGTCAACGAGGGTGTTGGGCTTGTCGGTATAATAAAAGCCTATACCCTTAACTGCCCATGCATCGTCACGGAAGGAGCCGTCCTTGAACTCGGGATAGAAATTGCACAAAGCATCCATACAGGCATATTTTACTGCATTACCGACCTTTATGTGGTCACTGTGGCACTCGGTTGCAAGGTTGGGGTCAACGGTAAGAACATAATCGGGCTTTACCTTTCTGATAACCTCAACAATCTTGAGAGAAATCTCTCTTTCGGAGTTGTCGTTTTTATCTGCAAAGCCAAGGAAGCCTGCGTTTTTCATACCGAGCTTTGCCTGTGCTGCAAGGGCTTCTCTCTGTCTCAAGGTCTGGATTGCATTTTCCTTACCGATGTAAGCAGGGTCGGCATATCTGTCATCGGTGACGGTGAGCTCATAAACCTCAACACCGAGTGAGCGCAGCCATGCGATTGTTCCGCCGGCACCTATCTGGTTGTCATCGGGGTGAGGCTGAACAAAAAGCACTCTCTCAGCCTTACTCAAATCGGGAGGAGCACAAAGCATATCAGCCGCTGAAGTAGCAGCAGAAGCGACACCTCTGACCGCCGCAAATCTTATGGTATGATTACGTTTTCTCAATATCTCTTTAATCTTCATATTTTCTCCGTCCTTTATTCTTGATAATTATATTGTATATCAAATTGCGGTTTCCGTCAACTCATAGTCTGAAAAAACTGTTTCGATTTTTCTCTCGCAGCTTTCGGGGGAATATACCCAACGGTCGATGAAATCCTTATCATTATAATAGGTAACCTCTTCGTTGGGGTACTGAGCATCAAAGGAGTCAACGATAATAAGCTTTATTTTCATCCTTTCGGGGATGAGATTTTTTATATATACACTGGCGTGCTGACCGGGTACAACTCCGGGTACGTATTCGGCAAGACCTGCAAGATTAGGCTTGAGCTCAACAAAAATGCCGTATCTCTCAACAGAGCGCACTATGCCCGGCACAGTTTCCCCTGCTTTGAAAAGAGCCGCGTTTTCTTCCCAAGTGCCGAGAAGCTCCTTATAGCTCAGGGTTATTCTGCCGCTTTCATCAATACTTCTGACAACGGCCTTGATTTTCTGCCCCGGGGTAAATCTTGCATCGGGATGAGGTATTCTCGAAACGGATATTGAATCAATAGGCATCAAAGCAGAAATTCCCGCACCTATGTCGGCAAAAACACCGAAGGATTCCATATGAGTAACCACTGCATCAATAACACAGCCGGGTATAAGTTTTGATATATATTCTTTCATACAGTCCTGCTGTACGCTTTTTCTGCTCAGCAAAGCCACCGTTTCACCCTTTTCGTCGGTGGTAAAGCCTGTAATACGGCACATAACGGGCTTGTTGACACGGGAAATAATTGCAATATCCCTCACTGAGCCGTCGTCTATGCCTATTGCGCCCTCGCTTCTCGGAATCAAGCCCCGCATTACACCGAGGTCAACATGAAGATTGTGGTCCTTGTCACAGACGGTAGCCCTTGCTTCAATAATTTTACCGCTGTAGCAGGCCTCCTTGAGTGCGGAAACCGAAGAAAGTGTATTTTTATTCTCCGGAGTTGCAATCAGATAATTTTCAGGAAAATACTTTTTCATTTTTAAAACCCTTTCTGTCTTACGATTATATTTTTATCTATATGCTTATTTTTTTCAATTTATTTATAAATTTTGGCTTATACGATTGATATTATACGGTTATATATGATATACTTTTATAATAAGTGCATATGGCGAGCGATAAGCCCGGAACGCACAAATCGGCATTAAAAATAAAAGGAGGAAAAACAATGGATATTCAGGTCGGAGATATTCTCACAATGAAAAAGAATCATCCCTGCGGCTGTAACACCTTTGAGGTTATGCGCTCAGGTATGGATTTCAAGCTGAAATGTCAGAAATGCGACCATGTTGTTATGACTCCCCGCCTCAAGGCTGAGAAGAATATAAAGAAGGTGCTTCGAGAGGGGAAGGAGCTTTAGAATTCTCAATTCACAATTCGCAATGCGCAATCGCGGGGAACTCGGTATATAGAAACGACCCTCTGCCCGCCAAATTTGTGTTGCCGAAGTGTTTTTTAAAATAAAAATTGTTAACTCTTTTGCTACTTTGGTAAAAACCATCTTATGCATATACAACCTGAATATTTAATATAAGTTGCGGTGCGACCACAATTGAGAATTGAGAATTGTGAATTGCGCATTAAATAAAGGAGACACACTATGCTCAATAAACTCGCAAGCGTTGAGGAGCGTTTTGAAGAGGTAAGCTCCCTTCTTTACGACCCCGACGTTGTTTCGGATATGAACAGATACAGTGCTCTTATGAAGGAGCATAAAAATTTAACACCCATTGTTGAAAAATTCAGAGAATACAAAAAAGCCGAGGAGGATTTTTCTTCTGCAAAAGCCATGCTCGACGAGGGCGGTCTTGATAAGGACTTCCGTGAGCTTGTGCAGATGGAATATGAAGAAAGCGGTATTCTTAAGGAAAAGCTTTTCGATGAGCTGAAAATCCTTCTTCTGCCAAAGGACCCCAATGACGATAAAAACGTTATTGTGGAAATCCGCGGCGGTGCAGGCGGTGAGGAATCGGCTCTTTTTGCAGGCGTGCTTTTCAGAATGTATACAATGTATGCCGAAAGCAAGCGTTGGAAATACGAAATCCTTTCATCAAGCCCCACTGAGCTCGGCGGCTTCAAAGAGGTTTCCTTTATGATAAGCGGTGAAGGCGCCTACTCGCGTTTCAAATACGAAAGCGGTGTTCACCGTGT
>JAZSQD010000070.1:0-37305 GCA_045537815.1 Acutalibacteraceae bacterium | reverse complement strand
ACTGTCATTAAACTTATTTAACTCCAGGAGCATAAAGGCGTCAGGCGTGAAAGCTTTAAATTTCTTCATTATACAGCACTCCTGTCAATAACCTTCAAAACTTCCTGAGCCGCATGCAGAACGGCAATTTTACTGCTGTGGAAATTTAATCCACCCTGCAGCCAAACTGCAAAAGGCTCACGCAACGGAGCGTCGGCTGAAAGCTCAATTGAAGAGCCGAGAGTGAAAGCGCCTGCAGACATAATAACCTTATTATCGTATCCCGGCATCTCCCAAGGCTCAGGAGTAACGAAGGAATCAATGGGCGCCCCTTTCTGTAATCCCTGACAAAAAGCAATCAAAAGTTCTTCTTTTCCTAATTTAATTGCCTCTATTATATCGTGTCTGTCTTCATTAATTTCGGGAGTGGATTCAAAACCGAGATGTTTCATAACCGCCGAAGTGAACACAGCAGTTTTGAGAGCCTCCCCTACTACATGAGGTCCGTTAAAAATACCCATAAACAGCTCACGGCTATGACCGAGTGTAGCACCGACTTCTCTTCCGAGGCCGGGCGTTGTCATTCTGTATGCACACAAATCGATATACTTCTTTTTGCCTGCGATGTAACCTCCGGTTTTAGCAATACCGCCGCCGGGGTTTTTAATAAGGGAGCCTGCAATTATATCCGCACCAACATCTGTAGGTTCAATTTTTTCAGTCCATTCTCCGTAACAGTTATCAACCATAACCATTGTTCCTTTAAAAGAATGAGCAATTTCTACAACCTTTCTGATTTCATCAACCGAGATAGAAGGTCTCAGACTATAGCCTCTGGAACGTTGAATATAGACCATTCTGACAGGGCCTTGTTCAAGTCTTTCTTTAATTTTATCATAATCGAGACGACCCTCTGAATTAAGCTTAACTTCTTCATATTTAACACCGTAATTTTTTAGCGAACCCATATTTTCGTCTGCAGTACTGCCAACACCTATTACAGGTAAAATTGTATCATACGGACGGCCTGAAACGCTGAGCATAACATCACCGGGTCTGAGTATGCCGAAGAGAGCCACGGTAAGCGTATGGGTTCCGCAAGTGAAGTTGTGTCTGACAAGGGAATCCTCGGCACCGACCGCCTGAGCAAAAACGCGATCGATAATTTCCCTGCCTCTGTCGTTATAACCGTAACCGGTGCTTTCTGAAAAAATACTTTCAGAAACATTATTATCTATAAATGCCTTCAGCATTTTTTGCTGATTGTATTCAGTAATTTCTTCAATTTTATCAAACTGTTTTTTTGATTCTTCTAAAGCTTTTACTGAAATTTCTTCAATTCTGTTATCAAATCTGAACATTTTTACACCTGTTTCATATTTATAGTGAAATATATGCTATATTTTCCTTTTCTTTAAAACCAATATGTTTATAAAAACCGACCGCCGAATCATTCAGAGCGATTACAAAAGCTCTTTTGCCTTCTGATATAATATTCGATGCAAGAGATACGACAATTTTCTTTCCGTAACCGCAATTTCTGAAATCCTGATGGCACGCAATTCCGCTGAGTATTGCCGCTGAGTCTGTTTCGGCTGCAGTGAACCCGACAGCACGAAGATTTTCATTGTCAACAATACAATACCCTCTTGCAAATCCTCTGTTTTCTCTGTATCTGTAATCAGAAAGAAATGACAGATATGAATTTTCATCATCTTTGAAGGAATCAGGAATTGATCGGGTGATAAGTCGGTAAGCTTCTCTCATATAATTATCGGGGATCTGAGAGACAATCGGACAATTTTCATTAACACCGAAAAATTCAAACGATCTCTTGACGGTATAATTGGAATAATTTAATTTATCCGCAACAAAGCTGAAGGTTATAATATCAACCGCGCCCATTATATCAAGAAATTCTCTTAATTCAGGATAATCAGCTTTTTCATCAGCCCAAACAGTAAGCACACCGTCAAAACGTGATATAATCACTCCGTCGCCGAACCAGAAATCAAGATACGGCTTATCAAAACCGTAGCAGCTTGCATAGCATATTATTCTTGTTTTTATTATATCGGTATCACCGATATAGACAAATTGAGGCAAACAGTCATCAATATGTTTAAGCATTGGCAAAATCCTCTGACAATGCAAGTGCAAGCTCATAGCACGAATACATATCGTTTATGCTTGCAACCGAAGTTGATGAATGAATGTATCTGCAAGGAAGTGAAACCGCAATTGTATAAACGCCCTCGCATGCTTTGTGTATTGCGCCTGCATCATTGCCACCCGCAACAGTTGTTTTCGGCTGAATTTTGATGCTTTTTTCTTCCGCCAGCGCAAAGGCACGCTTAAACAGTCTTCTGTTATATACTGTACTTCTGTCCATAAAGGAAACAACAGCTCCGCCATCAACACAGCAAACCCTGTCTTCATCAGCAACTCCTGCAATATCGGAAGCAGTAGTCGCTTCAAGTACGATTGAATATTCAGGCCTTATAGAAAACACTGCCGGAGAAGCACCGCGGCAACCGACTTCTTCCTGAACAAGAAACGCAAAATGCATACTGTAATTTAAATCCTGTTCAATCATTTTGATCATTATTGCGCAGCCGAACCTGTCGTCTATTGCTTTTGCTTTGATTTTATTATCACCGAAGTATTTAAAATCAGATTTAAAATATACACTGTCACCTACAGAGACCACTTTTTCAGCTTCCTCTTTACTTTTTGCACCAATATCAATATACATCTTGTCAATTTTAGGTACGCTGACGGATTCATCGCCTTCAGTAAGATGGATAGCTTTATTGCCGACGATTCCGTTTATATTTTTATCTCCGACCTTAACAGCTCTGCCTGAAATAACCTTGCTTTCTACTCCGCCGACATTTGCGAATTTCAGAAATCCGTTATCACAGATATAAGTTACAATAAAACCAACCTCGTCCATATGAGCTGACAGCATAATCTTGTTTTCAGGTTCACATTTTCCTTTCTTATATGCAAGGACATTTCCCATCGGGTCAACTGTATATTCACATTTATCTTTGATTTTTGAAATAATATATTCTCTTACCGAATCCTCACGTCCGGAAATCCCGTCAAGAAGACATAAATCCTTAAGAATATCAAGCATCGGTTTCATTCTCCTTTTCTATAAGATATTCTGCAATAAGACGTGCAGTTTTTTCAATATCGTCAAAGCAAATAACCTCATTGGCTGTATGCATATAACGAAGAGGTATCGAAATCAAGGAAGTTCGCACACCCTTACCGCTGATGGTAATTGAGTCTGCATTTGTACCTGTTCTTGAATTCATAACATCGTGCTGATAGCATATGCCTTTTTCATCAGCAATGCGGACAAGCTCCTGAGTCATTGCTCTGTCGAGAATTGGTGCAATTCCTATTGAAGGACCCTTACCGAGCTCGATGGTCAATGATTTATCTGTATAAGGATCAACACCGAAGCCTACATCGACAACAATGCAGTAATCAGGTTCAAGTGAAAAGCTGCCTGGAGCAGCACCTCTGCAGCCTACCTCTTCCTGAACGGAAAACAAAACTGACAGCTTGATATTTTTGAGCTTATCCTTCACTAAATCCAGAGCACCGATAATTGCAGCAACACTGCATCTGTTATCAAATGCACATGAGGAAATGCAGTTATTAAGAAGCTCACTCTGATTGTTACGGATAGTGATTCGGTCGCCGATATTAACTAACTCAGAAACCTTTTCTTTATCCATACCCACATCTATTGCCATTGTTTTTATATTGATTTTATCATCCTTATCATCAGAACGCAAATGAGGCGGAACTGAACAAACGACACCGAATATCTTTTCCTTACCGTGTACTGTTACCTCAGCTCCGGTGAGTACTCGTGGGTCAACAGATCCGACTTTGTCAATCAACAAAAAGCCTTTTTCGTCAATCCCCCTGACAACAAGACCGACCTGATCAATATGTGCATCAAGAAGAATATGAACACTTCCGTCACCGACCGTACCGATAACGTTGCCTAATTTATCGACTTTGCAAGTCATATAATCAGAAAGATAACCGACTAAACAATCAGAAAGAACGCTTTCATCACCCGAGGTACCGGGAATATCAGCAAGTTCAAAACAAAGCTTCTTTAAATCCATTTCTGTCCCTCCGTTGGATTTTTATTCATCATAATATTATATATCAAAACACAGTAAAAATCAATAAATATTTATTATAAAAAAGACAGCCCGTCAAAGGACTGTCAATCGGATGATTAATGATAATAATTAATGTGTTTCACGGGCGCTGAAATCAGATTTCATACTCAACAACACCCTTAGAGCACAAGGAATAGAGCTTATTAAAACCGTTGCTTTTACAGTATTCAATAGCTTTATCAAACGCAAAATCTAACGACTCAACACAGTGGGAGTCAGAAGTTACTGTAAGTTTGGCGTTTCTTTTACTGAGATGCTTCATTATGAATTCAGCAGGATAAGGCTTAGAGTTACCGTTACGGTACATTGCACCTGTGTTAACCTCAAATAACACATCCTTGTCGGAATCCAGAATTTTGTCCACAGCCGAAAGAGCTATACTCTGATATTCAGGATTATTCTCATCAAACAAATTATGAGCTTCATTATATTTAGTTATGATATCAAAGTGTCCTACAACCTGCGGCTTAATTTTAACAACGAAATCTGATAATCTTTCAAAATATGCTGAGCACATTTTATTCCAATCACCGCCAAAAAGCTCATCAACCAAAGATGAAAGATACTCGGGAGAGTAATCAATCGGATAGTCTTTACCGTTTCTGATAAACTGATGTACGGAACAGATGATATAATCCAAGTCGTTGAAATCTGTATCCGAATAATCGGCATCAAGCTCAGCACCGCAGAGAATGTCAATTTTATCTCTGTATTTAGATTTCAGAAATTTTAACTCATTGATATACTCATTAAATTTATCTTGTGTCATAGCCCAGTCACTCTCAAACCACATCGGACTGTGGCCTGAAAACCCTATAGAATCGAACCTCTTCTCTATTGCAGACTGAATCATTTCTTCAAGTGTATTTTTGCCGTCGCAATATGTTGAATGTGTATGGCAATTTGATTTTATCATTTTTATTCACTCCGTTAAAAGTACCTGCAAATTAATGCAGGTACTTTAATTTATGATTTATTTGGTGTCTTTTTCTCAAGAATCTTACGTCTTCTGTATGCTTGCTTTTCCTTAAATGACATTTTAAAATCAAAGGGACGTTCTTTTATAACATCATAAAGAGGTGTTGCAAGACTGACAAAGCTACCGTCATTACTCTGGGAAGCGGCAAGAATTACAAGCCCGTTATCATCGGGAAGAGTAATGGAGTCTGCGCCTGCAGTATTAAGCTCATACATGAAGAAATACAGCTGCTGAGCGGCGTTATCTCTGTTGACTGAATGTGTATGAGTACATTCCCAAGCGAGCTTATCTGTCTTGATATTTGCAGTTTCGGCAAGATCATAAAGATCCCATTTACCGATTCTTTCATTGATAGACTGAACGGGAACGCTTACAGCCTTATCTCCGACAGTAAAGTTATAAACCTTATCACCGTAAATGCTTGCTGCGATAAGATAAACCTTGTTTGCTTTCACTTCGATCTTTTGTCCGTTACAGATTATAGCATTGTTACCCTCACCCCAGATATCACCTGTTCTGAACTTGATACCTGAGCAGTTAATTTCCTTCGGGAAGATTTCACCGGGAACAGAAACATCAATGGTAGGTATAGCAGCAGAGTTTCTGTTATGATTGAAGGAAACAATATCGGCATTGAAGGGAAGCTCAAGAGCAGTAGCTTCAATCTTATTGCCGACTTTACAATCAGCAAGAGTAAGAGCAAATGATTTGACTTCGTAAGGTGCAATATCAAAAACAAGCTTTCCGCCGTCAACAGTTGCAAGACCGGTTTCATCCTCCATTGCATTGACCTCTCTGGCCTTTACAATTCCGTTGCCGAGAGTAAAGCTGACATTCTTTGTTTCAACACAGTCACCTTCATTGAATCTTACAATTATCTCGTCAGAGTTCTCAGCTTTCTTTATAGCACGTACAATGACATTATCCGCACTTATGCTACCGAATGAATATTCAGAACCGAGAGCACCCTCATGCTTATCGGAAATAAAAGCAGCAAGAGGACAGTCAAAGAATCTTGAATAAAGCTGAGTATCCTTACCGACTTTACCTGAATGTGAATAGATTGCATAACCGTATCTGTTAAGACCGAAATCCAACATACCCTGCACACTGTCATCACGGAACCAATATTTAGGTGAGTGAACAACAGTAAGTCTGAGTGTTCTTTCATCCTTCATAATCCAACCGTATTTTGAATCACTGAAAATCGAAACACCGTAGCTGTCATCAGCGTTGGTGATATCAGCCCACTTCTGAGCGCACACCGAATAAAGCTTTTTATTAGCCACGCCTCTTTTGATTGTGCCGAGACCAAGGTCAAATGTTGCATTAGGATTCTTACAGGTAAAGCTGAAGCCGTTATGAAGAATTCTCTTGAATTCGCGCCACTCAACTTCATTGTAAACGCTCACCCACGGACAGCCTGTAACAAGTGTTACATAATATGTGAATGTAGACTTGCCAACCTTCTGAGTAACCTTAAGAGTAGCTTTAACAGGACCTGAGCATTCTACTGTGCAAACACCCTTTTCTGCAAATTCCCAAGGATACTTCTTTGTTTCTTTATAAGTAAGCTCCCAGGCGGGATATGCTCTGTTGCCCTTGTATTTATTCAATTCAAATCTGATGGGCTTATTGAGAATTTCTTTGTCACCGAGAGTCTTATCTATTATTGAAGCAATGTCTCCGTTTTCATTAACGGTGACTATGTACTTATAGTTTTCAATAACATTTGAGCCGACACGGATGCCTGAGTTGAGCTTGCACGGTTCCTCACTGTAAACCACATCAACCACCTTATAGCCCAGTGCAGGCACATGAGCCGCAACAGAGATTTCGAGCTTATCATCTGAAGCATTATTTACCTGTGAAGGAAGCTCGTTTCCGTTTTTATCGAATGCTCTGATAAACTTAAAGCCCTTTGAAGGAATAACAATGTCGACGGATGACATTCTCGGTTGCTCAATAGTGTTATTGATTACAACGGGAATTCCCTTAACCCAGGACGTATCAAGAGACTTGATAACTTCTGCAGAAGAGCTTTCATAAGCATTTGAAAGCTGATTTGCGCTAAGAATGAGATCATTCCAGGAACGCTGATATACACGCTGGACTGATGTGCCTGTGATATCGTCGTGGAAGGTATGAGCAATTGTTCTCTTCCAGCCCTTGTCGATTTCATCCTTGGGATATTCGGCACCGCGAAGAGACATAGCTGCAACTGATGCTCTTTCAGCCATATCGGCGAGCTCTTCATTCTTTCTGTTATATCTTTTACTGAAGGCTCTGGAAATATATGAACCGACGCCGTGGTTAGTCATAACAAGCTCATTGTTCCATGTGGGAAGCTTTGCGATTTCCTCGGGAGTAAGCTTTGAAAGATCATCAAAGAATTCGGTAGGACTAGCAGAAAGAATTTTAACATCATTAACATCGTTTTCTGAGATTTCCCTGCAAACAGTCTTAACAGATTCCTCTTTAGGAGCACCGCCGACATCACCTACTCCGTGGTAAGAGAATGTCCAGGGAAGATTATAAGATTCAATATTTTTGTTGAGCTTTTCTGCAAGATCTTTCTTATCGCGTATTTTCCTGAATGTAGTACAATAAGATTTTGAGTCGAGCGAAGCAAATATGCTCTTACCGTTTGAACCGTACCACACACCAATATCAAAAGGTATTCCGTATGCACTGCCCCATGAAAGCTTCTGAGTTGAAAAGCCTTTAAGTCCTGCGTGCTCGGCAATAGCAGGAAGTGCCCAGCCGAAGCCGAAGCAGTCAGGAAGGAAAATATCATTACTTCTCTTCCCGAACTTTTTCTCAAAATAGAGATTGCCGTAAAGCATATTTCTGAAAAGGCTTTCAGGTGAAGGAACGTTAACATCGCCGTTCTCATAACCGCTGCCTGTTACATTCCATTTACCCTGTTCAATATATTTGCGCAATTCTTCAAACTTCTCAGGATAATATTCCTCAAAGAGCTCATATCTGTAAGCGCCCTCAAAATTGAAGCGATAATCGGGATATCTTTCGAAATAGTCGAAATTCTGCTCAAGTGTGTCTTTAAGACAAACATTAATTACATGCTCAAAATCCCAATTCCAAACTGTATCAAGATGAGCCGTGGCGATAGTAAAAATTTTCTTATCTTTGAAATTCATAAAAACCTCCGATTATGACTTCTTTTCTTTTTTTATAAATATTTTTGCAACAGCATCAGTTAAGCTGAATCCTGACATCTTTAAAGAAGTAAGAATCAAGAAAACAAAATGTATCACACAATCAGCCAAAATGAATTTTTCATAGGATTCATAGACAGTATCCGATACAGGAGCAACAAAACCTAAAAATTTAAATTCACTTAATAAGGAAAACGCAAAGCATGTGCTGATAACAAGCAAAGCCAAAAGAACAAAAGAAGAAACATATGAGCTGGCTCTGATTATACCACTGCTTATAATCTTATTTCCAAATTTGTTATCTGCCAGAGCGAGCTGAGCATAGTACTTTCTGAATATAACCAAAAACACAACAAAAACAACACAGGAAACAACACCTAACACGGGAACCAAAGTGAAAACTATGACGGTTTCCTCGCCTGAAACATCAATAGAATTGGTAAAGCTATCAGATTCAGGTATAAGTGAATATGTAAGATAGCAGCTAAGCAAAAAAATGAAGCTTAGCAAAAACATCAAGAAAGCGCCAAAATTGAATCGGGCTTTAAATTTCGGGGAAGACATACGATAACTCCTTTCCGAATCTGATTATTCAACAATAAACTTAACAAAAATTTTCTTGCCTTTCTTGACGATGACATTACCTTCACTGAATTTTTCAAGCTCAACAACATCAGCAAAAGAAGCTGCTTTAACATCGTTAACGGTAACACCGCCCTGCTCGATAAGACGTCTGCCTTCGCCTCTTGATTTAATGATACCTGCCTTAAGCATCATATCAATAAGCTGTATCTTGCCGTCGGCAAAGTCATCGGCAGCAAGAGCAGTAGTAGGCATATTATCTGTATTACCCTTGCCTGAGAAGAGTGCACGTGCGCCTTCCTGAGCCTTTGAAGCCTCTTCTTCGCCGTGTACAAGCTTGGTAAGCTCAAAAGCAAGAATTTCCTTCGCAGTATTAAGCTGACTGCCTTCCCATGAATCCATTTTCTGAATTTCCTCGATAGGAAGGAAGGTTAACATTTTAATACATTTAAGAACATCGGCATCATCAACATTTCTCCAATACTGATAGAAATCGAAGGGAGATGTTTTATTAGGATCAAGCCAGACTGCATTGCCGGCAGTTTTACCCATTTTCTTGCCCTGAGAGTCGGTAAGAAGTGTAATGGTCATAGCGTGAGCATCCTTACCGAGCTTTTTACGGATGAGCTCTGTACCGCCAAGCATATTGCTCCACTGATCGTCGCCACCGAACTGCATATTGCATCCGTAAGTTCTGAAATGCTCATAGAAATCGTAGCTCTGCATAATCATATAGTTGAACTCAAGGAAGGAAAGGCCTTTTTCCATTCTTTGCTTATAGCACTCTGCCGAAAGCATCTTATTGACACTGAAGCAAGCACCCACCTCACGGAGAAGCTCGACATAATTAAGGTTAAGCAGCCAATCGGCGTTATTGACCATCATTGCCTTGCCTTCGCCAAAGTCGATAAAGCGTTCCATCTGTCTCTTGAAGCATTCTGCATTATGGTCAATATCTTCTTTAGTAAGCATCTTTCTCATATCTGTTCTGCCGGAAGGGTCACCAATCATTGTGGTTCCGCCGCCGATAAGAGCAATGGGTCTGTTACCTGCCATCTGAAGACGCTTCATGAGTGTAAGCGCCATAAAATGACCTGCAGTAAGGCTGTCAGCTGTACAGTCAAAGCCAATATAGAATGTTGCTTTTCCGTTATTGATCATTTCACGAATTTCTTCCTCGTTTGTTACCTGAGCGATCAGCCCTCTGGCTATAAGCTCCTCATATATTTTCATAATTATCATTCCTTTCGGTATTTTGCTTTCTTTGTATTTTACTTATTTATCCTATTAAAGTCAAGTATATATAATTTAATTAAAAACCTTCGTTTCTTGCATAATCAATCAGCTCACGTGCTGATTCAAGTGTAGTTGACGTAATAACCTCACCACCGATAATTCTTGCAATTTCACGTATTCTTCCCTCTTCGCCGAGAGAGGTGACTCGGGTGTGGGTGGTTGAACCGTCCGAAAACTTTTCGATGTAAAGATGATTATCGGCATAAGCGGCAATCTGAGCAAGATGTGTAACACAAATAACTTGTTTAAAATCAGACAGCTCATGCATTTTATATGCTATTTTGTGAGCTGCTCTACCGCTTACACCTGTATCAATTTCATCAAAGATTGTTGTTCCGAGGCTGTCGGAATCACTGAGAACGCATCTTATAGCCAACATAACTCTTGACAGTTCACCGCCGGATGCAATTTTCTGTAAAGGCTTAGGCTCCTGACCTGCATTGGCAGAAAACAGAAACTCAACCTCATCCATACCGCGCTCGGTTGCCTGACCGTCTTTAAAATCAACAACAAACTGAGCATCAGGCATATCAAGATAAGTCAATTCTCTTCTGACCCTGTTTTCAAAGTCTACGGAAGCACTTTTTCTGGCATCTGACAGATAACATCCTTGCTTAAATAACTCTTCCTCAAGATAATATAACTCTTCCTCAAGCTTAGATAATTCCTCTTCATTATTATATATCAAGTGATACTCTTCGGTAATCTTTTCAAGATGGTTAAGAATTTCTTGCTCAGAGCCGTACTTTTTTGAAAGTCTGTATATAACATCAAGTCGCTCTTCAATTTCATCTAAATTTCTGTCGCGAGCCTCAATGTTACCGAGGCATCTGACAAGCTCCTCCGAATAATCAATAACAGAATAAAGGATGTTTGATATTTCTTCGGAAATTTGCCATATTGATGCATTGAAATCAGAAATTTCACTAAGACTCTTTGAAAGATTTTGCAAATCGGATACAATACCGTCCTTTTCATCATAACCGTTCAGCAAGCTGATACCGTAAGATAAATTGTTAACGATTTTTTCAATGTTTTGAATTGTACTTCTTCTTTTTAAAAGCTCTTCTCTTTCACCGACCTTAATATCAGCCTTGGTTATTTCATCAATCTGATATTTCAGCATATCGAGCCGAAAATCCTTATCGGACTCATTTTTTCTGAGCTTTTTAAGCTTCTTTTTACACACAACAAGATTCTGATATGCATTTTTATAATCGTCGAGCAATTCTTCACAATCAGATATAGAATCAACAAAATCTAGATGATGTTCCCTATCTAAAAGGAACTGGCTGTCGTTCTGACCGCATATCGATATCAGATTTCTTCCGATTTCACGCAAGACGGAAACAGTTACGGTTGTTCCGTTTATTTTACAGCTACCCCTGCCGTCCGCGGAAATTATTCTGCTGATGAGAAGTCCGTCTTCATCACATTCTACGTCATACTGTTCAAGCAAAGGTAACACAGATTCAGGTGTAGAATCAAAATAAGCGGTTACCCTGCCCTTTTCACATCCTCTTCTGACAATATCTCTGGATGTTCTTTCGCCGAGAACGGCATTGATAGCATCTATAATAATTGATTTACCTGCGCCTGTTTCACCGGTAAGTATGTTAAACCCCTTTTCAAATGTAATTTCGGAGCACTCTATAACTGCAATATTTTCTATTTCTAAGCTGGTAAGCAACGGGCTACCTCCGTTTCGTTAGTCTTTTTTGTTCAATACACTGTCAATGTATGTTTTAAAGCTCTCGGCACTGTTTTCATCCTTGCATAAAATAAAAATCGTATCATCGCCCGCCAGAGTTCCGATAACATTATCGATATTTAGATTATCAACTGCTGCACAAGCAGCCTGAGCCATACCTGAATAACATTTAACAACTGCCATGTTACCTGCATAATTTACAGTCATCACTGAGTGCGAGAGTATAGAAAAATATTTACCCGAGTAATCCTCAGAGCTGTTATTTACGAAGGAATATTTATACTGCCCGGAATCAACGGGTGTTTTGATTAGTTTGAGCTGGTTGATATCTCTTGAAACAGTTGCCTGGGTAACCTTATAGCCCATCAGGTTAAGCTTGAGCATAAGCTCCTCCTGTGTGCCGATGTCCTCTTTTTCAATAAGAGACAGTATAGCTTCATGTCTGTTCTTTTTCATATCCTCATTCTCCTTGTTGATAGTTAAATCTTTCCAGCAGTTTTCTGTTTAAAATATCAGAAAAGTTGTCAGATTTAATCCTTATGATTCTTGTCGGAATATTACTCCTTGTAACAACCAACCTTGTTTTATCAGTCATTGAAACACCCTTGTCACCGTCGCAACAAAACATAGCGGTGCAATTATCGCAGTTTTTTACAGTAAAATCAATGATTGTTTCAGGTTTAAAAATAATAGATCTCGAAAAAAGCGAATGACTGCATATAGGTGTGAGAATAATGCTTTCAATATCGGTATCTACTATCGGACCGCCCGAAGAGAGCGAATAAGCAGTCGAGCCGGTCGGCGTCGAAATAATTAAACCGTCAGCAAGATATTTATATAAAAGCTTGGAGTCACTCTTGGCTTCAATTTCACAGAGCTTTAATGAATTGCCTCTGCCGATAACAATATCGTTAAGACAAGTGTATTCACCGATTAACTTGTCTTCTTCATAATGCTTGACAGAAAGCCTCATTTTATTGTCGACGGTATATTCTCCGGTCATTAGACGGTTTAATAAATTCAGTTCCGTCTTTTCAAGACCTGCGAGAAAACCGAGTCTGCCTGCATTAATACCTAATATAGGCTTATCAAGCTCAGAAGCGTCATTAGCGGTATGAATAATTGTACCGTCGCCGCCTATGGTAATAACAAAATCGCATTTTTTTATGCATTGAATATTATCGTTAAACTCAACGTTACAGCCTCTGAATTCATCCTTAAGAATATCGGGCATAAGTACCTTTATTCCTAAACGATTAAGTTCATCACACACATCAAGAGCAACATTGTAAGCATGCTTTCTAGTCATATTCACCTGTAATGCAGCTATCATAAGTCTTCTCCTCTGTCTGAATTGTTGTGTGACTTCTCAACAGTATTTTTTATCTTATCACGTATATTTTTATCGTCAGCTTTATCCTTAGAAAGATTAATAAGATATTCAATGTTGCCCTGCGGACCTTTTATGGGAGAATAATCTATCCCAGCAACCGAAAAACCGGTTTCAATCGCAAAATCATATATATTTTCTATAACGGATATATGAATCGAAAACTCTTTGACAACGCCGTTTTTACCAATATTCTCTCTTCCTGCTTCAAACTGAGGTTTAATAAGGCAGACGGCACTGCCATTCGGTTTTAGTATTTCAAAAAGATTTGGTAAAATGTGCTTCAAAGATATGAAGGACACATCAACGCTGCAGAAGTCAACTCTGTCAGCAAATATACTTTTATCGATATATCTGAAGTTGGTTTTTTCAAGATTAATAACTCTGCTGTCGCTTTGCAGCTTATAGGAAAGCTGATTTGAGCCAACATCAACAGAGTAAACCTTAGCAGCACCGTTTTGAAGCATACAATCGGTAAAACCTCCTGTTGACGCACCTATATCGGCACAAACAAGACCGGAAAGATTAATATCAAATACCGATATAGCTTTTTCCAATTTAAAACCTCCGCGGCTGACATAAGGCATAACAGCGCCGCAAAGCTCTACAACATCATCTTCAGATACATTGTAACCCGCTTTTTTAACGACTTTTCCGTTTACGGCAACCGAACCACCGTTAATCAGTTTTTTAGCTTTTTCGCGACTGTCTGTAAAGCCCCGCTCATAAAGCAAAATATCAAGCCTGTTTTTATCTGCCACTCAAAACCATCACCAATCAATTATTACGTTTTACTAAACGGTATGCAATTTCTTTAAAACAATCTGCTTCATTACCAAAGCATTCAAGGGAATCGACAGCCTTTTCGGTAAGCTGCTCAGCTAATCTTTCAGCATCCTCAAGCCCCAAAACAGAAACATAAGTTGACTTACCGTACTTCATATCGGTGCCTATGGGCTTGCCGAGAATTATTTCATCACCGACCACATTCAATATATCGTCAATAATCTGAAAGGCTCTGCCGATATTTATTGCGTAATTATCTAAAGCTTCAATTCTTTCTTTATCGGCATCGGCACATAATGCGCCGAGATAAGCGGAACACCTGATGAGTGCACCGGTCTTGAGATCATTACATAAATCAAGATCTTTAGCTGAAATGATTATGTTTTCATTTTTAAGGTCTAGAACCTGACCCCCAATCATTCCGTTAACACCGGAAAATTCGGATAGCATTTTAATTGCCTTAACGGCAATATTAGGTCTTTCAGAAGCGATCTCACTGCTTGCAACAACATTAAACGCCATAGTGAGAAGCCCGTCACCAGAAAGAAGTGCAAAGGCCTCACCGAAAGCTTTATGGCAAGACGGCTTTCCTCGTCTGATATCGTCATTATCCATGCATGGTAAATCATCATGTATAAGAGAATAAGTATGTATCATCTCAACAGCTACAGCGAAAGGAATAGCCTTAGTGATATCACCGCCGCATATTCTGCATGCTTCAAGAACAATGACAGGTCTGATTCTTTTTCCGCCTATTGTAAGGCTGTATTTCATTGCATCATGAACTACGCCTTCCCCAAAATTGCATTTCGGAATATATTCCCAAAGACTGTCGTTAATTATTTTCTGATAATCTTCAAGCTTCATATTATTCATTGACTTGTGTTGCGTCATCGTATTCTGATAATTCAATAATTTTTTCTTTAGCTGAAGTGAGTGTTTTATTACAGAAAGCTACAATTTTAACGCCTTCCTCATACAACTTCAAAGACATTTCAAGGTCATATTCACCGCTTTCGAGAGCTTCGGAAATTTCCTTGAGTCTTATCATTGCGGTGTCAAGTGTATACATATCCATATTATTTACCCTTCCTTATTAAGCTATATCAATAGTCTCAACCGAATCAACAGTGCAATTAATTTTACCGTCTTTCATTAAAAGTGTAACCTTATCATTATCCTTTAAATCATTAACACTTTTGACCGGTAAAAACATTTCGTTATTAACAATGGCATAACCTCTTGCAAGTGTTTTTAAAGGATTGCATGACTCGAGACTTGCCGCATATAAGCTAAGAACGTTCTGATACATTTCAATTTTTTTCTGCATTGTTGAATTAATACTGCTCTCACATACATTTACGCACTGTGAATAAAACTGTAAGGTTTTATCGGGATTATTTGCAGAAATAATTTTATCAAACTGCAGCAGTCTGACGTTATATGACTCAATATATTTCAGCAAACATTCAGACATATAATCAAGCAGCTTATCATTAGCATACAGAATTTCACGGTAATCAGGAACACACAACTCCGCTGCAGCAGAAGGTGTCGGCGCTCTTTTATCACTGACAAAGTCGCATATTGTAAAGTCGGTTTCGTGCCCGACCGCAGAGATTACGGGGATTCTGCAATTAAAAACTGCTCTGGCAACTACTTCTTCATTAAATGCCCATAAATCTTCAATCAATCCACCGCCTCTTCCGACTATAAGAACATCGGCAGCCTGTAAACGGTCAAAATCATTTATCGCATTTGCAATTTCCTCACCTGCTCCTGAGCCCTGAACCTTGACAGGAGCAAGAATCACCTGAGCGGCGGGAAATCTTCTTGTTACAACATTTATAATATCCTGTAAAGCTGCTCCGGACGGAGATGTAACAACACCGATTCTCATCGGGAAAGAAGGAAGCTCCTGCTTGTGTTCCGACAGAAACAAGCCTTCAGTCGAAAGCCTCTGCTTCATTTCTTCAAATCTTACAGTCAACTCACCGATGCCTTCAGGCTGCATATCTTCACAATAAAGCTGATAAACACCGTCACGCTCATAAACAGAAACATTGCAGCGTACAAGTACCTTCATGCCGTTTTCGGGTATAAATTTAAGCCGCTCAGCTGCAGCTCTGAACATTACCGCTTTTACACATGCTGTTTCATCTTTAAGAGTGAAATAAAGATGACCTGATCTGTAGTGATTATTAAAATTTGATATCTCACCGCAAACATATATATTCTGTAAGTTAGAGTCAGACTCAAAAACCGATTTGATATATGTGTTTATTTGCGAAATTTGTAATACGCAAGACATTAATCTGTATACCCCTTATGCGAATTCACTGATTATAGGAGCATTCTGAAATTCAGATGCTCCTAAGATAATATTTTATATTTTCTTTGCTATTGAGCCAAGTACACCGTTAATATAAGAGCCGTCTTCAGCTGTTGCATATTTCTTAGCGATTTCAACAGCCTCATTTATTGCAACCCCCACAGGGACATCCTTTGAATATAACATTTCACACACAGCCAATCTCAGAATCGCTCTGCTTGCACGTGAAATTCTTTTTGCCGACCAGCCTACAAGGTTCCCGTCAATAAT
The DNA here is from genome assembly GCA_045537815.1 of Acutalibacteraceae bacterium. Classification (GTDB taxonomy): domain Bacteria; phylum Bacillota; class Clostridia; order Oscillospirales; family Acutalibacteraceae; genus UBA6857. The sequence continues at coordinate 20,584 of JAZSQD010000070.1, read as the reverse complement.
CTCATCAATTTCTTCAATATTTTCAAAAACCTTTTTAGTTACACTTTCAGCAAAATCATTATGAGGGAAAAGCTCCAATTCAAGTGCACTGTCGATCAAATCTAAAATGTCAGTCTCGGGCTGAAAGCTTTTTTCAAATATCAGAACAAATGCAAGTTCTCTTGATTCATGTCTAGTCATAATTTATACCTTCCTGAGTTAAGATATTATAAAGAACCATATCTTATTCATATTTATTCATTATCTATTATAACATAAATTTTAAATCATACAACTACTTTGCTTCAATTATTGATAAATTTTCTACAGAAATATTAGTATTTTCTTCAATAATACCCGTTATTTGAAGAATAACCGAGTCATTTAATGTATTTTTATCAACAATTACCTGACAACTGCCTGAATTTATAATCACTATACAATTTTGACCTGTCTTTGCATATATAAGGTTTTCAGCATCCGTTTGCCATTTAAGCACATCACAATATTCTTTATAGCATTTTTCAAGCCGTTTAATATCAGCTTGTTCAAAGCTCTTATTTTCCAATATTTCTTCAATTGTATCAGAGAGCTTATCATTGACCTGAGTGCGTTTAATCTTAGCCTGCGAAAAATATTCCTCAGTTGAATTGTCATTGTCTGACTGAGTTGTAATCTCTGTTGTATATTCAACCGTTCCCGCCACAAGCACCGAGTCACCGAGATTTCCGCTTACTGACTCATTTTCATTTAAAACAGAACCCTCCATATCACTCTTATTAACAGAGTCATTGTAATACCAGTTAACCAACACTGCCGCACCGAGTGCAATGACGAGAGTTGCCGTAAGTATTTGTTTTCTCTTTAAATTCATAATAAACATACTCCTCACTCCATATCTGCAACACTGATTTTATTTGTGCTTATATCAAACAAAGCAGATACTACAGAATAAATTTTTTCCTTTATAACAGGGTCATCACCGCCCTGACATACAATAGCAACACCTCTGATCTTGGGGTAAATCATTTTTAATATAAGACCGGTATCTTCGTCGGTTATAATATACTCCGATTTTGATTGAACCTGTTTTTCATCGGTTTTTACATCACTGTTAACCGCATAGACAGTTTCATACTTACAATCATAAGTGATGTATGTTTCGACATCTCCCACTCCTTTTATGCATTTGATAATATTTTTCAATCTTTTTTCTGCATCATCAAAGTTAATTTCTTCAATCTCTTCATTATATTCATTGTCATTGATACCATATTCTTTAATTTCGGATAATGATATAAAAAATATTCCCAATAAAGCCATCAGTATTATTAAAAGCGTTTTTTTATCTTTCTTGATTCTGTTATATATGCTTCTGAATTTTTCGGAATTAAAAAAAGCTTCAATATTTTTATTTATATTCAATTCTCACATCACCCCCGAGAATTTCGTATATATATTCGTTTATTCTTTCCCTTTCCTCATAGTTAAAAATTCCGTTAATTTCAATAAAAATGTCTTCGATTTTATTTTCCTGAAATGTTATCTCAATGTTATTAACAAACGCACTTGTATTTAAATTATACAGATATTCATCTATACCGTTCTTAACTGTTTCTCGGGCGACCTCTGATATCAACTCATCTCTGTATACCGTTAATTCACTCTCAGTTATATAATTCTGTTCGCCTGTTAAATCGTTATACCAGTTAATGCCGTTTTTAGATAGCGGGATAAGTAGTATCGAAATCATCAGAACAGAAAAGAAGGTTTTGTATGCAGAGTTCAATTTATTCGCAGGAAGGATATTTTGAAGTAATCCGCCCACAATGACAACTATTACAAAAAACCTGCACCAATTTTTAAAATCACTCATTTAGGCGTCTCCTCTTATAAGCAGCATCAGTCCCGTGGAAATTATCAGAATAAACACCTGTAACACAGATAAAATAACAATGAATTTTAACCCTGCAGTGACCGCTCTCAAGGCAGCAGAGCTTTCATTATCATTGAGCATTTCGGCAAAATATGAAAGGATAGAAAATGTGAGGCAGAATACTCCACCCTCTATGATTGCCGGCAACGAAATCAGCAGCATAGCTACTATTCCAATAGATGCTACCGAGCCTTTTATAAGACCAAAGCTGCCGATAACAGACGAATAAGCGTCACTAATTGAAGAACCGACAACAGGAATCAGACTGCCGAGTAAAAACCTGATGCCTTTAGCTGATGCTGAATCAACCGAAACAGATAAGATACCCCGAAACGATAATATTGCCGTAAAAACACCTGCTATAAACCCGATTACAGTGTTTATTAATTTACTAACACCGATTACAAACCTGTTAAGATTTAATACATTATTAAAGCTTAACGCTATTGAAACAGAAAAATAAACGCCTATTATATCAACTGCATAGTAATTTATAAAAACTGATATACCCTGTGCAAACAAGACAGTAAGCGTATTATAGGATAATGCCGAAGAAATATTTCCGCTTAATGAAATTACCACTGTGTAAACAGGAATGAACGCAAGCATAAATGTCGCACCGGTTTTCATAGAACTGATTATTCCGTTAACGGTTGAGTTTATATTTGCAGTTAATATTAATATAATAACTGCCACACTTAACAATGATATCTGATTGCTTCTTTCAGACAGAAAAAAAGCTTTTAAAGCGGATGAAAATATCAAAACCAAGAGTATATTAAAAAAGCTTTCTCTAACATTTGAAATTTTATCCCATAGACAGGATTTGAAATATTCCCCGATTTCGTTAAATGAATTTAAATATACTTTATCTGAAGCGAAATTATTTAAACCGAAATTTTCAATCTTATCCCAAATTTCAGAATCTACGGTTTCTTCCAGTCTGTCATATATTTCCTTGTAATATGTATCATATGTGTCGTTTTCGGCATAAGCTGTGAAGCCCGATGAAACTATAAAGATTAAAAATGAAACAACTATCAGTTTTTTTGTCATAAGTATTCTATTGCAATGCTTATTATATTTAATATGTAAGGAAAGGATAAAACAAATATCATTAATCTGCCGCCAAGCTCTATTATTCCCTCAAGCAAAACATTATTACTTTCTCGACAGATATCACATCCTATTTTTGCAGATACGCATACAGCCGCCGCTTTAAACATTACATTAAAAATTTCATTATTTAACGAATAGCTTCTGACTATATCCGTAAAATCCTGTATCTTATCAAAGGTATCGTCAAAGAATAAAAATGAAATTACCAGCATAAACCCAAGCTGAAAAAGCAAAAGAAATTCTTTACAGTACTGCCTTATTAAAGCACTTATCAGACAACCTATAACAGCAACAATCAAAATTTTTAACATATCATAAATCAACAAGCTCTCTTATACTTTCAAAAAATTCAAGTATATAGGGAATGAGCATAAGAAAAACAAGTATTACTCCCGTCAGAGTGATTATCATAACATACTCCCCTTTCTCGCTCCTGGCTAAAATCTGATTTAACAATGCAATTACAAGTCCAATCCCTGCAATTTTAAATATAATTTCAATATCCATACTCTTAACCTCCGTTATATCAGAATCAAAAACACTGCCCCTCCGAATAATACAGAAGATGCAAATATTGACGAAGAATATTTTATGTTACTGTATTCTGCCTTTTCGGCCATTTTAATAAAATAATTTCTGAAGGAATTTAAAATATTTACCTGAATATCCGCATCGGACTTTCCAAGGGATGAAACCATATTGATTATTTTTTCTTTTTCATATGAAGAAACAGGCAAATCAGCTTCCTTAACAGATTTTTCCCACGCAACGGGAAAATCGTATCCTTTATTCAAATATGCAATCAAAATGTTAAGCATTTTCTTTTCTATGCAGACTGAATTTGAAAGCACTGCCTCAGAAATCGGTTTTACAAAATACTTTATTTCATTCGTTACGTTTTCAACGAGCATAACAAAGCCTGTATAAAGATCTTTTCTGAAAGCAAACCTTCTGGATGCACTATAACCCGCGTAAACGAAGCTCATCCATATTATTCCTGCGCCGATAAATCTCATCCTTAACCTCGCTGATTTCAAAGACACTGTGCATACCTGTTTCCGGTTTTCTGTGAAGAAGAACAATTTTGTTAAATGTATTTGTATGTATAAGTGATATTATCTGTTGTCTGGATACAATTTCATTAAAATCTGATGCATGAACAGTGACAACGAACCTTACTCCGCAATTTGACGCTATTTTAATTGCATGAATTTCCCGTTCATCACAAACTTCATCAACAGCAATAAAGTCGGGAGACATTGTTCTAAGAGCGATATTTAGTGCCGCTTCCTTAGGATATGAATTAAAAACATCTGTATTTAATCCCACCTTTTTAAGTCTTACTCCGTTCTCGGTACACGCGATTTCATTACGTTCATCAATGAGACTGACTTTAAGCCCTGAATCAGAGATATGTCTTACGGCATCGCGAAGTATTGTTGTTTTACCGCTTGAAGGCGGTCCGACAATAATAAAACTGCAATAACCCTCTGAGAATACGTTTTTCAATATATTTTTTGAGCAACCCTCTATTTCGTGTGAAATACGGATATTTAATGATGAAATGTCTCTGACGGATAAAATACTTCCGTTATCGGCAACTGCGGCAGTTCCGCAAACACCTACCCTATGACCGCCCGCAAGTGTGACAAACCCTTTTATAATATCAGAATGATGACTGTGCACTGAATAATTGCACATTCTTAAATATGTATCATTTATTATTTCCTTTGTACAAACATAAGCACATGAAAAGTCAGAGGTTATACCTGTTACCGAATTCAGAAAATACCGCTCGTTGCCGCAGTATAAAGATACAGGCTGACCTGTAATAAATCTTATTTCTTTGCAAGACGCCTTGATATCAGTGTCAAGATTTATCAGCTTGAATTTAACTTCTGCAGTAACAGCTGATATTGCCTGTTCAAACTGTTTGACATTATTATTTTCCGTTTCTCTCACCTCCTCATCTTTTGATACAGTTTATGCCAAAGAAGCAAACCATAGAACACGAGATAATAATTTATAAATACAATTGAAATATACTGACAGATGTGTTATAATATTAAAAAGAAAACAAGTGCAGGTGTAATATGAAACAAAAATTTATAGATGATAAAAAATACAGTAAAATATGCATGAATTGCTTTTACGGTCGGACTCCTAAGGATAACGAGTCTATTTTATGCGAAAAAAAGGGAATTGTTGACCCTTACGGAAAGTGCCGACATTATCAGTATGACCCTTTGAAAAGAAAGCCTGAAAGACTTTCAATTTCAAGTGACTTTGATGAGAACGACTTCAAATTATAATTATAACATCATATAAGCTCCCGTGTAGTAACGGGAGCTTATTTTTATCTGATCTTTTCGGCGTCTCTTTTATGCCGTCTGATAAATACATTTTTAAATGCCTTACTGTCAAAGGGAGCCAAAGGATAAAGATATTTATAACCGTCTAAAGTCTTTGTCGTTGACAGGGCAATAATCACCAATAAAACACCTAATGCAAAGCCCCATATTTTCAAAAGTCCGCATAAAATCAATATCAAAGTTCTTGCAAGCTTAATAGCATGACCTAGCTCGAAGCTTGGCTGTGTGAAATTTGATATAGCAACAAAAGACATAAACAATACAACCTCAGGCACAAACCAACCCGATCTGACCGCAAACTCACCCAACACAAGAGCACCCACAACACTGAATGAATTACTCAAGGCACTCGGAGTGTTTAAAGATGCAAGACGAAGCGTATCGATAACGAATTCTACAATCAGCAGCTGTGCGATAATCGGCACACCGTTCGGATCCTCAACGAGCATAAATTTAAGAAACGACGGCAGTTTGGTATGATATTCGGTAATAAGATACCATATAGGTATGAAAATCATTGATAATGAAAAAACCGATATTCTGATTAATCTCAGAAAACTTCCGATCAGCGGCGGAAAATAATAATCGTTAATATCCTGAACAAAGTCAAAGATACTTGTAGGAATAATCATAGCCGACGGCGAACCGTCAGTCAAAACAATAATGTTACCGTCGTATATGCATGCCGCTGCAGCATCAGGTCTCTCGGTATACCTGACCTTAGGAAACGGGTTCCAAGGCTGATAAGGCATAATACACTCTTTAAGACTTTCATGGCTCATAGGAAGACTTTTAACCTTTAAGCTATTTAATTTATCGGTTAAAATCTTTAATTTGTTTTTATCTACTACATCATCCAGATAGCAAACAATGACATCTGTCTTTGACTCATAACCGACCTGAAAGCACTTCATTGTCAGCTTAGGATTTCTGATTTTTCTTCTTATGAGTGCCGTGTTGAATATAACCGTTTCAACAAAACCTTCATGTGAACCTCTGAGAACCTTATCAGACTCGGGTTCCTGTACATTTCTTGCAGGATAAGTTCTGCAGTCAATAATTATACCCTTATCAAAGCCTTCAACAACTAAGCCGCAGGCACCCGATAATATGAATGTTACAAATTTATCCATGTCATTTTCGGTGCTGGTTTCAATATATGTTATATATGAATTAATAAAATCGTCGGCATTTCTGACTGTCGCCATTTCTTCCTTTGTGAGCTTAGTTAAATATTCGAGCATTTTTTCAAAAATTTCGTCTTTTACGAATCCGTCTACACAATAAATTGTCGCATATCGCCCTGCGATTTTAATCCTTTTGATTATAATATCAAAGCTTTCATTAACCCTGAGCTCAGTGTTTATGTTATATAAATTTTCACCGTAAACATTACTGAATTTAAGCATAAAAAATCACCTGTAAATATTATCTCAATTTACAGATGATTTATACGTTTATTTATAATGTCTGATATTTATATGTATTCTGTCTTTTTTGTTTTTACCTATAATATTTTCAATGACGATTTTTCCCTTGCCTCTTAAAACAATTTTATCATTTTCTCTGATTTGTATATCGTTCTTTTCAGCTCTTTGAGAATTAACAAAAACCAAGCCGGCAGATATTGACGCAGTACAGCTCGACCTTGACAAACCAAAACCTGCAGAAAGAATGTTATCCAATCTCATGGATGCAACGGAATGAAAACAAATCTCAACCTTTTCTTCAGGTAAATCGATAGAATCCGGGCTCACAATTTCACATCTGACAGCTGATTTTCCGCACTGATTCAAATTCTCACAAATATAATCCTTGACGCTGTCAAGCACAAAAACATATGCTCCCCAATCGAAAACAAGTATATCACCTATCATTTTTCTTTTGATTCCCAAGCCCATTAATGACCCGAGATAATCTCTGTGACCTACCGACGAAAACTTATCCTTGATTATTTTTATTACAACTAGAGGATTAATATCGGGATAATTGCTTAAAAAGTCAGTGTAATCACCGCTGAAGCAAAAGTAAGAAGGAATTATGAAAGCAACGGATCTTTCAGCTGATTCATAACCGCCGTAAAAGCAAAAATCAACGTCCCTTTTATATCGCTTTTCTAAAAGCATTATCTCTGAACGCTCATCAACAGAAAGAAAATCTGTTTTAGTGATCATCGAATTGCTCAGCGCATAATTAATTTTATCAACACAGTGCGAAATAAGTATTTCATTTTCAGTCATAATAACCTCAAAATAATGAGCGGTATAAACCGCTCATAAATTTAATTATAATTGTGTGCATCCTTAAGCATAGCATCCTTGATTTTCATCAATCTTGATGTAGTGCTTCTTTCATTCTCTTCGAGCTTAGATGAAATATACTTTATAGTATCAATGTAATCGGGTATCATAACATGCTCAAGCGCATTGGTTCTTCTGCGGGTCTTCTCTATTTCGCAAGCAAGAAGCTGACAGGATTTTTCAATCTCAGCTAAACGGATAAGATCAGGCATAATATCAGCAAATGAATTAACGGCACTGTCGAGATCGCCCGATGTAAAAGCAAAGCCGTATGAATATACACTGCCCTTTTGAGCCGATTTCATAACAGTTTTGTATTCGGGTACATTGACACTCATAATATTTTTACTCCTGACATCAAGCTTCATACTCTGTGACGGCATCATAAGAGAAACAGCAAGACTTTCATCACTCATATTACTGCAGGCAAGTGACATATGAAGATTAGCGTTTTTTATGCCCTTCTCAACCTTTAGTCTGAGTTCTCTGTTTTCTTTAACAAGCTCCAGAAAACGGCGCATTAATTCATCACGCTTATCCTTGAGAAGCTTATGGCCTCTTCTTGCAGTTACAAGCTTTCTTTTGAGCACGGTAAGTTCCATTCTTGTCGGATTTACATTTAAAACGGCCAAGAAATCACCTACTTTTCAATATAATATTCGTCAAGAAACTTATCTGATATTCTTTTAAGCTCACTTCTCGGCAGAATTGAAAGCAATTTCCAACCGATATTAAGAGTTTCTTCTATGCTTCTGTCGGTATCATTGCCCTGAGAAACATATTCCTCTTCAAATTCTTCGGCAAACTTAGCATAAAGCTTGTCAATATCGGTAAGGGCAGCCTCGCCGAGAATTATCATAAGCTCCTTGCAATCCTTTCCTCTTGCATAAGCAGAGAAAAGCTGATTCATTGTGTTTGAATGGTCGGCACGGGTTTTGCCTTCGCCTATGCCTTTATCCTTAAGTCTTGAAAGTGACGGTAAAACGTCAATCGGAGGAGTGACACCCTTACGGTGCAGCTCACGTGAAAGAATAATCTGTCCCTCTGTAATATAGCCTGTGAGGTCAGGTATAGGATGGGTTTTATCATCTTCAGGCATTGATAGAATGGGAATGAGTGTAATCGATCCGGCTTTTCCTTCCTGTCGTCCCGCTCTTTCATAAATAGAGGCAAGGTCAGTATACATATAACCGGGATATCCTCGTCTGCCGGGAACCTCTTTTCTTGCGGCAGAAACCTCGCGGAGTGCATCGGCATAATTAGTAATATCAGTCATGATAACAAGCACGTGCATACCCTTATCAAACGCAAGATATTCAGCCGCTGTCATTGCCATTTTAGGAGTAGCAATTCTTTCAATTGCCGGGTCATTGGCAAGATTGGAAAACATAACCGTTCTGTCAATAGCTCCTGTTTCTCTGAAAGATTTTACAAAGTAATCGGATTCCTCAAAAGTAATACCCATAGCGGCGAATACGACAGCGAAGGATTCATCGTTGCCTCTGACCTTAGCCTGCTTTGCAATCTGTGCTGCAAGCTCTGCATGGGGAAGACCTGAAGCAGAGAATATAGGAAGCTTCTGACCTCTTACAAGTGTATTAAGGCCGTCAATTGCAGATACGCCTGTCTGAATAAACTCCTGAGGGTAACGCCTGGCGGCAGGATTCATCGGAGTTCCGTTAACATCAAGTCTTTTTTCGGGAATTATTGAAGCACCGCCGTCAACAGGTCTGCCGAGACCGTCAAAGACGCGACCGAGCATATCCTCCGAAACACCAAGCTCAAGCTGTCTTCCGAGGAATTTGACCTTGCTGTCTGAAAGGTTAATGCCCGTTGATGCTTCAAATAACTGTACAAGCACATCGGTTCCGTTGACCTCAAGAACACGGCAACGGCGTTTTTCTCCGTTTTTAAGCTCAATTTCACCAAGCTCATTATAAGCAACGTTATCAACGCCCTTGACAAGCATCAAAGGACCTGCAACCTCACTTATTGTTCTGTATTCCTTAGGCATCCTCATCATCTCCTTCGTTGCAACCGTCAAGCTCGATTATAAGCTCTTTTTCTATCTCAGAGAAAGCTTCTGATATTTCTTCTTCGGGAATATACTTAAATCTGCCGATACTTTCACGTACGGGAAGCTTAACGATTTTATTTATGTCTGCACCCGACTTAAGGGCATCAAGAGCTTTTTCATAAAACATACAGACAAGTCTCATCATCAGAAGCTGTTTATTTGCAGATGTGTAAGTATCAACCTCATGGAACGCAAGCTGATGAAGGAAATCCTCTCTGATTGAACGTGCCGCTTCCATTTTTAATCTGTCAGAATCAGAAAGAGCGTCCATACCGACAAGCTTAACCATTTCATCAAGCTCTGCTTCTTCTGAAAGCAAACGCATTATCTTGCCTCGTAATGAAGTCCAGTCATCAGCAACATTTTCATTAAACCACTTGCCGAGAGAATTAGCATAAAGCGAATAGCTTGTAAGCCAATTAATTGCAGGGAAATGACGTTTATAAGCAAGAGACGAATCGAGGCCCCAGAAAACCTTAACAATTCTGAGAGTAGCCTGACTGACGGGCTCGGAAATGTCACCGCCTGCAGGTGAAACTGCACCGATAACAGAAAGTGTACCTTCTCTTTCATCTTTGCCGAGAGTAACAACTCTGCCAGCACGCTCGTAAAACTGAGCAAGTCTGCTGCCAAGATAAGCGGGATATCCTTCTTCACCGGGCATTTCCTCAAGTCGACCCGACATTTCGCGTAAGGCTTCAGCCCAACGTGAGGTTGAATCAGCCATAAGAGCAACGTTATAGCCCATATCTCGGAAGTATTCTGCTATTGTGATACCCGTATAAATAGAAGCCTCTCTGGCGGCAACGGGCATATCAGATGTATTTGCAAGAAGAACTGTTCTTTCCATAAGTGATTTGCCTGTGTGGGGGTCAATGAGCTCGGGGAATTCATTAAGAACATCGGTCATCTCATTTCCACGTTCACCGCAACCGATATAAACAACAATATCAGCATCAGCCCATTTCGCAAGCTGATGTTGAGTAACGGTTTTACCGCTGCCAAAAGGTCCGGGGATAGCCGCAACACCGCCCTTTGCAATCGGAAAGAGAGAGTCAACAACTCTCTGACCTGTGATGAGAGGCATATCGGGAGAAAGCTTTTTGTTATAAGGTCTGCCTTTTCGTACAGGCCACTTCTGCATAACTCCTATTCCGTGCTCCTGACCTTTTTCGTCAAGTAATATAGCAACAGTATCCTCTACAGTGCAGGTACCGCCTGTAATTTCTTTGATAATTCCGCTGATTGCAGGCGGAATCATAATTTTGTGGGTAAGCACATCATTTTCCTGAATTGTTCCTATAACATCACCGCCGGAAACACGTGCGCCCTCGGAAACACAGGGCTCAAACACCCATATCTTTTCTCTGTTCAAGGAAGGAATTTCAACACCGCGTGTAAGATTATTGCCGCAGCTTTTCATAATTTCAACAAGGGGTCGTTGTATTCCGTCAAAAATATTACCAATAAGACCGGGGCCTAATTCAACACTCAGGGGTTCTCCTGTAGTTACAACCTTTTCACCTGTTTTGAGGCCTGAGGTTTCTTCATATACCTGAATGGAAGCACGGTCACCGTGCATTTCAATAATTTCACCGATAAGGTTGCTGTCACTGACCTTAACAACGTCAAACATATTGGCGTGCTGCATACCTGAAGCAACGACAAGAGGACCTGAAATTTTTGTAATAATTCCCTCGTTCATTTTATCACCTGATTTCACAATAAATTATTAGCCGATAAGCTGTGAGCCGACTGCTCTTTCTATACGGTCTGATACTGCCGCCATTCCTTCGCCTGTGTTGCCTGAAACACCGGGAATCAGAATAATTGCAGGCGAAATAGCATCATTATATTTATTAATATCGTCTTTAATTTCTGCCGCAAGAGCTTCAGTTACATAAATTACGGCATAATCATCCGCGGCAAGCTCTTTGAGCTTTTTGGATGCAAAGACTTTGTCTGAAACGGGAAACGTCTCAACACCTATACAAGCAAATCCTGAGACACTTTCTCTGTCACCGATAACCGCTATCTTATACATAAGAAAGTCTCACCCTTTCTTTGATTTTATCTACTGAGATTCCCGACTGTAAGGAAGTAAGAATAATTCTGACATTCTTAATCTCGTTAAGTCTTGCATAATAATATGCACACACCGGGTCGAAACCGAAAGCAGTAAATTTTGCTCTGCCGATTATTCTTATAATCTGTTCGTCACACCATTTTTCATATAAAACAGGACTCTCATCATAAAGAGCAACACCTTTGGAATAAACAGTCTTTAATAAGTAGCTGTTTAATGCTTCTTTACCGTTTGCAACACAAGAAATCAAGGTCTTTGAGTCAATCAGACGGCAATCGGAAATTGCATTACGTACAAAATCCATATTTTTTTCCGCATATAAGCATCTGAAAGCAGTTTTAATATTGGATGTGTCGACAAAAAAATCGCAAATTTCTGAAAATAACGAATTTTTATGTTTCTTTGAATAATCAATCAGTGCATTCAAGGTTGCGCAATCGATGATTATTTCGGCATTTTGACCGTTTTCGGTTTTGCAGGCAAAATCATAAGCTTCTTGTGCACATTCTCTGAACACAGGATTATTAATCGCCGAAAAATTCTTAGATAAAATAATTTTTGAAAGCTCATCAAAGTCAAAGGAAGACGGTCTGATAAAATAATCGGTCGGATTCTCACCTGCGAATGCACATTTAACGGCACATTTGATATTGAAAAAATCATTTAACACACATAAACATTTAACGGCATTTTCATCGGGAACAGAATCAATAATAAATGACCATAATCTGTCGTTTTGAGCATTGATTATTTCCTTAACCGTATTACCGTTATCGGTCCATCCGATTTCTCTGAGCAATTTGACAGCAACGTCAAAGCTGCCTGAATCTGTAAGCTTATTTATAAAAGCAGAATCTAAAAGCTTTTTCTCATTAGCTCTGATTCGGCCAACACAAAAAGCATAAGCTGTATCCTTCATATCTGCCTCCGAATCAATCAAAAAGAGCTTTACTCAGAACAAATTTAAGATTATCCATACAGTCATCAAAAACCGCTCTGAAGGTGCAATTCACTTCAAAACCTTCATATTTAAGAATAAATCCGTTCTCTATATCGATAGGCTCGCGGCAAACATGAACGGCACCTGTTTCAAAAACTGATGAATTAATCTCATCCTCAAAGCCGTCGGGAAGCCTGTAAAGATCTTCACCGTTAAAATACATCGTGCACTCACCTGTCTGAATATGCTTATAGCAGAGCTTACGAATAAGATCAAAATATTCATCATTGGGTAATTTTTCAACAGATTCATATGCCGCAGAAATAATATCGTTAAGTATCGCATTTCTGATTTCAAGATATCTGTTTCTTGTAATTGACTCGGCACTGCTTTTTGCAATGGAATTTTTTCTTTCAGCTTCCTTTTCCGCGGCGGAAAGTATGCTTTCTGCCTCAAGGTTGCCTTTATTTCGAGCCTCACTCAGTATTTCTTTAACCTTTAACGCTCCTTCTTCGAGAATCTTTTCACAGTTCTCGCGGGAATCGAGCAGGATTTTTTCGGTTATTACTTCAAGCCCGGTCATTATATCACTCCTTTATTACAAAGATACGGTATAAATTAACCAACAGCTATATTTGAAACAGCGAGAAGAGAAACAAGGAATGTAAGAATAGCGTATGTTTCAACGAGAGCTGAAAGAGTCATACCGCGACCGACCTGTGTAGGCTGTTTTGCAATAAGGGATATACCCGAAGCGGCAACTCTGCCCTGATAAATTGCGGAAAAATAACCTGTAACCGCAATAGGGAGGCAAGCTGCAAAAATTGAAAGGCCCTGAGCAAGTGTGATTTCGACAGCTCCGCCGCCGAGAATACCAATCTTGTTAAGAACAATAAGAGCGATAATGAAACCGTAAAGGCCCTGAGTACCGGGGAGAATCTGAAGAATGAGTACCTTACCGAACATACCGGGCTCTTCAGAAAGAAGACCTGCACCGGCTTCACCTGCAAGGCCTACACCCCTAGCTGAGCCCATACCTGAAAGAGCAACTGCAAGAGCAGCACCGAAAATCGCAAAAAACAAACCGTAACTAATCATATTTTTTTTCCTCCTTGACAATGAAATATTTAGAATTAAGTTTAAAAGGTGTAAAGCATCGGCCCGAACCTTCATAAAATTTTGAGAAGAATTCAACATACTGCAATCTGTTTGTATGAACATAAGTGCCGATTACATTAATGGAAAAGTTTATTGTGTGCCCCACTATAAAGATGAGAACAAAAAGAATTATATTGCCCGGCATGGAAGCAAGAAGATTAACGGCGTTAGCTATAACACCGGTAACAAGCCCCAATGCCAAAAGCCTCGAATAGGAAAGTATGTCACCGAGATAACCTGTTGTAGTGTTATACAGTGCATATAATCCTCCGCCAAGCTTACCTATGATATTCTTAGAATCTCTGCCTGCAGTAAGAATAATAAGAACAGCGCCGACAGCTAGCAAAATCGTACTCCACGGCATTATCCTGTCAGGTATCTCTGTTATAAGACTAGCACCGAGAATTGCAAAGCCGACAACAAAAATCATAACAGGAACCGTATCGCATATAGCACCAAAATACTGCTTGTTTTTAATCAGCATATAGCCGTGTATCAGCAGACCTGTAAACAGCTGAATAATGCCAAAGCCAAGACAGAACAGCAGCAATGTCATACTGTTACTTACAGGGTCCATCCATACTGACAAATCGGGGCCTTCCGAATAACCGAGGAATTCGGTAAAAACAGTTGGAATAAGATCGCCGAACCATCCGCCAAACATAGTTCCCCAGAAAACCGTTGAAATTCCGCAATAAAAAACCATATTGACAAATTTCAATTTGCTTCCTGTTACCTTGAATTTCTTCTTCGCAATAATGGAAAACAAGAGCATCAGAACTCCGTAGCCCGCATCCGACAGCATAAAGCCAAAGAAGATGTAATAAAAAACTGCCATAATCGGATTAGGATCCACATCCTTGTTTGAGGGTGACGAATACATATTTGTTATGCTTTCGACTCCGCCTGCGAACCAGCCGTTTTCAATAAGAACAGGTACATCCTCGTTGTCGAAATCCGGCTCAGAAAACTCAATCTGACATAAAAATTTATTCTCAATGTCAAATTTAATTTCTTCACTCATAAGCTCAGGAATATAGCCTCTGATGATAAAAGTCTTATCGGTCTGAGCAGATTTATTGACTGCCTTATACTTTTCAATCTGTGATAAGGTATAATCATAAAAGAACCTGAAGCTTTCATACATATCCGAGTATTCACTAAGTCTGCCTTCGAGCTCTCGGATATCCTGTTCGTACGTTTTGATTTTTTCTTCAGCACTCTCAATAGCCTTTGACGGCAGTCCCTGATAAATTTTATCGGGCAAAGTAAAACCGATTTCTCTGAGCGAAGCTTCTGTTTCGGATGCTAAGGAATTATGAGCAACAACAACTATGCAAGTCTGCAGCTTACTGACACTTACTGTTTCAACTGCAGCCGAAGAGAGATTTTCATTTTTATTTACAAGCATCTGAGAAATTCTTTCGGCGTCATACTCACCGTCAAGCGTACCGATAAATATTGTTGTATTCGTAGTTCTTTTTGAGCCCATCGGAATATCGAGTGATTTCCACGGCGTGTAGTATTCTACAGTATTTCTTTCTTCAGTGATTTTTTGTTTAAGAGCTTCAATTTCTTTGTTTAACTCAAGAGCTTCTTTGCATGCCGCTTCAATAGAATCGGCTTTATCTGTCAACAGGCGGTATTCACTGTATTCGATTTCTTTATAATCTGTAAGTGACTGCACCAATGACCTTTTGATGCTGCAATGCTTTTCAATAACAGATATCGCATTCGATGCAAGAGAATTTTTCTTAGAGTATTCATCAATCACTGCATCGGTATCAAAGTCGTCAAGCAAATCATCGTCAATTTTAGTAATTTCCGCAACGCCAAGACGTTGAATATGGTCAACAATTCGCTTGCCTTCACTCTTTAAAGATACCAATTCAAAGCTTAACAGCTTAACCTTCGCCAATAATCAGCACCTCCTTTATAAGGTAATATCAATTATTTGACAATTTCATCCAGAACCAATCTGATTGCTTCACCGTATCTTTTCTCAGTATCGGAAATCGACTTTTTTTCTCTTAATTCAGCAAGCTTTTCCGCTTGTTTTATAATACCGTTTGCAGAATATTCTGCATCACTGAGAATAAGATTTGCCTGTTTTTGAGCTTGTTCAACAGAAGTATTATAAATGATTTCAGCCTGAATTTCCGCATCGGCAATCATTTTTTCAACAGCTTTTCTCGCTTCATTTTCAAGCTGTCGTCCTTGCGCTTCTGCTTTCATTACGGTTTTAACCATTTCAATAGCCATATAAAATCACCCCTAAATCATAAAAGCGGTTAATATCAAAAAATTCAACAAATGCAGTTATAACAGACTCTGTCTGAGCCTTGCTGTAAAGAGAAGAAGAAATTATAAGAAGAATAATAAGAAACAACGCAATGGCTGCTGTAACTATAAGCTTAACCGATGACGGCTTTTGTATTTTTTTGCTTTTGCGGATTTCGGGAAGCTTATCAATCTTAACTGTCTTCTTAACATGGGTCGTTGCTTTTCTCTTTTTATAAACAGGGTCTACGGCAGGAATCTGAATTTCTTCCTTGATTGACAAAACAGGTGTGTTTTCTTCCACTCGCTGCTCGACCTCTTCAATCTCAGGAATAAGTACATTTTCTTCGTCTTCATCCAAAGGGACGCTCTTGGAATATACTTCATCATACTTTGGCTCTTCAAAAGGTTTGTTTTCAAGTGCATTCTTTAAATCAGAAAGCATATGCTCAGGAGCAAAATAACGCTTATTCGGATTAAAATTGCAAGCCTTTTTAATTATCATCCACAGCTCGTCACTTGCAAAAACAGGCTTATCAAAATCCTGGGCAGTCAGTCTTTTGTTTGTGGCTTCATTCAATGAATTTATCGTGATTTTTTCAGGATAAGGCGCGGTAAAGGGAAGTCTGTTCCTGTTTGTGAGCATATAAAGGATAAGACCTAACGAATAAGTATCAGCGGTGCAGTTAATATTGCCGGTGCGGATAAATTCAGGTGTCATAAAATATTGAGTTCTCTTGTAAGATATAGAAGTTTTTGACGGTTCAAGACAACTGAAGGTACCGAAGTCACCGAGCTTACATCTTCCGTCTTCGGTAAAAAGAATATTTTCAGGCTTAAGGTTCGGATATATATACCCAAAGCTTCTGCATTTGACAAGAGCTGTACATATATTAATGCCGAGTCTGATTGTTTCTTCAAGAGTGAAGGACATATCCTTTGTTACTTCAGCAAGAGATTTTCCGTTTTCGAGCCTGAGCAAAATCAATCTGCCTTTGCCGTCGCTGGCACGTCTGAGTTCAACATCCTCATACTTTATTATATAATTTGATACTTTTGATTTTCTGACAGTATCAATATTATCTGTTATTTTTTTAATGATATTATCAAAAGGCTCATCTTCATAAGCTGCGGCGCCGTCTTTTGAAGAAAACTGCTTTCTTTCGTTTCTGTTCTCACCTAAACGGATAATTTTAAGAATAGAATACTCTCTGTCGCCGTTATAATTCTGCCTGTATATAGAAAAAACCTTACCGTCAGTTCCGTTACCGATCTGCTTATCGGTATACCACTCA
The DNA here is from genome assembly GCA_045537815.1 of Acutalibacteraceae bacterium. Lineage (GTDB taxonomy): Bacteria > Bacillota > Clostridia > Oscillospirales > Acutalibacteraceae > UBA6857. The sequence continues at coordinate 3,042 of JAZSQD010000070.1, read as the reverse complement.
CCAAAAACTGGGTTAAGTGAATTTGACATAATTATCCTCCTTTAAACTAAGAATATAAATATATTATAATCAAAAAATAATGAAAACATCTAAATATCCGTAATTATTAAGTATTATAACACAATATATTGTCGATTGACAACCAATTTTTTAAATATTTTATTTTATATTTAAAACTTTATTGACATCTTAATTATAAAATATTACAATAAGATTAAAATAAAGAAAGGAAACCCATAGGGTTAATGTTGTAATGAGCGAAGAATTTGATATGGATATTGTCAGTGTAGTTGACGACGATGGAGTTGAGCATATATTTGAGGAGCTTGACAGAATTGAAACAGAAGACGGAAACAGATATGTTGCGTTAATTCCTGTTTATGACGACGAAGCTGAGATACTTGATGACGACGGTGATGTACTCATTCTCAAGGTACTGGAAGAAAACGGTGAAACCTTCCTTGTACAAATCGAAGATGAAAAGGAATTCAATGAAATCGGTAACATCTTTGAAGACAGACTCATCGAAAAATACGAAGCTGAAGATTCAATAAACGAATAATAATATGCCTGCCGTGTTCGACATCGGTGTTCGTTATAACCCAACAAGTTATTAAACGGAGAGAGTCTTTGTCAGCGGATTGCAGACCTCCCGCTTATGCGGACGAAGGGAGCGTGAACCTGACTCGCAATCACCACCCTGCCTTAGAGCAGGTTATACACAACACCTACGGCATGGCGGGTATTATAAAAAAATCACGGTTGAAAGAATTAGCTTTCAACCGTATTTTTTATTCATTAACGTAATGGTCTTTAAGTCTGTTATACTCATCATCGCTGATTTCAATTACCTTACCGTGTTTGAATCCGTAAGGAAAACTGAAGAGCTCCTTTTTCATTTCAAAATTCATATCACCGGGTTTACTGCTGACAAAGGGTACATAACCCATTTTTTCTTTTTCACAGCCGAAAAAGTCAAGCATAAAGCACCACTTTCCGTCCGAAAGAACAAAGGTGGTATCAGCCTCATAGCAGTTGTATTTGTCAATACTTCTCATATATTTTTCAAATTCTTCATCGTGCATATAAGGGCCGTAAAGATGCTCGGAAACTGCATGCATATTAACACCCGGGTGTTCGGCGTGCTTATAAAAAAAATGATAGATTCCGTCAATTTTTGTGATATGAGTATCAAGAATCTCTGCAGCTTTTGTAAAAAAGAGCTTAGGTTTGGAAAAGCTTTCAAAATCCTTGGTTACAGAATAATAAATTGACATATGACTATAGTTATCCTGAGCAACGGTCGAGCCCCAATGGATCAAGTATTCATCTTCTGTTTCATCATAAAATATCTCGGGAGCCCACATACACCCGAAGTCATCTCTTCCGATATTTATAATGCTTTGCTCAGAAAAATTTACGAGGTCGTCAGTTTTCCACATACAAAAGCCGTGACTTCCGGTACGGTTAACAACCGACCAATCTACATTATAATTTTCATCATATCTTTTTGCTATGCACTCATCGGTTGTGATTATAACAAATCCACCGTCATTGAGTCGGGCAATTTCGATATCTCTGCAGCCCCCTGAACTCATATTACTTGTAAGAATCGGTCTGCCTGAGTTAAGCATTTCCCAATTATATCCGTCCTTGCTGACCGAAAAATAAACCTGTTCACCGTCAACTGTAATTTTTTCTCTGAAATGTACAAATAAATATGCCATATCAATCTCTCCGTTAAGTTTTTTGTAATTATATCACAACAAAAACAAATATTCAACAGTAAATATACTTGACAATAAAAGACTAATTTGATAGAATAACCACTAAAGATTATATACGGAGAGTTGTCCGAGTGGTCGAAGGTGCAGCACTCGAAATGCTGTGTGGGGAAACTCACCTAGGGTTCGAATCCCTAACTCTCCGCCAAAGCATATCCGTAACTTTGGTGCAAGGTTGCGGTTATTTTATTTTTGTGGTATAATAAAGAAAAGGTGGTTATTATATGATTTCTTTTGATGATATCACAAAACTGTTTTCCCTAAATTTACAAAGCAAATTGTGTGTAGAAATAGAATTCTTAGTTAAAGGATATTCAAAGTATCAATCCTGTTGGATGGGCAAAATGCCAAATAAGGACGGAAAAGAAAAAGAGATATATTGGTTTGGCTTGAAACCTGATAACTCGAAAGCATACGATTACGATAATTTTAAAGACTTCTCATCGGCTCCTGTTTTTAATGGGAAATCGCTGAATGAAGTATGGAATTGCGTTAAACTGATATCTATTGACGGATGTGACCCCGAGGATAGAATACAAGAATATTTAAAAAATCTTTTCTGAATAACTTTGCACCTCCTTGATTTATTAAGGAGGTGCATTTATATTAATATAAGAAACCAGACCGATAATCAATTAAATTAAATGCTATGTAAAAACTCTTTATACTTTTCGTAAAATTCAACTGAATCAGGATGTCCTGCAAAAGAAGTTGAATCGGCAGGGTTCATAAGCCCGGGATATTGATAACAGAGAATTTTATCAACATAAGGAGCAACATTGTTAATTTGCTTTTCAACACGGTCAAACGAAGCGGGAATTAATGCACTTTTATATACCAAGCTCTCAAAATCAAAAAGCTCAATATCAGCCCAAAGCTCTGAACGACCGACTTTATCGTGTGCTTTTTTTAATTTTTCAAAAAGTCGTGCCGTTCTGTCAACCTTGGTTTTTCTCACACCGACTTCGTCCTGATAAGCTATGAAGTCAACATCGAGATTTGCCAGAGTATCAATAAAGCGACTGTTGGCAAGGACAAGATTTGTACCGAAAGGAGCAATTAATGTCTTTTTATCCGGAGTCAACTGGTTGCAGCGTTCAGAGCATCTGTTAACATACTTCTGAAAATCCTTTGAGTAATTTAAAATGATGCACGTTTCGTCAGGGAAATACCAACCGTAAAAGCTCGGATGATGTGAATAAAGCTCTGTAATCTCTTCCATAGCTCTGAACGAACGGTTAATAACATCATCACTTTT
>JAZSQD010000072.1:0-3278 GCA_045537815.1 Acutalibacteraceae bacterium | reverse complement strand
GTGAATTCCGCCTGCGACTGCAGTTTCCGCAGCGGGTAAGGCTTCAATTTTGACAGTTTTATCAATATTCAAAGAAAAGATGTTTTTTGTAGAGAAGTCGGAGGCCAAGCGGTCTTAGGAAGACAAAGGGCTATGACAACTCCTTGGCTCACAGAACGACATGGCTACGATCCGACTTGTGAATTCCGCCTGCGACTGCAGTTTCCGCAGCGGGTAAGGCTTCAATTTTGACAGTTTTATCAATATTCAAAGAAAAGATGTTTTTTGTAGAGGTCGACGCCCTCGGCGACCTATGAACATAAACCATTTTTCACCCTTATATTTAATAAATTAGTCAATCGTCATCGCTCATGCCGCTCAATGTGAGCTTTCAGTAAGGGAATGCCTTGTGAGCTTCTGCATTTACCGTTTGCAACCGGAACAGCATAAAGGTTTTTCTTTATCTCTTGATTATTGCTCAACTCTTGACTATAATATATAGAAAAGGGGTGATAATATGGCAACCGTTCAATGTGAGAGCTGTGCATACTACTGTTACGACGAGGAATATGATGAATATTACTGTTCGGTCAATCTCGACGAGGACGAAATGGAAAAATATATGTCAGGCAATATGGATTCCTGCCATTATTACAGCCCCTATGACGAATATAAAATAGTTCAGAAGCAAAACTGAGGAGATAAAAATGAAATCGCTTAAATATTTATATAAAACAGGAAGAGGCCCTTCTTCCTCACACACCATGGGGCCCGATAAGGCTGCAAGATATTTTAAAAATGCTCATCCCGATGCGGATGCCTTTAAGGTCATTCTTTACGGCTCGCTTTCAGAAACGGGAAGGGGACACAAAACGGACGTTGCAATTCTTGATGTTTTTGAGGGTGATATTGAGCTCGTTTTCGGCCCGAGTGAAACTGGAGGACTGCCCCACGAGAACACTATGGAATTTTTTGCCTTTAAAAACGGCGAAGAAATCGCAAGACAGAGAATTATGTCTGTGGGCGGAGGTCAGATAGTTATTGAAGGAAAATCGGAGCTTGACGAGGAGAATATATATCCACTGCGCACCTTCGGTCAGATTGCCGAATATTGCAACACTCACAACATAAGGCTTTATGAATATGTTGAAAAATATGAGGGCAAGGAAATCTGGGATTATCTTCACGGAATCTGGAAGGCTATGAAAAATTCCATTAATGAGGGGCTTTCTACAAGAGGTGTGCTTGACGGCGGTCTCGGTGTTGAGCGTAAGGCTCAGTATCTTTATAATCAGAGCCATATTGACGAAAGCGACATCACAAGAGAAAACCGACTTGTCTGTGCCTATGCCTTTGCGGTCAGCGAGCATAATGCAGGCGGCGGAGTGATTGTAACTGCTCCCACCTGTGGTGCCTGTGCGGTGCTCCCCAGTGTGCTCAAATATATGCAGGATAAAAAGGGCTTTTCTGATGACGACATATGCAAGGCTCTTGCCGTCGGCGGTCTTGTGGGTAACCTTGTCAAGACCAATGCCTCTATAAGCGGCGCAGAGTGTGGCTGTCAGGCTGAAATAGGAACTGCCTGCTCAATGGCTGCGGCTGCTCTTTGTGAGCTTTTTAAAATGGGTATCGGTCAGATAGAATATGCGGCTGAGGTTGCTATGGAGCATATGCTCGGTCTTACCTGCGACCCTGTCTGCGGCCTTGTTCAGATTCCCTGCATAGAAAGAAACGCGGTTGCGGCCATGAGAGCTATCAATGCTCTTTCTCTTGCAAACTTCCTTTCCACAACAAGAAAAATAAGCTTTGACACTGTGGTTGAAACGATGTATCAGACCGGCAAGGATCTCAATGCCATGTACCGTGAAACTGCACGCGGAGGTCTTGCAGCAACCTACCATCAGGGCTGCTGAGCGTCCGTGCTTTAAAGTAACAACAAGGAGAAAAGCTGATGGTTACCTTTGAACAGATAAGAAGAGACGAAAAAATCAAAACCTATATAAAAAAAGCTGATGAGTCCCTTGCGGCACTGGGCTTTACGGAGCACAGCTTCCCTCACGTGCTGCGTGTTTCCGATATAGCGGGTAATATTCTTGAGGATTTAGGCTACAGTGACCGTGAGGTAGAGCTTGCACGTATAGCGGGCTATATCCACGACATCGGTAATATGGTCAACCGCGTTGGACATTCGCAGTCAGGGGCGGTAATGGCTTTTGAGCTTCTTCGTGAAACAGGCATGAAGACCGACGAGCTTTGCGATATCGTTGCGGCAATCGGCAACCACGACGAAGGTACGGGAGTGGCAATCACACCGGTTGCGGCGGCACTTATTCTCGCAGATAAATCTGATGTACGCCGAAGCAGAGTGAGAAACACCGACAAGACCACCTTTGACATTCACGACAGAGTAAACTATTCCGTCGAGAAATCAACCCTAAGAATAAACAAGGAAAGCAAAACCGTGACCCTTCGTCTTACGGTTGATACCGAGTACGGCTCGGTAATGGATTACTTTGAGATTTTTCTCGGACGAATGATAATGTGCCGCAAAGCCGCCGAAAAGCTCGGGCTCACCTTCAGACTTGTTATCAATGAGCAGACGGTTGTGTAACTGAATATAAGAGCCGGACTGATGTTCGGCTTTTTTGAATGCAGAATGCAGAGTGCAGAGTGCAGAATTGCGACGGACAGTCATCTGACGGAAAGGCGTTACCCGCTTCGTCAGGTTCTTCCGTTCTCGTTTGCAACGCAAACATATCGAGTTTACCGTAAGGTAAATATATCGAAGCGTAGCTATATCGAAGTTTGATGACGATGTGTTGTTTTTATTAAAGGGGGTGTTGTTGTAGGTATATAGGTCTAACCCCTCAGTCCTTACGGACAGCACCCCTTTCAGGAGAGCCAAGACTTTCTTCTAAAGTTATTATAACCCTAAAAGGTAATTTTCTCACCGTCCTTGAAAGGGCATTGTCACCGATGCGCTTAATCTTGCCGTCCCTGAAAGGGAAGGGGGACCGCTTGCGGTGGAAGGGTCCAACCACCTCTACCGCCTGCACCTCTCAAACCTTGAAAGCACTGCTTTTCACCTTTATATTCAATCTCCCCGTCAGTCGTCATCGCTCATGCCGCTCGGGCACAAACCCTCCCGACGGCTACGCCGCCACCCTCCCTTTCAAGGAGGGCGAGGCTGAGGTGGCTCCTGCGGAGCTATTCAGAACTTTGTCCTGAGCAACAAAGGAAGCAAAATGCTCTTTGGTGCAATCGGTCCGAAAGCGGTTTCGCATTGCTTCTCAGAAAGG
>JAZSQD010000108.1:0-8488 GCA_045537815.1 Acutalibacteraceae bacterium | reverse complement strand
TTGCATATCATCAATGCGGAAACAACATCCTTGCGGCTGAGCATATAGACAGGGCAATTATTCTTTGTCTTGCAGACGGACTTTACGGGCCTCTGTGTGAGCATCGCAGACAGCTTGGCTCTTTTCTCGATGACCGTATTGCGGGTATTGACCCGGATGCTTTAAAAAAGGTCAAGGAGCTTCACAAAAAGCTTCATTCGGGCTGGACACAGTTACATAATGCCGTTATGAAAAATACCATTTCCGCACATCTGTCACCTCGTGAGCGAGAGGTGGCAAGACTTGTCTGCTTCGGCTTGTCGGATTCACAGATAGCAAAACGGCTGTTTATTTCCGAATCCTCGGTCAAATCAATTATAAGGTCAGCAAAGAATAAAACAGGAGTTGAAAAAAGACGTGAGCTAATTGATTTCATTTAAAATTTTATACTATTTTTTAAGAATAAGGTGGATGTTTTTTCTGCCGTAAGCCTTTATACTATTACTATGGTGTAAGGGCATTTTTTATTGCTCTTGATTCTAATAAAGGAAGGAGAGTGCCTATGACGGACGGGTGTAATGTACGTAAGGAAGGCGATCTGTATATGACGGCAAGCTGTTACGGACACAGCTTCGAATTAAAATACGGATATTATGAGGAAACGGACAGAATAAGCGGTGAGCCTGTTGTCCTGTATCCTGACCTGAAAAATAATCCGGTTTATACCGAAAAGGGCTATCCGCTCGTTACTGCCATACAGACTCCCTGCGAATTCTATGAGGCGACAGACAGCTCTGCTCCCGAAGACTGCTGTAGCGACTGCATATTTTACGGTGACAGCAGAAATGAAATTGATATTTGCCTGTGCGAATCAAGAAAAGTACAATTATGACTAACTCTTAAGGTTTCACAGGTTAAATAAAGGAGGATACATAAATGAAACATTCACTTACAAACAAATTTTTAGCTATCTTTTTATCGGTAATGCTGATTATGTCCGGTATTCCCGTTACTGCTGTTTACGCGGCAGAGGGAAACAGCACATCTGTGGCTGACCCCAAAACATTAAATCAATGGGAAAGCTGGTTTCCTGCAGGCAGCGACCGTTATGCAGGCGGTATTTTTCTGGATAAATCAGTTTATACCGCAACCGAAGTAAAAATGGACGGCTATTTTGCAGATATCAGCAACTCTCTTTCCTTTGGTGAGGATAACTTCGGAAATGAGAATTTTATGGTTGCACTCTCTGCGGTAGGCTCTAACTCTGAGGTGCTCGGATATTCACATACACCCACAGATACAATATTGGTTCTCGATGCCAGTACGAGTATGGGAACAGGAGATGCCTCTTCTTCATCTGTGGACGATATGGTAAACGGCGCCAATGAGGCTATCAAGCGTCTTTTAGCATTAAACAATTATAATCGTGTAGGTGTAGTAATTTACAACGGTAGCGCATCTGTTCTTTTACCGCTTGACCGTTATGCAGCAGGTAATACAAACGGAGACATTCTTCGTTTTGAGAGAAGCAGAACAGGCTCCTCCTGGAACAGTTCCTATGAAAACCGCATTTATATTGCTTCGGGCGTTACAGACGGTGACGGTCACGCCGTGGCAACCGATTATAATGCACAGGCACAGGGCACATACACACAGGGCGGTGTTTATGCTGCCGCACAGGAATTTCTTGCCGCTGATACAGTTATCGAGGACGGTAAGATTCAGGGCGGCACAAATCGCATTCCCATCATGGTGCTTATGACCGACGGTGAGCCCTCTTACCGCACACAGACAGGAAACAACAACACCATTAACAGATATAGTGCAGCCTCAAATGCAAATGCTGACAGAGAAAACTTTCGTGAGGATGAGATAACTGCATTCAGCACGATGCTTACGGCCGCCTGGGCCGAAGGTGAAATCTCTGCCCATTACAATGAGGATACACGCTTCTATACATTAGGCTATGCACTTTCAGCCAATCACCAATATGCACAGAATGTTCTTGACCCTATGAATCCGAATAACGCTCTGGCAACTCGCTTTGCACGCTTTGCCACACAGTATCTTGCCGCAGAGCAGAACGAAACAGCGGTTATCCGTAATGAAAGCAATCAGATTTCCTTCAGGGTTACAAGAGCCTCTTCACCCGAAAGGGTTACAACTCTCGATTATGTTGACAGATACTGGCAGGCCTCTCAGGCTTCTCAGTTATCGGCGGCATTTGATGCCATTGTCGATGAAATAGTAATTCAGTCCCGCTATTACAGCACGCTCGTTTCAAACAACAACTATGCACAGGACGGCTTTATATCCTTTACCGATGAAATCGGCACCTATATGGAGGTAAAGGATGTCAAGGGACTTTACATCGGTGAAGGTAAGCTGGTTTCAGGCGGAATGTTTGCCGAGTTTGCAACTACAGGTAAGGTAACGGAATTTGACAGCACAAATTATTCCGAGCAGGAGCTCGCAGGCTTTGAAAATGAAATTCTGCGTGCAGCATCCGTCAGATTCGGCATCTCACTTTCAGAGGCGGCTCTGCTCTTAAACAGTGCAAAAGCAAACGGCTTTATTTCATATACCTCACCCGATGAGTTTTCAAACTTTGTATCCTGGTATGCTGATGAGGATAACGGTTATCTTGCACCCTATACGAATGCGTCAGCTCAGGAGCCTGACGGCGCTAAATATATCGTACGCTCATATTTCTATATGGGTGATGTCGTACAGAATCATGTAGAAACCTCTATGCTTTATGCACTTGTCCGTGTAAGAGAGGATATTGAGACGGGCAGACTGATTGTGGATATGGATGTTCCTGCGGCTCTTCTTCCTATGGTGACATATACCATTACCGTTGACGGGGATGTGCTGACTGATGAAAATGTTACGGGTATTACCTGTGAACAGAAAAAACCGATTTCACTTCTTTTTGAGGTCGGTCTTGACAGCAAAATCACTCCGATAAATATATCGGAAAAGGTAAAAGAGGACTTCCGTAAGGATGAAAACGGAATATATACCTTCTATACTAACCGATGGAGAGACGGTAACGGAAACAGCTTCGTTCTTCCCGATGATGCTGATCCCCATATTTTCAATCACGGGATAATGAATACAACTGTTACACAGTTTGTGCCTTCTCTTGAAAATGAACGCTTCTATTTTACGGAAAATGTTCAGCTTCTTGACAACTCATATAATATTTACACGGGATCTAAGCCTTCTGAAAGCAATTCGTACTTTGTAGAATACAAATGGATTGAAGGAAATAAAGACAGTGCAACAGTCAGAAGTGTATATAATCCTGTTTCTCCCGAAATTCTGAAGAACGAAGACAATATTATTCAGCTTGAAGGCAGAGACGGCTGGTTTATCAAAAAGGGTACACCTCAGTTCTACTTCGGCGAAGAGGTACACGGCGAGCAGGCACACAGTCATAAAACTGCAAATCCTACTGAAACCTTGGGCTTCTCCGATTATCCGCAGGTTGTTATGCATGAATCTGAAGAGCACAACGGATATCATATGCTTAACTATCACGGCAACAACGGTCTTGTCAAAGCTTCTCCTGCACAGGGTATAAAGCTCAGCAAAGCAGTAAGTCAAGCAGCTGTAGGTGCTTCTGAAGAATTCGGATTTGAGATTTCACTCAGCGGTGCAACCCTTGCAGCCTCATATCCCGTATATATTGAGTATGCTGACGGCACATCCTTTACAAAGGACGCTTTGGTTAACGACGGAAAAATGAACCTTACTCTTGCTGACGGCGATGTAGCCTATATTTACAATCTTCCTGTCGGAACAGAATATTCCGTAAAAGAAGCTTACAACGCTCATTATGCACCGTCTTACGAAAATTCTGACGGAACGGTAAAGCTTCATACATTATCCTCTGTTGAGGTTACAAATTCACCTAAGAGCTACGGCAGCTTGCTTGTCGAAAAGGATGTTACTCATCCCTTCAGCACTGTTTCTCCCGAGCTTGCAGAGAAGGCCTTTGAAATTGAGGTTGAGTTTATAGGTGATGAAAATGACCTTGCTCTGATTACTGTCTCGGACAGCAATTTGGCTCCCGATAAGGGTGACGGAGCTTATACTTATTCTTTTACTCTTAAGGACGGTCACGATGTTCTTTTTACAAATATCCCCGAGGGTGTGAAGTACACTGTAACAGAGAACAACATTCCTGACGGCTTCACTCTTACAATTGATGCTGACAGCCTTGAAGGAACAATATCTGCAAACCACCGTGCTGAAGCATTGCTTGTAAACGATTATGAGCCTGCTGGCGTTTCACCGAAAATCACAATAAGCGGTGAAAAAAATCTTAACGGCAGAGAGTGGGATAATGAAATTGACAAATATCAGGTTGCTCTGCAGCAGGTTGTATTCGGCGGTCAGGGAACTGTTGCAGTCGGTGAACCGATAATTTCCGACATCATAAAAACTGATGCTGAAGATTATGAAATCGATATGAGTAGTATCGTGTATGACGAAGTTGGTACCTACAGCTATGTTGTTTATGAGGTAGTGCCCGATGAAACTGAGCGTGTAGACAGCATTTCCTACGACAGCAGCTTTGCAATTTACAGTGTTACTGTCGCTGACAAGGGTACAGGCACACTTGTGATTGACAGAGTTACCGTTCATCAGCAGACAGCATCTGTCAGCGGAGATGCTCAGGATGGCTGGAATATAACCAAAGACTTCAAAAACGAGTATCAGACCTCTACCGTTCGTATTCCTGCCTTCAAGCAGGTTGTGGCTGAAGATAACAGTGAAGAAATTATCAAAAATCACAGCGGCGGTATTATGTTCGGCTTATACGCTTCTGACGATTCAGAGACTCCCGTTTACAGCACACTTACCGATGAGAACGGCAAAGCAGAGTTTGTTCTCGGCGTAAAGCAGAGTGATTATGAAAGCGGAAGATATTATTATCTGCGTGAGGTTATTCCTCTTACGGACAGTCAGGTTGTAGGTATGACCTATGACACAGAGTTCAAGTATGTTATCGGCATTGAATGGACAGACATACTTTCCGAGTCTCCTGAGGTCAGATATTATAATTACGATGAGTCTGCATTATTAGGTATTGGAGAAGAAATTACCGATATTGGAGAAGCTTCGCTTGTGATTACTAACACCTTTGATGACGGTACCGTGTTAACTCCGGCTATTACTCTCGGCGGTAAAAAGACACTTAACGGCGGTTCTCTTCGTAGCGGTGATGAGTTTGTCTTTGAGCTTTATGAAACCGATGCAACCTTTAATATAAACGAACTTTCTCCTATCAAGACCGTAACGGTAAACTCACGGACACCTGACGGCGCATACAGCTTTGATGGTATTACCTTCGACAGCATGGGCACAAAGTATCTTGTTGTCTCGGAAAAAGCAGGCACTGCAGGCGGTATCGGCTATGATGATACGAAGTATCACATTACCGTCGATGTGACGAAGACAACCGACAGCAGCAATAAGACTATTCTTGAAGCTGAGCTTACTCATATTCATAAGGTCGGTGACGGTGATGTCGAAGCGGATATGCTGAATTTTAACAATACCTATACTGTCAATGACACAGAAGAAGTTACTGTCAGAGGCACAAAGGTCTTAAAGGGCAGAAAGCTCCTTGAGGGTGAGTTTGAATTTGTTATTGAGGCAGAAACCGTCGGTGCTCCCGTACCCTCTGTAACAAGAGTTAAAAACAGTACTGACGGCAAATTCTCCTTCCCGACCATCAGGTTTGATATTGCAAATGAAGTTTCTTACAATGAAACATATACGTATACGATTAAAGAAATTATCCCCGTTGCTGTTGATAAGAAGGGCATCACATACAATTCCGACGGAAAAACAGAATATACCCTTTCCGTAAATCTAAAGGATGACGGCAACGGCGGAATAGCAAAGACAGTTACTCTTGACGGAAGGCCTGTTTCTGATATAAATGCAGTTTTTGAAAACATTTATTCCGCCACAGATACAAGACTTAGTCTCAGCGGAACGAAGAGCTTTAACAAGCCTGACGGAGAATTCTGGTTTGACTTGTATGAGGCTGATGAGAATTTTACCATTATCTCCGACGCTCCTGTTAAATCTGCAAAAGCTGATGTAACGAACGGTACAGGCACTTATGAAATCATCCTCAATTACACAAGTGGTGATGCGGGATATCACTACTATGTACTCAAAGAGGTTGTTCCTGCTGAAACGAAAGGAATTTACTATGATGCTACAGAGTACCATATCACTGTAAGTGTCGTTGATAACGGACACGGCGAGACGGAAGCCTATGTAAACAGCATAGTGAAGGCTAATACCACCGAAACAGCTACCGTAACAAGCCTGAACTTTACCAATAAATATGTTGCCACTCCTGCAGAAGCTGTTATTAAGGGACTGAAAACCTTGAAGGATAAGCAGCTGGAAAAGGATATGTTTGAGTTTACTCTTAGTAATGACAGCGGTGAAATTGCCACCGTAACCAATGATGAAAACGGCGAATTTTACTTCCCTGCACAGATTTTCGAAGAAGTCGGTGCTTATGTGTTCCGCGTGGAAGAGGTAAACGGCGGAAGTATACTTAACGGTATTTTCTATGACGAAGCCGAATTCACAGTTACCGTTCCTGTTCTTGATAACGGAGAGGGCAGTCTTTATGTAGATGAGGAAAACATCATAATCGAAAAACTCTCCGGAGAAGAGGGAACAACCGTTTCGACAATCAGCTTTGTTAATGAATACAGTGCGGCTCCTGTCGAAGTGAGTGTTTCAGGCACAAAGCTGCTGGACGGCAGAGAGCTTGAGGATGATGAATTCAGATTCCTTCTCAGCTCGGCAGACAGCAATTATGCAGTAGATGAAACAGCATCTGTAAGAGAAGCGACAAATAAAGCTGACGGAAGCTTTGAATTCGATACTATAACCTATACGAGTGCAGGAACATATTACTATGTAATTACCGAAGATGCCGCAACCACGGCAGAACGTGTAACTAATGACAGCACCGTATACCATCTCGAAATAGAAATCAGAGACGACGGTGAAGGAAAGCTTTACGAGGCAGGGCGCACTCTTACCAAGTCAGGTAGTGAGAATACAGCGGAAGAGATAGTATTCACTAACATCTTTACTTCTAAGCCGGAGGATATTGAGGTAAACATTGATATTAATAAAACTGTGGTGTATGAAGGCGCCGACACCATAGGCCCCGAAGACTTTGAGTTTGTTCTTGAAAATGCCGAAGGCGAAGAGGAATATTATGTATTCTCCGACGAAAACGGCTACGGACAGTTCACTCTGATTTATACTGAGGACGACATCGGCAAAGTTTACACCTATACTTTAACTGAGGTAAATGACGGCAGAGATAACGTGCGGTACAGTGATGAGGAATATGTCTTTACCGTATCTGTTTCGCTTGATGAGAATAATGCACTTGTGGCATCTCTTACTGAAAACGGCGAAACTGTAACAGCTCTTACAGCAACCTTCGAGAATATATATGATTATACTCCCGAAGAGGAAGACGATTTCGATGATGACTACGAAGAAGATCCGGAAGAAGACTCAGAGGAAGAAGAGCTCGATGACAATTCCGAAGAAGAACCTGAGGAAGACTACGAGGCTGAAAACAACAAAGAAGATAAGCCTGAGAATAAGCCAAACAAGGATACTTTAGACAGTCCTCAGACTAATGACACCTCAAATCTTCTGCTCTGGTTTGCTCTGATGTTTATCAGCGGCGGCGGAATAATGGGTAATATGCTTTACGGCAGAAAGAAAAAAGAAAATGAAGCCAACTGATTTTAATATGAATTAGTAGTCTTTGAAACAAAGAGCCGAAATTTAATAAAAGATAGTTTAAACGACATCGAATGATATTTTTAAGTAAGAAGCAATCTCGCAGGTAGGTCGCCTGCGGGATTGCTTCGCTGTAAAGGAACGATATTATTTTGTGAAAGCAATGTTTTATCATCAGCAGAAAATTTCTGCGCTGTTCGTGAAGGTACACTTATTGATGTTTTAAACAGATTAATCCGTATATGATTCTTTTTGGTTTATCCTTTTTTGTTGCTTTGTTTACGATTATTAAAATGCTAACTATTTGACCTACATTTAATATGTAGAATTGCTTCATTGACAAAATCAGTCTTCAATGTTATATTTATTAAAACTTCTGATATCAGTTGGAGGCAAATATGAATAGAAAAATTGACGGTACATTTTTTGAATTCAGTCACCATAATATTGCTGAAGGTAAATATTGGAATCCTGCTTTTAAAAAATTCACCTCCGAGCAGTGGTGTGATAAAGTTCGTGAAATCTCAGCAGTCGGAATGGAATACATTGTTATCATGGCGACTGCTCTATATGATAAGTGCTACTTTAAGTCGTCTGTATATTCCTTAGCAGATTTGGGATGCTCTGACCCGATAGAAGACGTTTTGTCGACCGCCGATGAGTGCGGAGTAAAAGTTTTTCTCGGCAACGGCTT
>JAZSQD010000069.1:0-12744 GCA_045537815.1 Acutalibacteraceae bacterium | reverse complement strand
AAAGAGGGAACAGTAGCTATTGATGCAACCCTTAATTACAACACCTCTGTAGGATATTATTCGGGCGAGACTATTAATGATACCATAAGGATATATATCAATGTTATATCAAAGGATGCAGAAAAGCCTGATATTGGAAGTATAGGCAACGGCTCATGTCCCAGATGTCGCGGAACGAAGGTGAATGCCTGTATGGCTTGCTACGGTGACGGAAAGCTTGACGGCGGCAAAAGATGTACCGGCTGCTCAAAAGGCAGTGTGCCCTGCTATTTCTGCGGTGGCAGCGGCCTGTGGGGATAAGTTGAAAATTCACAATAAAAAATTAACCTGACGGCAACGCCACTGAGTGATAAGGAAGTATTTGTTTCTCGAACAAAATTCCCCGTATTTTTGCCAAAAGCCTCGCAAGGCGACAGCCTTGCTGCGTTTTGTGGCTTCAATACAAGAAATTTTCAGTTCTTACGAAACTGCGAAGCACTTTAAAATGCGAAATAAGTATGCAAGAAAAGGCGAAAATCATCGATAATGCTGATGCATATCGGTGATTTTTAACGCCTTATTATGTGCTTAGTTCACATTTTAAAGAAATACTTCCTTATCACTCAGTGGCGAAACAACCGTCAGGTTTTATCATTTCATATCTGCATCGGCAGATATCTCACTTTGTTGCAGCTGAAGTTTCCGGATGCTCGCCGCGTCCCTTTTCCAGTGCAACCTTTTCCTTGTGCTCCTTGGGTCTGATGTCGCCTGCCTTGGTGAGAGCAATCTTTGTCATCATAGGTCCGAAAAGCTCATAGATGAGAACGCCGAAAAGAACGATGTTTCTTATCATAATGCCCTCCTCACCGAAGCCGCTGTTCAGTACGGTGATTGACATACCCAGGGCAACGCCTGCCTGAGGCAGAAGAGTGATGCCGAGATATTTCTGAATGTTAGGCTCACATCTGACAAGCTTTGCACTAAAGCCGGTACCGAAGTATTTTCCGAGTGAGCGGAAGATGATGTATACAACACCGATGCCGATAACGGCAGGGTCTGAGAAAACGTTAAATTCAAGCTCTGAACCGCTGAGCACGAAAAAGAGAATGAAAAGGGGAGCTGTCCAGCGGTCTGTTTTTTCCATAAGGTTGGCTGAAAATTCGCACATATTACAAAAGACTGTGCCGAGCATCATGCAAACGAGAAGGGGTGAGAAGCCGATGTGTACACCGCCTATGCTCCAGTGCATTTTTGACACTGCAACTGCAAAGATGATTGCGGTTACAACAAGAGCCTGTCTTTTGCTTCTTGAAAAGAAAAACTTTTCTGAGAAGGAGAGGAATGCACCCATTATTGCACCGATAACAAGAGAGCCGACGATTTCAACAACGGGGTCAACTATGATTGACACAACGTTGAATTCACCGCTTTTCATAGCCTTTGCAACACCGAAGGAAACCGCAAAGATGATAAGACCTACTGCGTCGTCAAGAGCAACTATGGGAAGAAGAAGGTCTGTGAGCTTACCCTTTGCCTTATACTGCTTAACAACCATAAGGGTTGCGGCGGGTGCGGTTGCAGAAGCGATAGCACCGAGTATAATCGCAGTTGAAAGCGGAAGCTTATCTTCACCGAGAATAAAGTGAAGACCTATGAGGGCAGCATCAACAAGAAGTGTGGCTATAAGAGCCTGAATGATGCCGATTACCGTAGCCTGCTTACCTGTTTTCTTAAGCTGAGCAAGACGGAATTCATCACCGATGGCAAAGGCGATGAAGCCGAGGGCAACGTCGTTAAAAAAGCTCAGAGCAGCGACCTCGTCGTGATTTGTGAAGCCCACACCGGTTATGCCTAAAAGGCCGAGACAGTAGGGACCTACGAGAATACCTGCAATAAGATAGCCTGTAACTGCGGGGAGCTTGAGGGGCTTAACAACTCTCGACATAAAAAGACCTGCCATAAGGGCTATTGAGATGCCGAGAAGGGTATGCATAATGCTGGGTTCCATAATAAGACCTTCTTTGATAATAAAGTACGCTTTTTTCAGCTTTGTTATTATAGTTCCGCTTTATGAAAATGTCAACTTGAATATTAAACAATTATATTGAGTATTTTCAAAGTAATTTGCGCAAATTAACGGGTAGCACAAGGGGAGCTTCTAAATGTTGACAGGTTTAGATCAAAATGCTATAATCGACATGTGTAAAGACTGTAAAAAATGATGATGAATTCCGGATTTTGATAAAGCCTGAGCGGTAGAAAAATATAGAAGAATTTAAGGACAAGTCAGCAGGTTGATGTGTTTTAGTGTTGCTTTGGTCAGGAAGCATTGTTGACACAAGAGCTGATACTTGTGTTAATTAGGAGGTTTTGAAATGATTATTAATTCTTTTGAAGGTGAAAAAATCAATTCGGATGTTTACATTCATGATTGTATATTCAATAAAATGGAATTCGATTATAATTCAAAAACAATTTATGTCTTTCTTTCAGAACCAGACTTCGTTATCGTTTTTTATAATGTTATTGGATTCTTTTCTAAAACCTGTGATTTTTGGGGAAAATCTCCTCATGTTTTTGGTTGGGATTATATCCCAAAAGATGAAAGCAAAATCATAAAAGAACTTATAGAGGAAAACAAAACTTATAATTATGAGTCTTGCAAATTAGAAGATTATAAAAGTTATATTGAATCAGTTATAATTACCACTTCTGGAGATAAATTGCAAATAGCTTGTGAAAGAATTGAGATTAAGAACACAGCAGACACATTCGACGGCTCTGTGTCATCAGATGAAAGCTAAAAATTAAACTCAACCCCACTCGGCGGTGCTAACCTCACCGCCGGGTTTTACTTTGCCCTTCTCAGTAAAATCACCCTTTTTGGTTTTTCGCATACTATGTTAGCAGTAGTTCATGAACTATGATTAAATCAAAGGGGAGAAACGGATGAATAACTATAATTCATGTGATTATCCTATGCAGCGAACCAAAATGTATAAGCAGGAAAGCTGTGGCTGTCAGTACCGTGACAACGTTATGAAGCCCTTTCCCGAAAATACCGCTCTTGCTATGGCATTTGTACCCTTTCAGGGCAGAGCAGAGGTATATGAGTGTGATAAGGCACTTATGAGAGGCACACTTTTTCCTTGTCTTGACAAGCCCTTTTTAATGGGGTGCTGCAAGTGATGAACACAAACAGTATCAGGAACAGACTTATGGCGGTTCGCTTTGCTTTGTGGGATCTTCATCTTTATGAGGTTACCCACGGCTGCGACTGTGTAAGCAAGGAGCTTTGTGAAAAATACAAGCGTAAATATGCTGAATTGCTCAGGGAATACGAAAGTAAATACGGACCGCTCACTGTCGACAGGGATGAGGACTGCCTTTGGGCAGCTACACCCTTCCCTTGGGTTAACTGCGGAGGTGACTGCTGATGTTTCAATATGAAAAAATACTTCAGTACCCGATAAACATCAAAAAATGCAACCCCACTTATGCTAAAATCATAATTTCCCAATACGGAGGCCCTGACGGTGAGCTCGGTGCATCGCTCCGATATCTGAGTCAGCGCTTTGCCATGCCCGACCCCAAGCTTCAGGGTCTTCTTACCGATATCGGCGTAGAAGAGCTCGGGCATCTTGAGATGATAGGCACCCTTGTTTATCAGCTGACAAAAAATCTTTCTCAGGAAGAAATCAAAAAGTGCGGCTTTGATGCCTACTTCGTTGACCACACAACGGGCGTTTATCCCTCAAGTGCGGCGGGTGTACCCTTTACGGCGGCATATCTTCAGTCTAAGGGCGATATCATAACTGATCTTCACGAAAATATGGCGGCAGAGCAGAAGGCGAGAACGACCTACGACAACATTCTCCGTCTTGTTGACGACCCCGATGTATGTGATGTTATTAAATTCCTCCGTCAGAGAGAAATCGTCCATTATCAGCGCTTCGGCGAGGGGCTCAGACTTGCAACTGATAAGCTTAACGAAAAGAATTTCTATGCCTTTAACCCGGCATTTGATAAGGGCTGCAAATAATATTATTGAAGATTACCTTCTTTTTGAGGGTAATCTTTTTTAATTGACAAAAAATTTTCATAAGGAAGATAAGGGAAAGTTGCTTTTTTCTTTGTGCTGTTATACAAGTTGAGGAGTTGTGTGTTTATCCCCTGTGTTTAGAACAGTCATTTTTATAAAAACTTACAAGGTGCGACTGCTTATAACTGCTTTAAGTATAATATCTTTCAACAGTTCGCCTGTTTCAAGCTTATATAAAAGCAATTCGTTAACAGTATCGTATATTTTTTCAGTGTCAGGTCGATAGCTTTGATATATGCTTATTTTTCTGCCTTTGCGATAAGTTATCCAATATTCCCTATCCTTCCATACAAACTCTATTTCACTTCCATGAAGGACACACCGTTTAAAGTCGTTTACAGATTCAAAACTGTTATAGTCCGGATAATTCATATTATTAAGCATTTTTATAACTCCTTTTGATTTGAATTCAGGAATTGACTCATTCCAATAATTTACAACATCAAACTGCGGGTCCGGAAATCCGGTATTGGGATCCCGAGAAAATATATGGTCGTGCGGGTTTGAATGTTCTGTTGGATATCCGTGGTCTGTGTAATGTCGTTCTGAAACAGCTCTGCCATCGTCTCCTATTTTAGTTTTTACACTATAACCACCCTTGCTGGTGTTTATTAGGATTTCCTTTATTTCACCGGGTTTACCTAAAAGTCGTTCATCTTGTGGCTTTTTCGGCTTCCACTTTCCTCCGAAAGCACTGCCTGAACCTTTCAATATATCGGAACATACAGAACCGTAAGCAGTTTTAATTATTGGTACGACTGCATTGTTGTACATTGATTTACACTCATCATCCCCATAATGCAACCACGAACTTAATTCGTAATTGATGTACAGAATATTTCCGGTCATTTCAGGAAAGGGTTCATGGTAACAAATTATGAGTTCAGGCTCGATGCGTTTAAGCATTTCGTTATAGCCTTTCATAAAAAACTCTTTTTGGTCGCTATGATTGCCGTGCTCAGATACCATATAGGTGGAAACAGCTACAACAGAACCTTTTTCAATACCATTAAAACAGAAATCGAAAGTATTTTCAAGACCCCAGTTTACAGTGGGGATAACTTTTATTCCTTTTTCGTGCAAAAAAGCACCTACCCAACGGTTTCTGAAAGTGTTGTAAAGCTGTATAACGGGATTCATTTCGATGTACATGCTGAAATCAGGAGTCAGAACAGCTTCGTATTGTTTTAATGTTTCAACGTACTTTTCAGGGCTGTCCCAAATGCTTTCAAATGCATAGTCATATAAAAAGAAATGGACCATTCTCTTATAATGATTATCTTTGCCGTTTTTTACTTTGTCAAATCCTATAAGTCGAAGTTCACTGTCTGATGTAAGGTTAAAGTCAGCTTTTGGTATTACAGGCATTGACCAAGGCTCGTTTGAATCGAAAGCATTTCTCAAGAATAGTGGATTAGTTCGATAATTAAAGTTTTCTAAAGTCATAAAATCCTCCAAAAAATGAAAATGTAGAGCGAACAAATGTTCTCTCTACATATTTATTCTAGAAAGATTTTTTAGTTTTGTCAAGAGGTTTTCATGAATTTTATTACCATGAAGACAGGGGAGAACACATCCGACACTTCTATGTCTTCAGATGAAAGCTAAAAGTTAATATGAAACAACCGTATTGCTTGTTTTTTTTATAAGCAGCACGGTTGCTTTTTTTCTTTGTGCTATTACACAAGTTGAGGGGTTGTGTGTTGTGCATTTCGCCGAAAACAGGCGAAAATGTGTGTTTTTGGGTTACTTTTTTTAGATTTTAATAATTAATATATTGAAAGACGGTATTAAATTATAGAAAGGAAGGATTGTTATGTAAAGCTGATAAAATTATTTAACCTGAAAAATATTTAAAGGAGGAGAAGAAAACAATGTCTGTTACCAAGAAAACAATATCAGTAATTTTAACTGTAGTTATGCTTGTTACAACCTGTTCGGCGATGTTTCCTGCGTTGGCTTCTGCAAACATTGGGGAAACTACCGCTACTGATGACTTGTCAGTTACTCAGCAAGAAGACAGTAAAGCATATATTGTTTCGGAAGCTGTTGAAAAACGAGAAGAAACTTCAAAGCATTTCCGATTGTCTGACGGTTCATATATTGTCGCTCAGTATGATACACCGGTACATTATCTTGATGAAAACGGAAGCTGGGTTGATATTGACAATACAATTACTCAAGCAGAAGCTGCAACAGAGCAAACAGAGCTGTTCGGCACAGATGAGCTCTATTCAACAGGCAACATAACCGACAACGTGGTTTTTGCAGGAAAATCGAATTCAAACATCCTTGTTTCCTATGAAGCAAAGGATTATCCGATTTCCCTCAACTATCAGAGTATAAATAAGAGTTATATAAATGTTGTTGATGATGAAACCGTACTCGTGGGTAATGACGCATTTCTGACACTTCCCGATATTACTCAGGAAGTTATTTATGAAAATGTATTTAACGATGTTGACTTGCAGTATTTTGTATCTCCGACTCAGCTTAAGGAAAACATCATCCTTAAAAGCAAAAATGCACAGAATAGCTTCACCGTCAATTACAATATCGGTGAGCTTACTGCAGAAGCTGTTGATGATAAAACAATCAACCTTATGGCAGGTGATGAAGTCGTATATACAATTTCAGCACCGTATATGACCGATGCTAACGGTGAAAAGAGCGAAGCAGTCACTCTTACCGTCGAAAAGAATAATAATGGCAAGCTCCGCCTTGTGATAAGCGCAGACGAAAGCTGGCTTAATGCCGAAGACAGAGCTTATCCTGTTGTGGTCGATCCTACAATCACAACAGAAACAACAAGAGATGCTATTGACTCTGTTATGATTGCGGATGCTCAGCCGAATGAAAATTACTCTACACAGTCAGAAATGATAGTTGGCCGAGAGTCATCTGAATACGGCTATTGCCGTGTTCTTGCGAAGCTTCAGTTGCCGACACTTAATAAGGGTGATATGATTGTTGACGCACAGCTTAACATCCTTAACCATGATCTTGACTATTATTATTCTTCAACACCTGATATGCAGGTCAATGCTCATGTTATTACGGAAGACTGGTCTGTTTCAACCGTAACCTGGAACAATCAGCCGTCATATAATTCGATCGTTTCGGATTATGACATTTTTGAAAAAACAAACGAAGCAACCTGGCGCAAGTTTGATATAACTAAAATAGCAAAGCAGTGGTATGAAGAGCCTGATACCAACTATGGTATTATGCTCAAAGGTGCAAACACTACAGGCACCTACGCTGAAAACGGTGTAAAAGCATATATGTATACCGAAAGATATCACATGGTTGACGGTGCTTATCCGCAAATTCTTCTTACCTACCGCAACAATAAAGGTCTCGAAAACTACTGGACCTATACCTCGCTTTCAGCGGGCGGAGCAGGCGCGGCATATATCAACGATTACACGGGCAACCTCGTTTTTGCAACGAATATCATTTCAAGCAGCAACGAGCTTATGCCTCTGAGTGTTGACTGTGTTTATAACGGCTATGCATCAAATGATATGTATGTGAGCGGAAGGAACCGTTCAAGCCTTGCTGTGCCCGGATACGGCTGGAGACTCAGTGTTCAGCATACCTTGCTTGAGACTGAAGGCGAGCTCAATGAAAACTATCCCTACGTCTATACCGACGGTGACGGAACCGACCATTACATTTATAAAAACACTAAGGACGGCAAAACCGTTTATGAGGATGAAGACGGGCTCGGGCTGACTCTTACCGTTCAGAAAGACGGCAGTACGGTTACAGGCTATAAATTAACCGATAAAAAGGATAACAAGCTCATATTTAATAAGCAGGGCAATCTTATTAAGGTTCAGGATTCAAACAATAATTACAATGAGTTTGTTTATGATTCAACAGGCAAAAAGCTTCTTAAAATGATTGACGGAGCGGGCAAGGAATACACGTTGACATATCTGGTGCTTGAAGGTGAAGAAAAGAACTACATTGACTATATCACCGACCCGTCGGGCAGAAGGATTGACTTTGTTTACAGCTCGAGCAGACTTATAAAGCTTACCCTTGCGGGCAGAACCATAGCTCAGTTTACCTATGCCGATGAATCGGGAGAACGCTCCATGCTTACCGCAGAGGATGTCGACGGCTATAAGCTCAGCTTTGATTATTCCGCTTCGGAAAAAGGTAAGCGTGTATCTGCGGTTACGGAATACGGTAACGGAGCTCAGGGACAGAAGATCAGCTTTAACCGCTCAAAGTATAACACAACCACAATCAGAACTGCAGGCAGTGACGGTGTCTACGGCAACTCAAACGACCTTATCACAACCTATCAGTTTGATAATTTCGGCAGAACCGTAACCTATCAGCTCAGCACACAGGGCGGTGCAGATTCTGTTGCCGGTGTATACAATTACACAGAAAAGGATGCCTCTGCGCTTAAATCGGCAAATAAAGTCAGCTCATCTGCAGCTTTAGGCAAAAACGTCGTCAATTATGTTGCTTCATCCAATGCAGAAAGCTTTTCGGGCTGGACCTCATCCAACAGCGATAACGTAACTTCGACAATCGGAACATCGACAGGTGCGGCATATATCGGTCAGAAGTCAATTCGTGTCAACAATACCGAAGCTTCGGTCGGCGGTAATGCAAACGCTTATCAGAATATATCAGGCTTGGAGGATGACACGAAATACACCTTTTCAGCTTATGTTAAAACTGAAAACTTAAGCCTTTGCAACGATGCTTCGGCAGGCGCATATGTGTGTGTCCGAGTTATGCAGGCTGACGGAACATACAGCTATACTTATTCAGATTACGTTCAGACAGACACACCCACAGCCGTTGATAAGGGCTTCAGACGTATTTCTGCTACCGTGACTCTTCCTGAGGGTACAACATCAGTAAGGGTTTATGTCGGTTTAAGAAACAGCACGGGTAAAGCATATTTTGACTGTATGCAGCTTGAAAAGGGCAATGTCGCCAATGACTATAACCTTCTCAGTAACTCAAGCTTTGAAAACGAAACCTCGGGTATGCCTGACGGCTGGAGCAAATCAAGCAATATGGCATATACGGCTTCTGAAACCACCGTTTATGAGGGCATCAGCACAAAATATGCAAAAGAAGGCTCAAAATCAATGGTGATGAAGGGCGATGCCGAAGAAAACAAGTCCCTTTCACAGTATGCTTATGTTTACGGCGACCCGAACGACACCTATATCATCAGCGCTTGGGGCAGAGCTAATGCCGTGAGCAAGGCTGACAACCACGACGAATCCAGATTCCAGATTGCCGTAAGGGTGTATTATGACACGGGCACAGGCGAGGAATACTCGGAATTTAAGGAATCTGCCAAGTTTAATACCACCGTTTCAGGCTGGCAGTATACCGCACAGACCTTCACTCTCAAGAGTGAGGCGCACCCTGAGTATCAGCCCAAGTCAATCAGAATTATACCTCAGTATTATTATCAGGTTAATCACGGCTATTTTGATAACATTCAGCTTATCAAAGACGTTGCACAGTCCTATGTTTACGACAGTGAGGGCAATGTAATTTCTGTTTCAGCCAATGCCGAGCAGAAGGACAACATGGAATATGAGGATTCCGACCTTAAAACCTACACCGATGTTTTGGGTAATGAGACAACATATACCTATGACAGCAGGCACAACGTGACCGAGGTTAGGTCGCCGGGCGGTATGAAATCAGAGTATACATACCAATCAAACGGCAATCAGATGTATGCTGATATAAAAAACTCTGACGAAAGCCTTGTAATTCGCTCGGGAGCGTTGTATAATGAAGCTGACAGTGAAAGCGGTGTCAGAGCAGGAGCTTACACCAGGGTCACAAGCGATCAGAATCTTAACAGAACCTATTACGAGTATGATTTGCTCAGGGGTCTTGTTACCTCGGTGACCAATGCTAAGGATTATGTAACTGCCTATAGCTACGACAATTATGACCGACTTAAAACTGTTTCCTCGGGCGATACGTCGGTTTCTTACTCCTACGACGGTAACCGCCTTAAGAGCATAACCTACGGCACAGACGTTTACAGCTTTGTTTATGATAATTACGGCAACGTTGTTTCCACAAAGGTCAACGGCAAGGCGCTTTCAACCAATACCTACGGTGCCAATAACGGTGTGCTTAAATCAACAACCTACGGTAACGGTGATGCCCGTCAGTATACCTACGATAGCTACGGTAACCTGAGAATTATCGAAAACGGAAACGGCACCAACCTTTATTCATGGCATTATGATTCTTCAATGACACCCCTGATGCATCAGGACGCAGTCAACGACAATGAATATCATTACAGCTATGACTCAATCGGCCGCCTTATCCGTCAGGATATCACCGCCTTCAGAAGCGATGATTACATCG
Organism: Acutalibacteraceae bacterium; assembly: GCA_045537815.1. GTDB lineage: Bacteria > Bacillota > Clostridia > Oscillospirales > Acutalibacteraceae > UBA6857. The sequence continues at coordinate 2,279 of JAZSQD010000069.1, read as the reverse complement.
GTGCAACTCAGTTCACCTATGACCTGAGAAATAACGTTACCAAAATTTCAAATAACATGGGCGGCAGGACGGTAAGCCAGTCCTACGGCTATTCGGCAATTAGCTCAAGACCCGAAACCGTAAATTATGCAAAAGACAATCTGCCTATAAGATATACAATGTCGTCAACAAGGTATATCGATTATACCTATGACAGCCTTAACAGATTGACAGGCAAGACCTTGTCTCTTGCAACGCCTTTAAATTATGCTTATACATATAAGGCTTCAGCCCGTGGTGGCAATTATGCTACAACTCAGATAGCCACTGAAACTATCGGCAACGATGTTTACGGCTATACCTACGATGAGCTTGGCAACATAACAGCTATAACGCTTAACGGCGAAGAAATCAGAAGCTTTGTTTACGATAGGTATAATCAGCTTAAGCGTGATAATAATAAGATCGCAAACCTGACATATTATTATAACTATGACGGTTACGGCAATCTCACCGATAAGCGAACCTATGAATACACAACCGGCTCGTTAGGAGAAAGACTAAGCAACACGGACTATACCTATTCAGGCGGCTCCGCTGCAGGCTGGCCAAAGCTTTTAACTGAATATGACGATGAAGCTATAACCTATGATGCCATAGGTAATCCGTTAACTTATCGTGGTGCAGAGTTAACTTGGGAAACAAGACAGTTAAAGAGCTATGACAAGGGCGACACAAGCATAACCTATAAATATGATGCTGACGGTTTAAGAAGCTCTAAAACCGTTAACGGTGAAAAAACAACATATCAATATGTAAGCGGAAAGCTTATGTATGAAAACCGTGGCGGAACGGAAATATATTATTCATACGATAGCTACGGAGCACCGACCTCGATAAAGTATTATGAACCTGACGGCACAACCTACACATTTTATCTTGCAACAAATCAGCAGGGCGATGTAATCGGCATTTATAACTCAAGTGGTAATCTTGCTGTTAAGTATGAATATGATGCATGGGGCAATATAATTTCTGAAACCAATGCAAGCGGCGGTACTTTAAGCGGCACAGCGGCGATATGGAATGATATAAACCCGTTCAGGTATCGTGGTTATTATTATGACTCAGAAATTGGTTTATACTATTTACAGTCAAGGTATTATGATGCTGAGACGGGTAGGTTTATAAACCAAGATAGTTATGTTTCTACGGGAACTGGTTTATTAGGCTTCAATATGTTTGCATATTGTGGAAACAATCCTATATTGTATATAGATTTAAGTGGTGCAAGATATTGTGAGGCAACGAGCGTAAATAAAGAAAATTCATATAATAGATATGTTTCTTCCAACTGGCAAAGAAAAATATGTTTAGAAAAATATAATCCAGAGCCAATTGATATTCTTGATAATGGAGGGAAGGTTTATTTTGTCGAAGACAAAAACGATGTGTTGGTTACTTTTTCCAATGATGTTGTTATTGAAGACAAAAGGAATACAAGTAAACGTGAAGTGATAATTTACAACTCTGCTCTTATTAACGACAAGGCTATACAACAAGAAATAGTAACTGTTCTTTTCGAATATGAAAAATCTAATCAAACCGGTTGGACAAGAACTGTTGACAGTATGATGATTGAGTGGGAAGTACACAATATTGGATACAAGATAACTAATTTAATTCCAGTGGAAAGTTGGTACAGAAGTTGTTGTGATGTAAATTTTGATTCGGAAAGCGAGGGCCTATCATCATGGGAGATGATAATAAAAAGAATAACAAAATAAGCAAATTGTGTTGTTTTCTAACTTGCTTGCCCGTTTTTATTATGGTTTTATTACCCTTCGTTTTGCTTTTTGGTAATGTCAATAGCGTTTTGAGTTTTGAAATTATTAAAAGATGCCCGTTTTATGTTGGTTTGATTTTTATTGCTCTATCTATTTATGGTAGTTTTACTATGAATCCCGCTATTGTAGTTTTGATATATGTTATACTTTTGCTACTACTTTTATTTTTTATTTATTTGTCTGTGTTCAAGAACAAACAATTTCGATATGTATTCTATATTTTTCTGTTTGTAGATTTGGTTTTTAATTTGATAACCGGAAATTTTACAGGCTTTTTAGCAGATTTAAGTATTATAGTTTTGTTTGTGGTAGCATTAAGAACAAGGAACACAGGGAACACAGGGGACGGTTCTGTGTGTTCAAATGAAAAGTAAAAGTTAAGCCTCGGCTCCCCTGAAAGGGGAAGATTCCCCCACAGCGTGGGGGAAATGTCCCTGCGGGACAAAGGGGGAC
>JAZSQD010000139.1:0-3358 GCA_045537815.1 Acutalibacteraceae bacterium | reverse complement strand
TATGTAGTTTTTACTTTCGTTAACGCAAACCGTTGTCAACCATTTGTCTAAATGCTCCTTATCTGAAAAGCTCTTTGGGTGTTTTAAAAGTTTTACAAAAACATTTTGAAGAATATCTTCAGCATCGTAAGTGCTTTTCGTAAAAGATAGAGCGATAAGAAAAAGACGTTGATTGTTGCGATTTATTGCTTGCATAAAATCATCATCTGTCATTGTTTCACCGCCTAGTTGAAAGGTCCTTTCACTATAATAACAATTGAAGTTATAGAAAGGTTACAAAAAATATTTTCATATTTAAGTTTACTGTAAAAAAGCACTTTGTCAATAATCGCTAAAACATAATAACAAATTTAACCGAAAGGACGGTGATACTCGCAATTTATCACCTTGAAGCCAAAGTAATAACCCGTGGCGTTGGTCGCTCAGCCGTAGCTGCAAGTGCATATATGAGCTGCAGTGAAATCACTAACGAGTATGACGGCGTAAAACACGATTACACCCGGAAAGGCGGTCTTGTATATGAGAAAATCTTTCTCCCGTCACACGCTCCGCCCGAATGGTACAACAGGAGCAAGCTATGGAACGCAGTTGAAGAAACGGAGAAAACAAGGGACAGCCGTTTGGCAAGAGAGTTCATTGTTGCTCTGCCCGTTGAAGTCAGCCGTGAAAGGCAGATAGCAGAGGCAGAAGAATTTGCAAAGGCTCTTGTGGATGACGGTATGTGTGTTGATGTCTGTATTCACGATACAGGCGACGGCAATCCCCACGCTCACATTATGGCAACTGTCAGACCGTTAAACCCTGACGGTACTTGGCAGAGAAAAACTGAAAAAGAATATTTATGTATCAGAGACGGTAAGGAACAAGGCTTTACCGCCTCTGAATTTTTATCTGCCAAAAATGAGGGTTGGGAAAAGCAATATCAATATTTTGTTGACAGAAAGAAAGTATATCTGCCACCTTCTCAGGCTCACGGATATGAGAGAGTAAACAAATACCCGAAAAGTACCAAGTACGGCAGACAGAATCCTATCAGTGAGCGTTGGAACAGCGATGAGCAGTTGTGTGAATGGAGAAAGCTGTGGGCAGATATTGTAAACAGAGATTTAGAAGATAAGAACATTGAGCCTATTGACCACCGTAGCTTTGCAGCAAGAGGAATATTTCTGCAACCTACCATTCACGAGGGTGTTTCAAGTAAGAAAATGAAGAAGAAAGGCAAGGTCACGGAGAGAATGAGAATTAACATTCTTATCCGTAAAGACAACAGTCTGATTACCAGTCTTCGCAAAACTGTTGAGGCACTTACAGAGCTTGTTATCACTGCGGCAAAGCTACTCATACCCGCACTTGCAGATGCTCTTGAAGGTATCCGTGTCAGTATGATTATCCTTGAATGCGAAAGAAAGAGCATTAACAAAATGAAGCATCAGGCTATGAATGAGGTCCGTGATGCTGATGAGTTTTATGTGTACTTCCATAAGCTACAGGAAGATATTAAGACAACCGAAGAAAAGCTTAAAGAAGCAAAGAAGAAGCTGAAGCTTACTCCCAAGGTTATGAAACAAAAGTATAATGCGGCAAAATGTGAGGTTGGTCACTATGAATTTGAGCTTAAAGAGCTGAAATTTAAAATGCAGAATATTCTCTCACAAAATGAATGTGAAACCGAACAGGATATTGTTAATGCAAAGTCTTACTTTGAGAAAATGAGTAGGTTTGAAATCCCGAAGCTTGAAGCCGAGGAGAAGAGAATGGAAACAGAAATCCAAAAGACACTTGCTCAGTACCAAGAAACCGAAAAACAGGCTGATGAAGCAGATGCAGAAGAACTGAAAGCCGAGAGAATGAAAATACGCCCTGAAAAAGAGAAAGAGGCAAGGCATACAGCTGAAATAAATTACAACATCAGCGAATACGACTTTAACCGAAGCGTTGATACCGTTTCAAAGCTCATAGGTGAACCGCCACCTAATTATCTTACCAAGGCTGAAATAGCAAGGCAGGAAGAATATGCCCGCTATGTTAAACAGCAGGAAGAAAGACAGCGGCAAAATGAAGAACGGCGTAATAACCGTAACAACAAAAATATTAAGAATAAAAATGAAAGGAGCCGATAAAATGGCTAACAAAAAGTTAAAAGCACCGGTAAATATCCCGGTAGAAAAAATTCATCCCTTTGAGGGACATCCGTATAAGGTTTTAGACAATGAAGAGATGAATAATCTCATAGAGAGTATTCAGCAGAAAGGTGTTATATCACCCATTGTCGTAAGACCTATTGAAAATACAACAGATGAATACGAGATTATCTCAGGTCACAGAAGATTGAGAGCATCAGTGAAAGCAGGGCTGGAAACAGTACCTGCTTTAATTTATGCCGTAAGCCGTGATGAAGCGGCTATTATGCTTGTGGACAGTAATCTGCACCGAGAGCATATATTACCGTCGGAGAAGGCATTTGCTTATAAGCTGAAGCTTGAAGCATTAAATCATCAGGGTAAAACTTTTGGACAAGTTGGCCAAAAGTACAGCAGAGATTTAATGGCAGAAACAGTTGATGAAAGCTCAAGACAGATTCACCGTTATATCCGTTTAACTTATCTTGTTCCTGAACTGCTTGACCTTATTGATGAAGAACGAATTGCATTTACACCTGCGGTTGAGCTTTCATATCTGAATGAAGTGGAACAGGCGGATTTGGTTGAAGAAATCCGTGTCTGTGATGCTACTCCAAACTTATCTCAGGCTCAAAGGCTTCGTGCAATAAGCAAAGAGGAAGGTTTAACTCCTGAGCATATAGGTGAAATCTTGGCTGAGGAAAAGGCAAATCAGCGAGAGAAAATCAGAATCCCTGCTGAAAGAATACGAAAATACTTTCCGAAAAGCTACACAACCGAACAGATTGAAGAAGAAATCATAAAAATCTGTGAGAGCAGATACAGAGCCCGTCAGGGCAGGGATGCGAGATAAGGAGGTAGCCTATGAATGATGTAAAGATAAATTTTAGCGAAAGCGAGGTTAATTCCGATAATCTCGGCGGTGTTCTCATTTCAGAGGATGCCGCTGAATCTCTTGTCAGATGTTTTCTTCCCGATATAGTGTCCTTCTTTGAAAGTGAGCAAGGCAGAAAAGAGTTTGAAGAATGGGACAAGGATTGGGATAAGTTAAAGGAAATCGTATAAAAAACAGCGGGTGCGATGTAAAAGTCGCATCCGCACATTTAACAAAAACAAGTATATGAATTACAATATTTACAGAAATCAAAGGAGGTAAATATATATGATAGGCGTTATCTACGCAAGATACTCTTCTGACAGTCAGAAAGAAGAAAGTATTGACGGTCAGTTTCGTGAAT
>JAZSQD010000060.1:0-8044 GCA_045537815.1 Acutalibacteraceae bacterium | reverse complement strand
CACTTCTTGCAGGTCTCGGCGGTCAGGTTGGTCTTACCCTTGCCATGAAGCTCTGGAAGGAAAACTTCCTTCAGACTCACGGTGTAAGAAGTCGGATCGTAGCCATGTCGTTCTGTGAGCCAAGGAGTTGTCATAGCCCTTTGTCTTCCTAAGACCGCTTGGCCTCCGACTTCACTTCTTGCAGGTCTCGGCGGTCAGGTTGGTCTTACCCTTGCCATGAAGCTCTGGAAGGAAAACTTCCTTCAGACTCACGGTGTAAGACTTATCGGTACAGACGTTGAAGCTATCGACAAGGCAGAGGACAGACTCCTTTTCCGTAACACTATGGAAGAAATCGGTCAGCCCTGCATTCCCTCAGATATTTCAAACGATATCGAAACCTCGGTTGAAATCGCAAACAGAATCGGTTATCCCGTTATTATCCGTCCCGCGTTTACCCTTGGCGGTGCAGGCGGCGGTGTTGCCTATAACGAAGAAGAATTACGCCTTGTTGCAAAGACAGGTCTTGATGCTTCACCCATCACACAGATTCTTGTTGAACGCTACATCAAGGGCTGGAAGGAAATCGAATTTGAGACAATGCGTGACAGCGCAGGCAACGCAATAGCTGTTTGCTCAATGGAAAACTTCGACCCTGTCGGTGTTCATACAGGTGACAGTATCGTTGTTGCTCCCGCCCTCACACTTTCCAATAAAGAATATTCAATGCTCCGCAAGGCAGCTCTCGACATTGTTTCTGCACTTAAGATTGTCGGCGGATGTAACTGCCAGTTTGCTCTTAACCCCGAGTCATTTGAATATGCGGTTATCGAGGTTAACCCCCGAGTTTCACGTTCATCGGCTCTCGCATCAAAGGCAACAGGCTATCCTATCGCCAAGATGACAACAAAGCTCGCCCTCGGCTATAACCTTGACGAAATTCTCAACGACATAACAGGTAAGACCTGCGCTTGCTTCGAGCCCAGTGTTGACTATGTTGTTGTCAAGTTCCCCAAGTGGCCCTTTGATAAGTTCCTCGGCTCAAGCCGAAAGCTCGGCACTCAGATGAAGGCTACCGGTGAGGTTATGAGTATCGGTCACTCCTTTGAAAACGCCGTGATGAAGGCTATCAGAGGCGCAGAAATCTCACTTGATTCACTCAACGCAGCACCTATCAGCGACCTTGATATTCTCGAGAGACTCGACATTGCCGACGACAGACGTATTTTCACAATCTTTGAGGCAATCAAGGCAGGCGTTTCAATAGAAAAAATCCACGAAATCACAGCCGTTGACGAGTGGTTTATTGCAAAGCTCAAGAATCTTGCCGACTTTGAAAATGAAATCTCAGGCAAGGAAATCGACGAGGATACCTACCTCAGAGCTAAGAAATTAGGCTATACAGATAAAACACTTGCAAAGTTCTGTAAGTTTGACCCTGCATTCCACCTTCAGGCAAGCTATAAGATGGTTGATACCTGCGGTGCAGAATTCAGCGCTACAACACCTTATTTCTATTCAAGCTATGACAAGGCCTGTGAAGCAAGACGCTATGAGCGTTCAGGCAAGCCCGTTGTTATGGTTCTCGGCTCAGGCCCCATCAGAATCGGTCAGGGTATCGAATTCGACTACTCCTCCGTTCACTGTGTATGGACTCTTAAGGAGCTGGGCTATGACGTTGTTATCGTCAACAACAACCCCGAAACCGTATCAACCGACTATGATACTGCCGACAGACTTTACTTCGAGCCTCTTTGCGAAGAGGACGTAATGAACATCATCGAGGTTGAAAAGCCCATCGGTGTAGTTGTTGCCTTCGGCGGTCAGACTGCTATCAAGCTCACAAAGTTCCTTGACGATAACGGCATTAAAATCCTCGGCACATCTCAGCAGGGTATTGACACCGCTGAGGACAGAGAAAAGTTTGATGCACTTCTTGAAAGGTTCGGTTTCCTTCGTCCCAAGGGATGCGGTGTAATGACCCTTGAGGAAGCTCTTGAGGCAGCAAACAGACTTACCTATCCCGTTCTTCTCAGACCTTCTTACGTTATCGGCGGTCAGAATATGATGATTGTCCATAACGATGCAGAGGTTGAAAGATATATGAATAAGATTCTTTCAACAGGTATCGAAAACCCGGTGCTTGTCGATAAATACATGTCAGGCATCGAAATCGAGGTTGACGTTATCTCTGACGGTAAGGACGTTCTTATCCCCGGTATTATGCAGCATATTGAACGTGCAGGTGTTCATTCAGGTGACTCCATTGCCGTTTATCCTCCATATTCACTCACCGATAAGATGACAGAAACAGTTGTTGACTGCTCAGAAAAGCTTGCCCTTGCTCTCGGCACAAAGGGACTTGTCAATATTCAGTATCTTATCTATGAAAATCAGCTTTATATCATCGAGGTTAACCCCAGAGCTTCAAGAACCATTCCTTATATCAGTAAGGTTACCAACGTTCCCATGGTTGACCTTGCAACAAAGGTTATGACAGGCACACCCCTTGCAGATTTAGGCTACGGCACAGGTCTTTACGAGGCTCCGCCTTACTTCGCTGCAAAGGCTCCCGTATTCTCCTTTGAAAAACTCAATGACGTTAACAGCTACCTCGGCCCCGAAATGAAGTCAACAGGTGAGGTTCTCGGTATCGGTAAAACTCTCAACGAGTCACTTTTCAAGGCTCTCACCTCATCAGGCATCGATATTAAGCCCACAGCGGGCAGTAACGAGCTCGGAGTGCTTCTCAGTGTTGATGAGCACGACCTTGACGAAATCGTCTCTATTGCCAAGAAAATGGCTGATTTGGGCATACGTATCTATGCCACAAAGGAAACTGCAAGAGCTATCGTAAACTTAGGCATCAATGTTACCTATGTAAAGGGTATCACTGAGAGCGACTACTGCTTCAAGCTTCTTGAGAGCGGTAAAATCAACTTCATTCTCTACACAGGCGTCCTTTTCGACACCACAATGGAAAACTTCATTGCTCTTCGCAGAAAGGCTCTGCAACTCGGTATTGCATGCTTTACATCACTTGATACGGCTAATGCAATGCTTGATATTATGGCAAGCAACTACACTCAGCAGAACACAGAGCTTATTGATATCAACTCAATGAGAAAGACAAGAAATAAGTTCAAGTTCGCTAAGATGCAGGGTACAGGCAACGACTATATCTTCATCGATAACCGTCACGGTGAGATTACCTGCCCCGAATCACTCTGTATCAACTTCTGCGACAGACATACGGGTATCGGCGGCTACGGTATCGTGCTTATCGAAAATTCCGATGTTGCCGATGTCAGAATGAGAATCTTTAACAGAGACGGCTCTGAGGGTAAGATGGCAGGTAACGCAATCAGATGTGTTGCCAAGATGGTATATGACAACAACATTGTCAGAAAAGAGGAAATGACCATCGAAACAGGTGCAGGTATCAAGAATGTCAAGGTTTACACAACCAACGGCAGGGTAGTATCCACCGAGGTTTATATGGGCAAGCCCTCCTTCAGGCCTTCCGACCTTCCCTGCACACTTGACGAGGATGCAATAATCGACTATCCCATCACACTCGGCAGCGGAAGCTACAACATCACCTGCCTTAGCGTAGGTAACCCCCACTGTGTTGTATTCCTCAAGGATATCGACTCACTTGACCTTAACGAAATCGGACCCTTCTTTGAGAAGGCTGATATCTTCCCCGAAAGAATCAACACCGAATTTGTAAGAATCGTAAACCGTCACACAATCAAGATGAGAGCTTACGAAAGAGGTAACAAGGAAACCTTTGCCTGCGGCACGGGTGCGGCTGCTGCGGTTGTTGCCGCGGTAGAAAACGGCTTTTGTGACAAGGGAGAAGAAATCACCGTCAAGCTTAAGGGCGGCGACCTTGCAGTAACCTACAACGACGACGGCATCTTCCTTACAGGTAACGCAGTTCTCGTCTTTGAAGGCGAAGCAGAATACTGATAAAAAAAGCACCTTCGGGTGCTTTTTTTAATGCAGAGTGCAGAATGCAGAGTGCAGAACTGCGCCCGACAGTGTGCAATCGGTAAGGTTTTACCCGCCCCGTCGGGTTGCACCGTAGGGACTGACCGATAGATGTATTTAATTTAACACGGTAGGGGCGACCATCGGTCGTCCGTGACAACTGACCGACAGGTGAGTTTGGCGGTTGGGCGGTTTAACCCTTCCGTCACTTTGTGCCACTTGCCTCTTGCGGTTCCCAAAATTGCCATTCGGCTTGGAGCGCCGGGCAATTTTGACCGCTGCGCCATCCTCACCTCGCTTCATCCTCCACCGGAGGCGCTTCGGTGACGATGCCTTTCAGGGACAGCAAGATTAAGTGCTTCGATATGTTTGCGTTGCAAACGAGAATAGAACCCTGACTGAGCGGGAAGAACTCTGCCGCCTGATGACTTTTCGGCGCAATTCTGCACTCTGCATTTTACATTTTGCATTAAAAAAGCACCCAAACGGGTGCTTTTAATTTTATATGAATTATTTTGCCTTCTTTGTAACCTTGCCTATAACGAGAAGTGTTACTATCATAAGCACAAGTGCAATGGGAAGTGAAATCATCCAATTGGGGACGAAGCCTGCGATTATGTAGCTGACAAATGATACACTTGCAACGGTAAGTGCATAGGGAAGCTGAGTTGAAACGTGGTTGAGGTGGTCACACTGTCCGCCTGCGGATGCCATGATGGTTGTATCTGAAATGGGTGAGCAGTGGTCACCGCAAACAGCACCTGCCATACAAGCTGAGATTGCAACAATCATAATGGGATCGCCGGGCTCAAATACGCTGAGAACGATGGGGATAAGAATACCGAAGGTACCCCATGATGTGCCGGTTGAGAAGGAGAGACCCACTGCAATAAGGAAGATGATTGCGGGAAGAAGAGATGCGAAGGAGCCTGCACTTGAATTAACAAGCTCTGAGATAAAGATTTTTGCGCCGAGAGAATCTGTCATAGCCTTAAGAGTCCATGCACAGGTGAGGATAAGGATAGCGGGAACCATTGCCTTGAAGCCCTCGGGAAGTGAAGACATAATTTCCTTGAAGGATATAACTCTTCTGATAAGGAAGTAAACGACTGCAAAAACAATAGCAATTGCAGAGCCGATAACGAGACCGACGGAAGCATCTGAATTTGAGAATGCATCAATAAAGCCTGCCTTGTCTTCGCCTGCAGCAAAGAAGCCGCCTGAATAAATCATACCGAAAACACAGCAGATGATGAGCACAACAACGGGAAGAATAAGGTCGATAACCTTACCCTTGGGGTTGATTTCTTCGTCTGCGTTGTCAATTCTTTCACCGGTTGTATAAATGTCGCCGTTAAGTCTTGCATTCATCTCGTGAAGCTTCATGGGGCCGTAGTCTATCTTTCTGATTGAGATGAAGATCATCATAACGATTGTGAGAATAGCGTAGAAGTTGTAGGGGATAGCCTGAATGAAAAGGCTCATACCGCTGTCTGCGCCTGCGCCCTTTGCAAAGCCTGCAACTGCTGCTGCCCATGATGAAATGGGAGCAATGATGCATATGGGAGCTGCTGTAGCGTCGATAAGATAAGAAAGCTTTGCTCTTGAGATATTGTGCTTATCTGTTACGGGACGCATAACTGAACCTACTGTAAGGCAGTTGAAGTAGTCGTCGATAAAGATAAGACAGCCGAGAGCAACAGTAGCGAGCTGAGCGCCGACTCTTGACTTGATGTGCTTAGCTGCCCAACGACCGAAGGCTGCGGAGCCGCCTGCCTTATTCATCATCGCAACAAGAGCGCCGAGAAGCACAAGGAAGATAATGATACCCATATTGTAGCTGTCGGAAAGACTTGAAACAAAGCCGTCGAAGAGAACGTGGTTTACTGCAGTTTCAAAGTTACCGCCTGCATAGATAAAGCCGCCTGCAACGATACCGATAATAAGTGAGGAGTAAACCTCTTTTGTGATAAGTGCAAGAACGATAGCAATTATCGGGGGAATAAGAGCCCATACGGTAGCATATTTGCTGATGGATTCGCGGATTTTTGCAAGAGCTGTGTTTATATGCTCCTTGAAGCCCTTATCGTTTGTAAGGTTATCCGCATAAGAATCAACATAAGCCTGAGCTGACTCACCGTCAGTGAGGTCATACTCTGCTGCTTCACCGTCAACATCAACGGTAAAGGAAGTTTCTGCTGCTGCGCCGACTGTTGTTGTGTCGTCTGCGGCGAGCGCAACGGCAGACATTGTGAAAGCAACGGCAAAAATAACCATAAATGCAAGAATTATCTTTGCGATGCTTCTTTTTGAAGTTTGCATTTTATTTTCCTCCATTTTTTATAATTAAAGAACTTTCCCGTCCTTTATATGCGTAATATTATACTCACATATGAATAAAAAATCAATATAATGAATTTTTATTTTTGAGAATTTTTCTGAGAAATCCTTATTTCTTCGAGAAGCTGTTCATTTCTCAGGGCAGTACGGGCAGCAATAGCCGTGTTTTCGGCAGTTTCAACAAGCATCATAATTACGGAATTTGTTATAAGACCCACAAGCAGACCGCCGAGAGCCCCGAGAATGATACCTATAATTTCATCGCTTATTGCACCTAAAGCCCCGCCGCCGATCATAAAGAGAACCAAGGAGATGTAAACCATAATTTTTACAATACCTGTGTATTTTGTTTTGACCGCAGGCTGTGCGATATAAGGATAATTACAGCTGTAACTATTTATCGGGGGCTGAGAAATTACAGAAGCTACACCCGTTGTATTTTGCTGAGCAATATTTTGTCCGGAAAAAGGAGGACTTTTCTGTATAACAACAGGAGGTAAGATTTTTTCCGCATCCTGACTATCCTCAACAAGAGAGTAGTTATAGCAGGTACTCAGAATATCCTGTATATAAAGGTTTTGGTTTTTTTGCATATATTCCTGAGCCCAGTCACGAGCACTTTTTTTGGCATTTACCGAAACGGGCTTTACAAGACATATAAGATAACTGTGACAAACCGAGCAGAGATTTACGAGTCTGTTATTTTTAACGGTAATCTCTCTCGGTTCATTTGTTTCTTTTCCGCAAATGGGACACTGAGGCATATAAACACTTCCTTTTCTTTTTTTGAAATTTTAACACGCTTAAATAATCAAATCAAGCGTAATAAACCTTAAGAGGATTAAGGCATACAGCTGCAAGATTACCTCCGTAAAGTGCACCGCAGTCAATGGCAAGATGCCTTTTTTTGCTGTAAACCTTGCCCGTGAATTCCCTTGAAATCATAGCAGTGGGCTTGCTGCCGGTCACAAGATATCTGTCGCTGAAATAGGGGGTCATATAATCGGTTTCGGCAAAGATAAAGTCTTCCTCGTCATAGTCCTCGAGAGGCTTATCCTCGTCGAAATTTCTTATACCCGATGAAGCAATAACAAAGGTCTTTCCGCCTTCTTCGATTTCTTCATAGGGAGCAAACTCGGAAAGATAATCAAGAATAGCCTCTCTGCCTTCCTCGTCAAGAGAGAGAAAGTCGGAAACAGTCTTTTCACATTTCAGCTTAGTCCATTCTGCAAGAAGAGCTTTTTCCTCTGCGCTGATATTTTCTGCCGCTTTTTCCGTACTGCCGTTTTCGGCAATAAGGGGGAGAAGCTTCTTTGCATAATATTCCTGCTTACCGAGTACGGGAAAGATGTTTGCTCTGTACATCATATCCTGCAGGATTTCAATGCCGTTTTCACCGCAGAGCACGTTTCCGATAACAAAAACTGCGTCCGTGTCCTTAGGGTTGAGCTTTTCGAGCATTTTTTCATATTTTTCTTTATTGCCGCAGATATCTCCGATGATGTATGTCATGTATTAAGGTCCTTTCTTTATATATGGGTTAGTGGAATAGTAGTCAGTAGCCAGTAGTCAGTAGTCAGGGGAATGCTCTCCGAGCATTTTTGAGTTTTTTTATAAGTAATAAAATTGCATCTTTAAAATATAAACGTTTCTTATATTAAGTAGCCTTAAACTTTGAAATTTCCGAAGGAAATTCCCCTGACTACTGGCTACTGGCTACTGACTACTA